>JACMRG010000107.1 GCA_014376585.1 Opitutaceae bacterium | reverse complement strand
GTCCCTTTCTCACGAAAAAACGTCGCCCGCACCGATTAACATTCCCCTCCCGCCCCCGCCCCCGTTTTCCTTTCCCCGCCGCACTTTCAGCTTTTCCCCGCCGCCCGCGCCTCTCTTCCCCGCATGACCGCCGCCCCCGCCAGCCCGCTTCCGGTCCTCACGCTCTCCCGCGACGAGATGCGCGCCCGCGCCCTCGCCTTCTCCCTCCGCTGGTCCGGCCCCCAACGCGAGGAGGCCGAGGCCAAGACCTTCCTCGACGAATTCTTCGCCGTCTTCGGCCGCGACCGCCGCGCCGTGGACGCCCGCTTCGAACACCGCGTCGAGCGCGAGGCCCGCGGCGAGGGCCGCATCGATCTCTTCTGGCCCGGCAAACTCCTCGTCGAGATGAAGTCCACCGGGCGCGACCTCTCCGAAACCAAGGACGGCGCCGCCCGCCAGGCTTTCGACTACATCGACGCCCTTCCCGCCGACGAGCGCCCCCGCTGGGTCCTCGTCTCCGATTTCCACCGCTTCGCCCTCTACGACCTCGGCGAGGATATCCACGACTACCTCCGCGGCCTCGCCTCCGCCCGCAAAACCAAGCCCGCGCTCGCCGCCGCCTTCACCCTCGCCGACCTCCCGGATAAACTCCGCCACTTCGCCTTCATCCGCGACGAGGAGCAAAAGCTCTTCCAGACCCAGCCCGACATCAACCTCAAGGCCGTCGCGCTCCTCGGCGACCTCCACGACGAACTCCGCGACAGCGGCTACACCGGCCACACCCTCGAGCGCTTCCTCGTCCGCGTCCTCTTCTGCCTCTTCGCCGAAGACACCGGCATCTTCGAGTGGAATTCCTTTACGCGCTTCGTCGAAGCCTCCTCCCGGGACGGCGTCGATCTCGGCCAGCGCCTGGCCAAACTTTTCCAGACTCTCGACGAACCCGCCGAGAAACGGACCACCAAGCTCACGCCCGAGTTTGCCGCCTTCCCCTACATCAACGGCGGCCTCTTCGCCGAACGCATCGACATCGCCGCCACCGATGGGAAACAACGCGCCGCCCTCCTCGCCTGCTGCCGCTTCGACTGGAGCCGCATCTCCCCCGGCATCTTCGGCTCCCTCTTTCAGGGCGTGATGGACAAGAAAGAACGCCGCGCCAAAGGCGCCCACTACACCTCCGAGGAAAACATCCGCCGCGTCCTCGACCCCCTCTTCCTCGACGATCTCCGCGCCGAGTTCGCCAAGCTTCGCACCGCCTCCGGCAGAAAGAAATTCCTCGAGCAGTTCCACGACCGCCTCGCCGCCCTCCGCTTTCTCGACCCCGCCTGCGGCTGCGGCAACTTCCTCGTCGTCGCCTACCGCGAACTCCGCGCCCTCGAACTCGAAGTCCTCCAGGCCATCTACGGCAACCAACTCCCCCTCGGCCTCGACGTCGGCGACCTCGCGCGTCTCAACGTGGACCAATTCTACGGCATCGAGCTCGAAGAATTCCCCGCCCTCATCGCCGAAACCGCCCTCTGGCTCACCGACCACCAGGTGAACATGGCGTTCTCAAAAGCCTTCGGCCGCCACTACAGCCGCATCCCGCTGAAAAAATCCCCGACCATCGTCCACGGCAACGCGCTGCGGCTGGATTGGTGGAAAATCCTGCTGCCCGAGCAGTGCAGCTACGTCTTCGGCAATCCGCCGTTTATCGGAAAACAATATCAAACCGCCGCCCAAAAAGCGGACATGGCCGAAGTGTTCGGCGACTTCGGCAACATCGGCGACCTCGATTACGTCGTCTCTTGGTTCGTCAAAACCGCCACCTACATCCGCGGTTATCCGATCCGCTGTGCCTTCGTCGCGACCAACAGCATCACTCAAGGCGAACAGGTCCCCGTCGCCTGGGGCCTTCTGCTGCACAAGCATCACCTCAAAATTCACTTTGCCCACCGCACGTTTGCGTGGGCCAACGAAGCGAGCGGCAAAGCCCAAGTGCACGTCGTCATCATCGGCTTCGGCCACCTCGACGTGGCGATCAAGCGACTTTATGAATACGACGCCAACGGCCATCAAACGGAGTGCCACGGCACGCTCCCCATCGGACCCTATCTGACGCCCGGATCCGAATCTTTTGTGATAAAGCGGCGCGAGCCCCTTGCCCCGGTGCCCGAGATGCGCTGTGGCAATAAACCGAGTGACGGCGGCCACTTTATTTTCACCGACCGGGAGCGGGCTGATTTTCTCGACCGCGAACCCGGTGCGAAAAAATTCTTCCGTCGCTTTACAGGCTCCGAGGAGTTCATCAACGGCGGCATGCGTTGGTGCCTGTGGCTGAAGGACGCGGCCGTGCAGGAGCTGCGCGCTCTGCCGGAAGTCATGCAACGCGTCGAAGCCGTCCGCGATTTCCGTTTGGCGAGCACGGCCAAGCCCACGCGCGCCGCCGCCAATCGCCCGCGGGAGTTCTTCTTCATGTCTCAGCCGGAGAAGAAATTTATCGCCATCCCGGAAGTCTCCTCCGAACGCCGCACCTACATCCCGATCGGCTTCCTCGCGCCTGCGATCGTGCCGAGCAATAAAATCTATATCGTCGCGGAACCCAGCCTCTTTCTCTTCGGCGTCCTATCTTCCGCGATGCACATGGCTTGGGTCCGCACGATCAGCGGACGCCTTAAGAGTGATTTTCAGTATTCCGCCAGCATGGTTTACAATACTTTCCCCTGGCCCGAGCCGACACCCGCGCAGCGCACCGCCATCGAGAAAACCGCCCAAGCCGTGCTCGACACCCGCGCCCCGCGCCTCGCCGCCGGCGCCAGCCTCGCCGATCTCTACGACCCGCTCGCCATGCCCGCCGAGCTGCTCAAGGCCCACCAAGCCCTCGACCGCGCCGTGGACAAAAGCTACCGCGCAGCCGTCTTCACCAGCGAGCGCGAGCGCGTGGAATTCCTCTTCGCCCGCTACGAGCAACTCACCGCCCCGCTCGCCCCCGCGCCCAAGCCCGCCCGCAAATCCAAAAAGAGCGTCACCCGCGGCTACACCCCAGCCGACCTCGACGCCGCCCATATCTACGCCAAAGAAGACGCCGCCCCCTACGACCCGACGTAGACCCGCGCTCCGTTTAAGAGCGATCGCCAGATCGCCTCACGCCCAGTCCGCCAAGCGGAAGGGTTCACACCCCTCTCGCCTCCGCGCCCTCCGCGTGAGGCCGTCCGTTTCCCTCCTCCCGTCTTTTTTCCGTGTATTCCGTGGGCCCGCTCCGATCCCCTCCGGCTTTCGTGTAGTTCGTGTGTTTCGTGGTAACCCCTTTCGATCCCACCGCCACGCCCGCCGTTCACCCCGCGATCTCCCGCACCATCTCCTGCGCCGCCACCAGCCCAAACGCCCCCGTCACCCACACCGCCGTCCCCAATCCGGTCGCGCAGTCCAACTTCAAATTCGTCCCCGGCTCCACCGTCGCGCGGCACGTGCCATCCGCCCACGGAAACACCGGCTTCTCCTCCGTCCACACGCAGCGCACGCCGTAAACATTTCCACCGCCGCCCGCGAAACCGTGGTCACGCCGCAGCTTCTTCCGCACCTGCCGCAACAACTCGTCGCAGCCCGACTCGCCCAAATCGCCCGCCCGCAACTGCGTCGCATCGCGCCGCCCGCCCGCACCCCCGACGGTCACACACTTCATCCCGCGCTTCACGGCCTCCGCGATGATCAGCGCCTTGTGCGACATGAGATCCACGGCATCTACGACCCCGTCAAATTTCCCCGCCATCAAGCGTTCCGCCGACGCCGCCGTGAAAAACTCCGACACCGTCTCCACCCTGCACGCCGGATTGATGAGCCGCACCCGCTCCGCCAGCACCGCGATCTTCGGCCGCCCGATCTGCCCGTCCAGCGCGGGCAACTGCCGGTTCACATTCGTCACGCACACATCGTCGAGATCGATCAACGTGATCGCTCCCACGCCGCTTCGTGCCAGCCCCTCGACGGTCCACGATCCCACCCCGCCCACGCCGATCACCACGACATGCGCCGCCCGTAATTTCTCCAGCGCCGCCGTCCCCAGCAGCCTCCCCACCCCGCCAAACCGCTCCGCGTAGTCGTCGTTCATCGTGTTCGCGTGCATGCCCACGCCGCCTCCCCGGCGCCCTCAGCCCACCGCGCGATCATCGCGTTGTAGGGGCCTCGCTTCTCTCTGCCTCCGCGAGGCGGCGGAAAAGTTCATGGTGCTTCTCAAAAAACCCCGGGGCGATTTCGTTAAATTTCTCAGCCGCCGCATACCGAATCGTCCGGGGCGGTTCCACCGCCGGAGCCTTCTCCTTTTGATCAAAATAAGCGCGCACCTCACGCCGTTCCTCCGGCGGCAGTTTCTTGATCATCTCGATGATGTCGGCGGCGGTCATCGCGCGGCACCGTAGCCGCCGCCCGGCTCCGCGCAAGCCCCCGCTCCGCGTCACGCCTTCACCCGCTCGGCGCATTCCTCAGAGGGCGTTTGAAAAAGCCCCGCTGTGGGTGGGAGCGGTTCTCCGAGCCGCCCTGAATTTGACTCGCGAAGCACTCCGGAACCCAGGCCGGCTCGGAGAGCCGGCCCCACCTTTTTCGGTCGCCGCTCAGAACTTAAATCCCATCGCCTTCAGCGCGCCCACGAGCTGCCAGGCCCGCGCGCGCGGGAGCACCAGCATCCCCGCCTTGTCGATCAGCGCGCCGTTCGGCGCACTGCGCACGTTGATCCGCGCCGCCGTCTCACTCTTGGTGCCCGCGCCCTCGGCGAGTTGCGGCCACTTCATTTTCTTCTCCTTCAGCACCGCATCCACCTTGGCTCGGTTCTCCGCGCTGTCCAAATTCACGCTCACGATTTCCAGCCGCTCACGGTGCTCGAAATAGATTTCCTTCAACGTATCCAGCTCCTTCACCGACGACGCGTTGTCCGCGCTCCAGAAATACAGGAACAGCGCCTTCTTGCCGCGTAGCGCCGTCGCGTCGAACGCTTTCCCGTCGAGCGTCGTCACCTTCAGGTCGAACGGCGCCTTGCGCACTTCCATGATCCGCACCTCGTCGGCCGCGCGCCCCGCCAGCCCCTTGTCGGGATGCTCCATGAGCTTGCGCGCCATCTTTTCCGCCGCGTCGGGATTGCGCGCCTTGATCACCTCGATGAACCCCATCTCCGCGTCCGCCACGAACCGCTGCCCGCCCGGCATCGCCGCCAGCGCGTCGATCTTCTCGCGCGCCAACTCGACCGTGTCCTTCTCCCGCGAGAGCCTCGCCTCGGCGTTGGCGTCGGCCGCCTTCAACGCCGCCAGCGCCGCGCGCCCGTCGTCGTCCAGCGGATCGCCTGGCACATTGAGGATCGCCAGTTTCAACTGGGAAAACCACACGTCGCGCATCGGCACCGTGGCTTTGTCGTTAAACCCCTGCGCCACGTCCGTGAGCCGCCGGATCACTTCGGGCGTGCGCCGGTGTTTCGGATATTTCGCCACCAACGGCAGGCCGGCCTTGATGAGCTGGGCAAACCGCTGTCCCGAGGGCGGCGTATTGGGCAGGTCGCGCAGTTTGAAAAACGCGTCGAATTCCGCCGCCGCCGGATCAGCGGCCGGCGCGACCGCCTTGGGCGCCGGGGCCTGCGCCTGCAGACCTGCGGAAAAAATGAGGGCGAGAGACGCCAGTAAGACACGCGGGAACGATACGATTTTCATGGGGGTGGAAACCAGACGGAGGGTGAACGAAAGCAGAACGCCCAAAAAGCACAGCGCCTCCCACTTGCAAGCCCGCAAACCCAATCTCCTTTTCAAATCACCAACACCCGCCCCACCGCGGCGATCGCCGCCGTCTCCCGCGCCGCCCAATCGCCTCGAATCTCCACCACCGGCAATCCCCGCGTCACCAACGCCTCACGCCACAACCGCCGGCTGCGCTCGCGGTCCGCCGCTTCCGGAAAACACCGTTGCGGATCGGCGACAAACGGCACGTCCGCGTCGCACAACAAATATAACGCATTACCCCGCGCCCGCCGATCCGCCTCCGCCCGCACCCAATGCGGACACGCCCCGGGAAACAGCAGATCGTTCCACAGCACGCAGGTGATCAGATCGGTGTCAAAAAACACCACGCGCCGCGCCTTGTCCGCCGCCGCCTCTTCGTTCACCACCTGTCCGCGAGCCAACCCATCCAGATCCGCCGCCGTAATCCCGCCGTGCTTATCCCAAAATTCCCGCGCGTGCTCGGCCGCCCATGGCTCGCTGAAATGCGCCGCCAGTCGCTGCGCCAGCCAGGTTTTCCCCGTCGACTCCGTCCCGGAAACGACCACACGCTTCACCCTGCTCATGCCGTTTTTTGCGCCTGTATCACCTTCCACCACGCGCGCCAGCCCATCAAGCCGAGCACGAAATAAATCGCGAAAAGAAACGCCGTGTAATCGAGCTTCGCGCTGAAATACGCCGGGATCGCCACGAGATTTGCCGCCGTAAACAGCGCCCAGTTCTCGATCTGCTTCCGCGCCTGCAACACCTGTCCCGCGACCTGCAACGCCGCGATAAACGCATCGCGCCACGGCATCACCGCATCGGTCCAGCGCCTCGCCGCCAGCGCCCACCCCACCGTGCCGATCCCCACCAGCGCGACCGTGATCACCCGCCCGCGCCCCGAGAGCCGCGTCACCGGCAGGTCGGGCCCGTCGCCCCGCCGCCAGTGCCACCAGCCCCACGCCAGCGCACCGAAAAATAAAATCTGCAACGTCCCGTCCGCATAAAATCGCGCCCGGTAAAACAACACGCCCTGCACGGTCACCGCGAGCAGCCCCACGGGAAACGCCCACAATGAGCGCCGCACCATCAGCACCACCCCCGCGATCCCGAGCACGAGATTGACCTGGTCAAGCCATCCCGCGCCCGCGATTCCGCTCCAGATAGTTTTAAAAACCTCACTCATGGCTCCGTGGTGACACGGGCGTCCCGCCCGAGGATCCGACACGCCGCGGAACCTCGCCCGGGTCTTTCCACCCACTCACTCATCCGATGTCCTGTCTCCGAGATTTTCATTCGCGGGCATTGGCGTCCGTTGGCGGGCAAAGATTTCCTCTCCTCACGGCTTCTCCGCCACCAACGCTTCCATCGCCTCGCGCGTCACCGTGTAGCGCGCCGCACAGCGCGGGCACCGCACCTCGATTTTTTCCACGTCGCCGAAAAGATCCGCCGGATCGCTCCGCATCGCCGTCGCCAGCACGCCCATAATCCGGTTCTGGTTACAGCCGCACTGCCACTTCACCACCCGGCTCTCGAGCTGGCTCAGCGTCTCCGCCGTCTCGATGCCCTTCACCTGCTCCACCGTGAGCGCGCGCAGCCACGCGTGATCGCAGTCGGGATGCTCGATCACGAATGCAAACTCCTCCTCGCCCGTCTGGAAGAAACGCCCCAGCCGCTGCTCGCTCTGGTCATAAAATTTCTCCACCGCCACCAGCGGATCGGGGCCCGTGAAATTAATCGTGCTCCGCCGCTTCGGCTCTTTGCCCCGCACCACATCGGTATAAAAAAGATTCTCCGGCAGCTCGCGCACATTTTCCGCAAAGACGCGCCCCGCCACCCCGCCCGTCTCGTTGTCGCCCGTGAGAAACAGGTTCACCCGCGGGTCTTGGAAATTCATCGTCCACGCCGTCAGCTCGTTCCACGGCCGCGACACGCTGTGCAGAACGAACCCCGCCAGCGCCCGCTTGAAAAGCGCATCGTGCTCGGGTGCCGGTTTCACCCCGTTCTCCGACAGGTGCAGGTAGTAGTCCACGTAGAGTTCGCTCATATCGACCCGCACGTAGAGCGCGTTGCGATTGCGCACGAAAAACGTCCGCACTTGAAAGCCGCCCTCGGCCGTGTCCTTGGAAGGTAAATCTGCCATGCCGCTACCGTCGGCCAAAAACCCGCGAAGTCCAGCGCGTCCCCGCCCCAACTCCGCCTCCAGCTTGCGAAGTTCGCCCTACAACCCACCACCCCCGGTCCCGCCCCGCCGCCACCCCGCACCCACCCTCAACCCGAGGCCAACCCCAGAACTTCCATCGCCTGCAACGCCGCCG
>JACMRG010000106.1 GCA_014376585.1 Opitutaceae bacterium | reverse complement strand
GGCGATGTCGGCGTCGGGCAAAATGAAAAAGGCGGTGGAAAGGGCGTCGGAGAGCGCGGCGGTCGGGGCGAGCGCCCACGTGCGCGTGGTATGCGGAGAAGGGGCTTGCGTGCGCGGGTCGATGAGGTGCGCGCCTTGCACGGCGATGCCAGAACCACTGAGGGCGATATGGCTGAGTGAGAGCGTGCGATGCGTCGGGCCATCGCCGATACCGATGGACCAGCCGGTCCGGCCGGTGGGAGCGGCGAGGCCGAGCGCGGTGCTGCCGCCGCTTTGGAGGCAGGCGGTGGTGATGGCCCATTCGGCGAGTTGCGCGGCCATGCGGTCCAGGGCGTAGCCTTTGCCGATGGCGCCGAGATCGAGATGGAGGCGGGTGGCGTGAGACGTGAGCGTGTGGGCGGAGGGATCGAGGGTGAAGGGCGGAGCGTCGGAGGGCTGGCCGGGCGAGCGTTCGGAGGCGTAGGCGGCGTCGAAGGCGCGGTCGGTGGCGAGGGATACATCGGCGGCGAGAAGCAGGCAGTGAAGCGAGTCTTCGCCGATGGCGATGGTGTCGCCAAGCGCGAGGCGGTTGGCGCGGGCGATGTCGCTCGATTCGACGTAGCGGCTGAGTTCGCTTTCGAGCCGGGCAAGCTCGCGAAAGGCGGCGGCGGCGGCTTGACGCGAGTATTCGGCGGGATGATCGGCGATGATGATGGCGAAGGTCGTGGCCATCGCTTCGTGGTGAAATTCGTAGTCGGCGGAATCCATTGCAGGAAAATTTCGGCAAATCGTCCCCGACGACTTGTAACGTATTATATTACATTCGCGGGGTGGCGGGGACGGGCGGGAGGCGGCGGCGGAGGCGGAACATCGCGAGGGTGGGGCGGAGCCAGAGTTGGCGGAGGCCGTATTTGGCTTCGCCGTGGGTGCGCGGGTGGTGACGCACCCGGAATTCGCCGACGCGGAAGCCGGCGGCGATGGCGATGGCGGGGAGAAAGGACTGGAGCAGCTCGAAGGGGAAGAGCGCGACGACGACTTCGCGGCGCATCGCGCGGAGTTGGCAGCCGCTGTCGTGGAGGTGATCGCCGAGGACGCGGCCGCGGACGACGTTGGCGATGCGGGACATTTTACGGCGGAGCCAGGAGTCGTGGCGGTCGTGGCGCCAGCCGCACGCGACGTCGAGCGTGCCGGCTTCGACCGGGGCGATGAGCAGCGGGAAATCGCGCGGGTCGTTTTGGCCGTCGCCGTCCATCGCGAGAATGATCTCGCCGTGCGCGGCGCGAAGACCGTCGAGGAGAGCGGTGGCTTGGCCGAGGTTGCGGGGGTGATGCAACGCGCGGCACCGGGGCCAGCGGGCGGTGCAGGCGGCGATTTCCTCGGCGGTGGCGTCGGTGCTGCCGTCGTTGACGAGGATGATTTCGTAGGCGCGGCCGAGCTGGTTGAGCACTTCGACGGCGCTCGTGGTGAGCGGAAGAATGTTGCCTGCCTCGTTGTAGAACGGGACGACGAGCGAATAGTGCGGTGTCGGCGTCATGGCGCGGCGGGCTTGGGTGTAAAGATGACGAGGAGGAAACCTGGGCGGAGACCGAGGTAGCTTTCGGTATATCTACCGAGCAGAAGGGGGCGCAGGGTGACCGCTTGGGTGGTCGAGGCGATGATGAGGGCGCCGTCGCTACTAGTGGAGGGGGTGGACCAGTAGCCGACGGAGGTGGGCGGCAGGGCGCGAAGATACCAAGGGATGGGCCAATATTCCTCGCTGATGATGCGGATGGGGCCGGTGGGTGCGCGGGCGAGCGCGGTCTCGGCGAGGGCGCGGATTTTCAGGACGTCGGGCGAGCTGTGGACGTAGGCGTAGGGGTTGCGGGCGTCGACGGGGCGGAGGAAGGCGGCGAGTTGGGTCTGCTTGTATTGAAGAGCGACCACGAGGCCGGCCGTGGCGAACGCGAACAGGCGGAGCGGTAACGCGGCGAGCGCGGCGGCGGCGAGGAATGCGAAGCCGGGCACGAGGTGGACGGTGTGCCACGGGGTTTTGTAGGGAGCGAGCGAGAGGGCGGCGACGATGAGGGCCGTGTAGAGCGCGGCGCAGCGGAGGATTTTTTGCGGGGTGGCGAAGGCGACGAGCACGCCGCAGAAGGCGAGGGTGGAGAACGCGAGCTGTTGCCAGAGCAGACCGCCTTCGCGGTGCCAGCCGAAAAAGCCGAGGTAATACCACCACGGTTTTTCGTGGCCGCTGCCGGTGGCGGCGCGGGTGGAGACGGCGGTGTAGGTGCCGATGGCATCGCGCAGACCGGAGAAGTGCGTGCCGAAGGACGAGTAGAAGAGCGCCGCAACGGCGAGCGCGGTGATGAGTGCGGCGATGAGGTCGCGGCGCGGGCGGCGAGTGACGGGGCGGGAACGCACGGTCAGCAGAACGGCGATGAGAGCGGCGACGAGGAAGAGGGGCGCGCTGGCCTTGGTGGCTTGCATGAGGCCGATGCAAATGCCGGCGGCGACGGCCCAGCGCGTGAGCCCGGTTTGCCACCAGCGTTGGGCGCAGACGAACGTCGCCAGTGTGCAGGAGACGAGGAGCGTTTCCTGGATGAAGTAGCGGCTGTAGTAAACGGACGCGGGCGCGACGGCCATCAGGGCGGCGGCGGTGAGGGCGGGCCAATGGCCGAGAGATCGGGCGAGGAGGAAGAGGAGAATGACTCCGAGAGTGCCGGCGAGGGCGGGCACGAGGCGGACGGTGGTCTCGGAAAGTGCGGCGAGCGTGGTTTCCCCGCGGAGCCACGCGATAGGGAGCGTGGCGTAGTAGAGCGTGGGACCGTGATGGTCGTGAGGGTCGAAGGCGTAACGGCCGTGCTCAAGAAGTTCGCCTGTTTTCAGGGCTTGGTTGGCCTCGTCGGCGTGCATGGGTCGCGAGGCAAGGTCGTGCGTCCGCAGCCAGAGCGCGACCAACGCAACGAGTGCGAGGGGCAGCCAGCGGCTCACGGGGGAAGGCATGGGGCGAAGTTAGTGGGGCGGGCGGAGCGGGCACAAGAAAGGGCGGACAAAATGTCCGCCCTTTCTTTTCCGGAGGGCGTCGGGTGAATGACGCACCGACAGCCGAGAAGCCCGCCCGGAGGTCGGGGCTCTACCTCGGAGCATTACTTCGCTGGCGCGCCGTAAACCTCGACTTCGCAATAGTGGTTCAGCTCGTCGGAGGTGTTGCCGTTGCTGGAGAGGCGGACGTAGCGGCCGGTGGCGCCTTTGCCGTCGAGGAGCTTGCCCTCGAAGTTTTCGATGTAGGCGAGGTCGGTGCCTTTGCCGAGTTTGGAGGAATTGTCTTCGTCGTTGTTGAAGATCGTGGTGACGCCGGCCTTGAAATCTTTGTCGTTGGAGACCTGGACGACGACGTCGTGGTAAACGCGCGCCTGTGAATGGAAGTGCCAGATGGCGACGGCCGCGATTTTGGCGGCTGCGCCGAGATCGATCTGCACCCATTGTGGCGTTGGCCCGAGTTCCACGTAGGTGCCGTCGGTCCCGGATTTGTCACCGTCGGTGATAAACGTGAGTTCGCCGATCACAGGGAGGGAGTCGCTGCTGGTGACGGGCTTGCCCTTGGAAAGGAGGGCGGTGCCCGCGGGGACCATGAGATCGGGGCGTTTGCCGGTGCGTGGTTTCTCCAAGTTGGGGAGCTGGATCGGGCGGGGCGTGCCGGCGAAGAGCGGCTTCGGCAATTCAACTCGGAGGGGCACGGGGTCCGCGGCGCGGACGGCGCCGGTGAGCGCGAGGAGAGCGAGAATGAGAGAGAGGCGGGAACGTTTCATGAGAGAGAAGTTTTTTGGGATTAGGCGATAAAGTCGCTGGGCTCGAAGGTGAGTTTTTTGCCGGCAGCGATGGACTCGTTGATTTTCAGGATGGTGACCGCCGTCGCGAAGGCGGACTCGCCGGTGCAGTTGAGCGGGGTGCCCTGGCGGATGGCGTCGAAGAAATTTTCGAGGTGAGGCTGGTGGATGGCTTTGTCGAGCGTGACGGGAATATCCCACGCGGAGAGCGCGGCCGTCTCGCGGACATCGACGGTGGAAGCCTTGGCGGGGCCGCCGAGTTTTTTGACGCCGACTTTCTCCCAGGGTTTCACGGAAGGCGGCGCGCCTTCGCCGGAGAGGGGGCTGGCGACGATGCCCTTGGCGGTCCATTGGTCCCAATCGGGCGCACGGGCTTCGCGGTAGAGTTTCGTGTATTTCGGATTTTCGGAAATTTTCAGCGAGCCTTCGTCGCCCATAAAATATTCGTGGTAGCCACCGCCGGCGCTCGTCGTGGTGAGCACCTCGTAGGTGGCGCGGACGACGCCTTCCTTCGTGGGGTATTCGAAGATGGCCATGGCGTTGTCATACCACTGGTGAGTCTTGTAGTAATCGACGCCGCCGCTGGCGATGCACATGCGGGGATTCACGCCGAGCATCCAGTTATAGACGTCAATCTGGTGCGCGCCGAGGTCGGACATCGGGCCGCCGGCGTATTGTTTAAACCAGCGCCAATTGCGGAACTCGTGCATGTTGGCGTAGCCGTATTCGTGCAGCTTGGCCTCGGAAATGGCCTGATTGGCGGGGAAACCGAAGTCGTCGGTGACGGCGCGATGCCACTGGCCGCTGATATTGGTGACGCGACCGAGGAGGCGGTTGCCGGTGACGATCTGGTCTTTGGCGTGCTGGTAACGGGGATTGCTGCGGCGCTGGTGGCCGAGTTGGAGGAGTTTTTTCGTCTCGCGGGCGGCTACCACCATCGCGCGGGCGCCCTCCACGGTGTTAGACATAAGCTTCTCGCAATAGACGTGTTTGCCGGCCTTGAGGGCGGCGACCGTGTGCTCGGCGTGCTTGAAATCGGGCGTCGCGATGATGACGGCGTCGAGTTCGGGGTGGGACGCGAGCAACTCGCGGTAGTCCTCGTAGGGCTTGGGATCGTGGCCGAATTTCTTGAGGAGGCGTTCGCCGTAGGTGCGGCGGTAGGACCAGATGTCGCAGACGGCCTTGAAGCGGATGTTGGGGATTTTCAGCGCCGCGTTGAGGAGCACGCCGCCCTGTTCGCCGCAGCCGATGAGGGCGACGTTGAGCTGGTCGGACTTGCCGACGACGTCGGCGCCGCGGGCGATGTAGGGGGCGGCGGCGATGAAGGCCCCGAGCTTGGCGCTCGTGCTGAGGAAGTCGCGGCGGCTGAGAGGGGTGGAAAAAGGTTCGGACATGGCGGGCGGTGCGGGGGCGTTGGGCCGGGCCGGGTTAGTCGCGCCAGAGGGCGAAACGGTTGTGCTGCACGAGCACCAGCGCGCCGGCGACGAGGGCGACGTGCATACCGAGCCAGGCGACGCCATCGCCTTCCTGAACGGCCATCAGACCGAAGGACAGGGCGACGTAAGTGAGACCCATGAGAAAGAGGCTGCAACGGCTCTTGATGCCGAGGAGGATCGCAACGCCGAGGACGACGAGCACGTAGCCGATGGTCTGGGCGAAGAGATTGGAGGCCCAAAGCGGGATAAACGACGCGCCGGTGATGCCGGAGGCCATGCGTTTCATGTTGTCGGAGTAAGCGGTGACGGAGTAAGCGCCCTTGCTCTCGAATTTTTCAAGGCCGGCGAGCAGCGCGCGCAGCCCTAGGAACAGGCGCAGCACAAGGAACGCTTGGGTGTATTCGCAGCGGGGGGCGGGGGCAGGGGACGAGTTTTCGCTCATGAGTTTGGATTAGGGAGGGGGTGAATACGGGCAGAACGGGCGGCGCGGGCGACCCGATGGGACCGGGAAAGACGAACTAGGAGAGCGATTCGTAGCGTTTTATTTCAGGAGAGGTCGAGCCCGCGTTTCGCTTCGACGAAGAAAAAGCGCGGAGGCTCGGCGTTGGCGGTGGCAGCGTAGGTGGGAAACGAGCGTTGCTGGGTGCGCGGAAGGCGTGGCGGCGTGAGGGCGAGGCGCGCGTGCACGGATAAGCGAAGCATAAAAGAGGCGGGGTTCGGCAAACCCCGCCTCAAGCTGAAACTCGCGAAAAACGGGCGAATGAGCGCCGGATCAATTCGTCGTGCTGAGCTTCACCTTAGCGGAGGCGTCCTGCGTGTGGACCCAGGCGAGCCCGACTTTCTCCTTCTGGTCGTTCCAGACTTGGGGCTTGGCTTTGCGCAGCTCTTCCCCGGTGGATTTCAGTTGGGCGCGGGCGGAGATCATTTCCTGCATCGCGAGATCCCAATCACGGGTATCGGTCGCGGCATCCATCGCGGCACGCTTGGCGTTCAGGCCGACGATCTGTTCGTCCACCCTGGCTTCAACGGCTTTGAAGCCGGAAAAGAAAGTGGCGCGCTGCTCGTAGGAGTATTCGCGGATGTCGATCCATTGGGCGGAGGAAAACTCGGGGGCGGCGGGCACTGGCGGAACCGACGGAGGTGAAGTGGGGGCGGGTGGTGGTTCAGCGGGGGCGGGAGGCGCGGGTTTTTCATTCTGGGCAAGCCCTCGGCCGGTAACGGAGATGGCGGTGAGAACCGTCACGGAAACGAGAAGGCGGCGGATGTGGGATGATTTCATGGTGGCGTGATTTAGCGGGGGGAGCTGCGCGTTCAAGTTGAAGATGGCGAAATAGACCCACACTGAGGGCGGTGGTTTCGCGGGGAATCCCTAGCCCTCCGGTCTCGTCCGAAAGAAAGGCTGGCCCTAAATCCGACCGTCACGCGGGCAAGTTTCCGAGGCCCGTCTCGCCGCCTTGGACCATAGAGCGTGGGTTCAGAGCTCGGTCCAGAGTGCCTGCATCCAACAAGCCCCGCGTGAGGACGATCTCGCGCAGCGACTTTCCCGTGGCCAACGCTTCTTTGGCGACACTCGCCGATACATCGTAACCGAGGTAGGGGTTGAGCGCCGTCACGAGCATGAGCGAGCGCTCCATCAATTCGCGGCAGCGATCGGCGTCGGCTTCGAGACCGACGACGCACTTTTCGGTGAACGCGCGCGCGCCGTTAGCGAGGCAATGGATCGCCTCGTGCAAGCAGTGGGCGATGAGCGGCAGCGTGACGTTGAGTTCCAAATGTCCGTCGCGCCCGCAGGCGGTGACGGTGTGCGTGAGGCCGTGCACGTAGAGGCCGACCTGCACGAGCATCTCACTCATCACGGGATTCACCTTACCGGGCATGATGGAGGAACCGGGTTGGGTGGCGGGCAGGCGGAGCTCGGCGAAACCAGCGCGGGGACCGGAGCCGAGCAGGCGGATATCGTTGGCGATTTTGGTGAAACTGGCGGCGACGGCGGCGAGTTGGCCGGCGACTTCGACGCAGTCGTCGCGGGCGCCCTGGGCTTCGAAGTGGTTGCGGGCCTCGCGGAAGGTGAGGCCGGTTTCTTCGTTGAGAAACGCGCAGACGCGCGCGGCGAATTCGGGGTGAGTGTTGAGGCCGGTGCCGACGGCGGTGCCGCCGATGGCGAGTTCGCCGAGCACGTCGATCGCGCGCTGCACGCGCTCGCCGGCCTTGCGGGCTTGCATCGCGTAGCCGGAGAATTCCTGGCCGAGGGTGAGCGGCGTCGCATCCATGAGATGCGTGCGGCCGATTTTTACGATGTCGGAAAACGCGGCGGATTTTCTCTCCAGCGCGGCGGTGAGACCGGCGAGGGCGGGCGCGAGATGGGTGTGGAGGGCGAGGGCAACGCTGACATGGAGCGCGGTGGGGATGACGTCGTTGGAGGACTGGCCGAGATTCACGTCGTCATTGGCGTGGAGCTGGGGGCCAGCAGCGCCGGCGATTTGGGCGGCGCGCTGGACGATGACTTCGTTAGCGTTGGTGTTGGTCGAGGTGCCTGAGCCGGTTTGGAAAATATCGACGGGAAATTGAGCGACATGTTTGCCGTCAGCGATCTCGCGGGCGGCTTGCTGGATGAGGCGGCTTTTGTCGGAAGGGAGTTTGCCGAGGGCTTCGTTGGCACGGGCGGCGGCGATTTTTACGAGGGCGAGGCCGTTGATGAAGGGAACAGGCAGCGGGTGCCCACTGATCGGGAAATTGAGGACTGCGCGTTGCGTGGATGCGCCCCAGAGGGCGTCGTCCGGCACCTGCATCTCGCCCATGGAGTCTTTGGTCGTGCGCATGAGGCAGCGTGATAGATGATGGCGGATTAGCAACGCGGCCTGGTGCCAGGGCGGGCGCGGTTGCGGGGATGGGGATGATGCCGAAAACACAAAAGCCAAAGCCTGCGATTTCTGTCCGGAGGCGGCGTTCCGCATCGGGCTACTTTGGTCAGGTGTTCAGGCCTGAATGCGTCTGCCGCGCCCAACCCGAAAGCCTGACTATTATACTAAGCCCTGAGGTTGCCGTGAATTGAGCATCAGCTCGTTAGTGCAAAGTGCAAAGTTTGACCCCCTTTTTGTCCGCCGATGCGGGTGCGGGCGGGGCGAAGATCGCGCCGGAGGGTGGGAATTGCCGCGGGTCACGTCGCTGGCCGGCGCGAAAACCGGCGGCGCTCTCCGGGTGTCGCTGCGGTGCTCGGCGCTCGCGGCGTCGATGCTCCCGACACAAAACGCATAAGGCTGCGGCCACGCGCCGCCGTCTTTCCCGGGCTTGTTCAACCGGGGTCCCGTGGCGCGCTACGGCGCCACAGAACCCTCTGAGTTGGGCTCTTTCTTCATTTTTTTGTGACCAGCAGCGCGAAGAATAAAACGGTGAAAACTGCGATACCCGCTCCCATCAGCCTGATGTTCTTTCTTACTGACTGCAGCTTCCGAGAAACTTCCTTTCCATGGGACCAAGAAAGGTCGCCGAGCGCGACTTCCATGAAGATATCGGATTGCCAGGACATCGCCCAGCGAGACTTCAATGCCTCACGCAAACCGGACGGAATCTGGGCTTGTTCTTCTTCTTTCAGCTCTCGTAGGTAGGCAACCAAACCGCTGTAGCCGGATGCAACAAGCGCTGCGCAAGCAAACGTGACGAGCGCAGAAAAAATGAGGCTTACGGTGATGATCATCTTTCTTTGCCCAATGTTCAAGATGAGCCACGGCCGCTCGGGGCCGTTGGCTCTGGCGCCTGGTTGAACCAAGCCGCTGCGCGGCGCGGGGAGGCGGGAGCGGGGGGTGAAGCGGAGCGCATGACGGAGCGGAAGGATGAGCCGGCGGGCGGGATCTGAGCAAGGCTGGAGGTCATGTCCTCCCATTCGTCCACGCTCAGGAAGAAAGACGCCGCGGCTCCGGCCGCGTTTCCCGCCGATCCCGAATCGCTGCTCCGCTTTGCGGAGACGCTCAAACTCCGCTCGCTCGCCGCGTCCACGCAGGCGGAGTATCTGCGCTACCTCCGGAAACTGGCGACGCGCGTCGGCCGCGATCCCGCCACGCTCGACGAGGCGCAACTGCTCCACCTCAAGGACGGCAAGAGGCCTGAAAGGGGGTCAAGGCCTGAAAGAGAGCCCTGAAAGAGGCCCTGAAAGAGGGTCAGGCTTTGGGGTTTGGGGTTGACCGAGGGCGGTAGGCCGCCCTTGTTGGTCGCATGGCGAGAAAGCTGAGGGTGGAAGCGGAGGGCGGGATCTATCATGTCCTGAACCGGGGCAACTACCGGGCCGACATCTTCCGTGCCGACGCCACGAAGGCCGCCTTTCTCAAGTGTCTCGGTGAAACGTGCGACAAGACCG
>JACMRG010000016.1 GCA_014376585.1 Opitutaceae bacterium | reverse complement strand
CGGGACGCCGCTTTCGATGACTTTGCCGACGATACCCTTGCCGAGCGGCACCTTCAGTTCGAGCAGCTTGGCCTGCATGGAATCGAACTGCTTTTGCTTGGTGGGTTCGCCCGCCCAGAGCGAAGGGGAGTAATAAACCTGTTTGAAGGCGATGTCGTTACCCTCGACGAGGTAGAACGTCATCGACTGCGCCTGCAGTGCCTCGACGACTTTGGCCGCCGTCAGCTCGATCACCGAGGCCACGTCCTCCTTGCTGGGCGTCGGTTTCGAGATGACTTTGATCAGCAGCGAACGGCGAAGGGTGTTGGCGAGGTTGGAGGATGCCATGGAGCGCGTAAGCTAGGGAGAAGTTGTGGGATTGCCAGTGCCCCGCCTTCCTCGCAATGAGAATCCTCGCGCAGTTCCACCATGTTCGTCCGCCTGAAAAATCTTCTCGGTCTTGGGCCTGCCGCCGATGACGCCGGTGCCCGGGGCGAGGCGGCGGCGGCGGATTTTCTCCGGCGTAGGCGCGGCTTTGCCATCGTGGCGCGCAACTGGCGCAATCCGCGAGATCGGCGCGAGGAGATCGATCTCGTCGCCCGGGACGGTGAAGTGCTCGTTTTCATCGAGGTGAAGACCCGTGCCGTGGGTGCGCTGGTCTCGGGTTTTCACGCGGTCACGTCGCGCAAGAAATCCGTGCTGCGTCGCGCTGCCACCGCCTACTTGCGCACGCTGGTGGCGCCACCGGTGACCTTTCGTCTTGATATCGTCGAGGTCGCGCTGCCGCCCGGCGCGGCGCCTGAAGTCCAGCACTACGAAAACGCGGCGCTTTTCCCGAAGCATTTTCAGCCCTGAGCGGGCCGCTGCGTCGGCGCGTGTCATTCGCCGCCATTTCCCTTGCCTCGCCCGCGGGCGCGGCGACAAATTTTTCCGCTATGGCCGATTCTCCGCGTCATCCGTTCATGCAGGGGCTCAGCAAACACCGTGGGGCTCCACCCACGGTCGTTGTCATCTTCGGCGCCTCGGGCGACCTGACCGCTCGCAAGCTCATCCCCGCCGTTTACAACCTGGGTCACGACAACCTGCTCCCGGCCGACTTTTTTCTCGTGGGCTATGGTCGCAAGGCGATTCCCGATGAGGAATTTCGGACGCTCGCGACCGATGCCATCAACGAATTTTCCCGCCGTGAATTGAACGCCGATGTCTGGGCCCGCGTCGCCGCGAACACGTCCTACGTCGCTGGCGGTTACGACGAAAAAGCCGCCTTTGACCGTCTCGCCGCGCATATTGCGGAGATCGAAAAGAAAATCGGCCGCGAGGTGCAGACGCTATTTTATATCTCCACGCCGCCCTCCGTCTTCGCCCCCATTTTACTTAACCTCGGAGCCAGCGGCCTCGCCAGCAGGCATCTCGGCCAGCCCCACCAGACCAAGGTTATCATCGAAAAACCTTTCGGCAAAGACCTCACTTCCGCGCGCGAACTCAACGTCACCATCCGCTCGGTGTTAGCCGAGGATCAGGTTTATCGCATCGACCATTACCTGGGTAAGGAAACCGTGCAGGACCTGCTTGTGCAGCGTTTCAGCAACGCGATTTTCGAGCCGCTCTGGAATCGCAACTATATCGACAGCGTCCAGATCACGGTGGCTGAGGAAGTCGGCGTCGGCACCCGCGGCGGTTACTACGAACAGAGCGGCTGTCTGCGTGACATGATCCAGAATCACACGATGCAACTCCTCGCCCTCACGGCGATGGAGCCGCCCGTGTCGATGGACGCGGAGTCGGTGCGCGACGAAAAAGTCAAAGTCCTGAAGGCGATCCAGCCGCTCAATCTCGGGCCGGGCGGCGATGTCGCCCGCGCCCAATACGCCGCCGGTATGATGGCCGGAAAAAACGTCCCCGGCTATTTGCAGGAAGAGGGGATCGCCCCGGAATCCGCCACCGAGACCTACGCCGGCATCCGGCTGTCGATCAATAATTGGCGCTGGCAGGGGGTTCCGTTTTACCTCCGCTCCGGCAAGCGTATGGCGCGGCGCGTCTCCGAAATCGCGATCAACTTCAAGCGTCCTCCCGGGACGTTGTTTCCCGAGGACGGCGGCTTCGACCTCGCGGCCAACACCCTCGCGTTCCAGATCCAGCCCGACGAGGGCCTGAGCCTGATCATGAACACGAAGATCCCGGGCCTCGAGACGCGCACGCAGCCGGTGAAGATGAGCTTCCGCTACGCGACGACCTTCGGCTCCAACACGCCCGAGGCTTACGAACGCCTCGTGCTCGATGCCATGATCGGCGACGGCACGCTCTTTATCCGTGGCGACGAGGCCGAGACTTCCTGGGGACTTTACACTCCTGTCCTCGATCATTGGAAAGCCGAGGGTCGCAAAGGCATGGATACCTACGCGGCGGGTTCTTGGGGCCCGGCGAGCGGTGAAGCGCTCGTTGCCGCCAATAATCACACCTGGCGTCAGCCGTAAGCCCGCCATGCCCGCGATTTTCAACTCGCTCCCCGGCATCGAAGTGCCCGTGGGTTCGATCTCCAAAAGTCTGTCCAAAATGTGGGCCGACACCGCCGCGAGCGGTGGACCCGCACCCGCGTCCGACGACACCAAGGCCACGCAGGTCAACTTCGTGCTCCATCTCGGACTCAACACGACGAGCGAAGACGCCGTCGCACAGTTTCAGACCGCCGTGCGGTTCTCGCATCGTTATCCCAGCCGCGTGGTCGTGCTCTGCCCGTTGCGCGACGACACCGGAGTGACTGACATCCGCGCCAAAGTTTACGGCGAGTGTTTCCTCGGGAAATCCAAGGGCGACACCCGCTGCTGCGAATTCGTCATCCTGAGCTATCCGCTCTCAGCGCGCGAATTTTTGGAGAGCCAAGTCTCGATCTGCCTTTCGACGGATCTGCCGCTCTATTACTGGGCCCATCGCTTTACGGAGAGTGTGAAGCTCGCCGATTATCGTTATCTGCTCACCCGCGCGCGTCGTGTGCTGCTCGACAGCGCCATCGCCCCGGCCGACGCGCTCACTTTCGCGTGGCCGCGCCCCGAGGCCGTGCGCGATCTCGTCTATGCGCGCCTGCTGCCCGTGCGGCAATCGCTGGGTCAGTTCCTGAGCCGATATCCGATGCCGGCCCTATCCGGTGGTTTGAAAACAGTCTCACTCGCCCACGGCGGCGCGCTCACGGCCGAGGCCCGCGTGCTGCTGTCGTGGCTGCAAGACCGGATCGGCCAATGCGGCGAGAACCGCGCGGAGTTCAAACTCAACGCGCCCCCCGACTCCGCCCCCACCGCGCTCTCGCTGGCGTTCACCTACGCCGACTCGAAATCGTTTTCATGGAATGGCGATGTCAGCACGGGCGCCGCAGTGTTCTTCGCCGACTTCGGCACGGGCCGCACAGAATTACACGCCGCCGTGAGCCTGCTTCCGCCCGAGAACGCGCTCAGCGAAGCGATGTTCTTCTAAGAGCGCGTCTAAAAAGCCTCAGAAAGGTGGGGCGGCACCGCTGGGCCCGCCGTGTTTGGCGAGAGACCGGGGACTTTCCCGAGGCGCGCCCGGCGGTCGCGCCCTACCTTTCTAAACGCGCTCTAAAGCGCGGCGCCTTCCCGTTTTTCGACGTGCGTCCACGCTGATTTGCACGCAAAAAACGCAGATATGAAAACACGTGTCACCGGGCTGGGCGGGATTTTCTTCAAAGCCACCGATCAAAAGAAAGTCGGCGCGTGGTATAAAAAACACTTGGGTCTGCCTGTGGAAGACTGGGGTGGTATGAGCTTCCTTTGGCGGGACGCAAAGCGCCCGGCGAAAAAAGGCTCCACGATCTGGAGTCCTTTCGCGGCCGACACGGATTATTTCAAACCGAGCACGAAACCGTTCATGTTGAATTTTCGCGTCGCCAACCTGAAGCGAGTGCTCGCCGAACTGAAAAAAGAAAAAGTGTGGGTGGATCCCAAAACGGATGAATCCGAGTTTGGTAAATTTGGTTGGATCATGGACTGCGATGGCAACCGAGTGGAGTTGTGGGAGCCGCCGCAGGCCAAACGTAAGCGGAAAAAATCCGTTCGCGGTAAGCGTTGATTTCGCCCCGGGCCGGATGGCGGGCACAAAAAAAGTCCCCGGCGCATGGCCGGGGACTTTCCGGATTCCGGAAGCTGAAACGGTTTATTTCGAGGCCGTCATCCTGGCCGTCGGCACGTTTTTGTCGAAGAACACGCGGGCCTCGCCGACGAGTTGATTCGGATCTGAAGCGAACGCCTTGCTGTCGGTCTCGATCGCCATCACGCCGCTCCATTTTGATTTTTTGATCTCGGCAAAAAGGCCGGCGTAGTTGGCCTCGCCCTTGCCGATCTCGGTGTCCTCGAACACGGTTTTTCCGTCGGCCATCCTGACGGTTTTCTTGTCCTTGAAATGCATGTCGTAAACGCGGTCGCCGTAGCTTTTGAAGATTTCAGCCGCATCGAAACCGGCGGCGGTAACCCAGCCGATATCGAGACACGCGCCGATGCGTGGATCGCGTGCCGCGAAGATTTTTTTAACGGTGGCGGGATCACCATACATGGAGCCTTTGCCGTGATTGTGGATCGCGAGCTTGATATCGTATTCCTTCACGAGCGCCTCGAGGTTGTCCCACTCGGCGAGGTTCTTGGGTTCGACGATGATGAGCTTTATGCCCATGAGCTTCGCAAACTCGAACAGCTTCCGATTCGCTTCCTTGTCCATGCTCGTGCCGTTGACGCCGAAGGAATACGCGGTGAGGCCGGCCTTATCCAATACGGCCTTCTTGCGCAGATTTTCCGCGGCGGGCGCGACGGGGCTGATGTGGGCGGCGATGAACTCAATTTTTTTGTTCCCGTGCTTGGTCGCGAAATCCACGACCTGTTCAAAGTTCATGTTGCGGCAGGTCCACGATTGTAGCCCGAGTTCGGGGCCGGCGGCGCCGGGCGTGACGGTGGAACACCCTGCAAAAGCGAGAATAAGCAGGGCAAGAAGGGGGAGGAGGGAGCGAATTTTCATGGGAGGGGAAAGCAGGTTAGACGAGCGAGAGCACGGCATAGGTGCGCTTGCCTTTGCGCAGGAGCACATATTTTCCGAAAAGGACGTCGGCCGACGTGAGCGTGCGGGTGATGTCGGGCGATTTTACGTTGTTCACGTAAATCCCGCCGCCCTCGATGTCCTTGCGCGCCTGGCCTTTTGAAGGTGCCAGGCCGGAATGGACCAGGAGATCGGTCAACCCCGTGCCGACGCCTTCGAGTTGAGCGGTCGCGAACTCCTTCGTCGGAATCTCGCCGACGATGTCGCGGAACGTTTCTTCAGATGTATCGCCGATCTCGGCACCGAAGAGAATGTCACTGGCCTTGAGCGTGGCCGCGAGCGCGGCGTCGCCATGCGCAAGTGCGGTCACGGCGCGGGCGAGCGCTTTGTGGGCGTCCCGGGCGCCGGGATTGGCGGCGTGTTTGGCTTCGAGATCTTCGATTTCGGCGCGTGAGAGGAAGGTGAATTTGCGGAGGTATTCGCCCACTTTGGCGTCGTCGGTGTTCACGAAGAATTGGTAGAATTTGTAGGAACTCGTGCGCTTCGGATCGAGCCACACGGCGCCGCCTTCGGTCTTACCGAACTTGGTGCCGTCGGTTTTCGTGATGAGCGGGAAGGTCCAACCCCACGCGGGCACACCGAGCTTTTTGCGGATGAAGTCCGTGCCCGCGGTGATGTTGCCCCACTGGTCGGAGCCGCCGATCTGCAGCTCGCACTTATGGACGTTGCGCAGATGGTAAAAATCGTAGGCCTGCAGCAGCTGGTAACTGAATTCGGTGTAGCTGATGCCGCTGTCACCCTCCATGCGGGATTTAACGGAATCCTTCGCGAGCATGACGTTCAGCGAGAAATATTTTCCGACATCGCGGAGGAAATCCAAGTAGCTGATCGGTGCGGTCCAGTCGGCGTTGTCGACGAGCTTGGCAGGATTGCCGGCTGCGTCGAAATCGAGGAGGCGGGCGAGCTGGCCCTTGATCGAGGCGACGTTGTGCGCGAGCTGCTCGCGGGTGAGAAGATTACGTTCGGCCGATTTGCCCGAGGGATCGCCAATCATGCCGGTGGCGCCGCCGGCAAGCGCGATGGGATGGTGGCCGGCGAGCTGGAAGCGACGCAGCGTGAGCTGCCCAATCAGGTGACCGACGTGGAGTGAGTCGCCGGTGGGATCGAAGCCGCAATACAGCGCCAGCGGCCCTTCGCCCAAGCGCTTGTTGAGCGCATCGAGGTCGGTGCAGTCGGCCAACAGGCCGCGCCACTGGAGGTCTTCGATCAGGTTCATGCGTAGAACGGTCAGTAAACGGTTCTGACAAGGCGGCGCGCAAGAGCGTTTCTAATGGCGGGAGCTGTGAAAGTAGAAATGCGCCTGCTGACAGGAAAAACGGTTTGCGGCGGTGCCGGAGCGGGGTCTAGCTCACCCCATTCGGTAGCGGAAGTCGTTCCCGGAAATTTCCTCACAATTCAAAATCCCCGCTAATATGCCTATCGCTGTCGGCTCCAAAGCCCCTGATTTCACCCTCAAGTCCAAGACCGCCGACGGCCTCGTGGACATCAAGTTGAGCGCCAATTTCGGGGTAAAGCAGACGGTGATCCTGTTCTTCCCCTTGGCTTACACGGGCGTCTGCACCCAAGAGATGTGCGATCAGACCAGCGGACTCGGCGAGTATGAGAAACTCGGCGCGACGGTTTACGCGATCAGCGTGGACAGCCCGTTCACCCAAGAGGCCTGGGCCAAGACCAACAAGATCGGCGTCACGCTGCTCTCCGACCTCAACAAAGAGACGACCAAGGCCTACGACGTGCTCTTTCCCATGCTCGCCGGCATCGGCGACACGTCGGCACGCGCGGCTTTCGTGGTCGGCAAGGATGGAGTCGTGAAATACGCGGAGCAGACCGCCACGCCAAAGGATCTGCCGAACTTCGACGCGATCAAAGCTGCGCTCTCGAACTAATTTCAGCCCCTTCGCGGGCCACGTTCCCGCTAATTTCCCAATCGAAAATCTTACGTTTCCATGAGTTTCCCGAATCCCTTCAATACGCTCCAGACGTTTTCCGCCAACGGTGAGTCGCACTCGTTCTACTCGCTGCCCGCCCTCGAAAAGGCCGGTTATCCGGTGGGCAAGCTGCCCGTCTCGATCCGGATCGTGCTGGAATCGCTGTTGCGTAATTGCGACGGCAAGCGCGTCGCCGAGCCCGCCATCAAGGCGCTCGCGACCTGGGCCGCGAAGGCTGAGCGCACAGAGGAAATCCCGTTCGTCGTCGCGCGCATCGTGCTGCAGGATTTCACCGGCGTTCCGCTCCTCGTGGACCTTGCGGCCATGCGCTCGGCCGTCACGAAATTGGGCAAGAATCCGAAAATCATCGAGCCGCTGGTGCCCGTCGATCTGGTCGTCGATCATTCCGTGCAGGTGGACTTCGCGGGCAGCGCCGATGCGCTGGCGAAGAATCTCGATCTCGAGTTCTCGCGCAACCGCGAGCGCTACCAATTCCTGAAGTGGGGCATGCAGGCCTTTGATACCTTCAAGGTCGTTCCCCCCGGCATCGGCATCGTGCACCAAGTGAACTTGGAGTATCTCGCGAAGGGCGTGCTGAATGCCGGCGCCATCTACTACCCCGACACGCTCGTCGGCACCGATTCGCACACGACCATGATCAACGGTCTCGGCATTGTGGGCTGGGGGGTCGGTGGCATCGAGGCCGAGGCGGGCATGCTCGGCCAGCCGGTCTATTTTCTCACGCCTGACGTCGTCGGTGTTTATCTCACCGGCGCGCTGCGCGAAGGCGTCACGGCGACGGATCTCACGCTCACGCTCACGCAACAGCTCCGCATGGCCAAGGTTGTCGGTAAGTTCGTCGAGTTTTACGGCCCCGGCGCCGCCGCGCTGCCGGTCGTGGACCGTGCGATGATCGCCAACATGGCGCCCGAGTATGGCGCCACCATGGGTTTCTTTCCGATCGATGCGGAGTGCGTCAATTACCTCCGCTCCACGGGCCGGGATACCAAGCAGCTTGCGCTCTACGAAGCCTACTACCGCGCGCAGAATCTCTGGGGTATCCCCGAAAAAGGTGACATCGAATACTCGACCGATCTTTCGCTCGATCTCTCGACCGTCGGACCCAGCGTTGCCGGCCCGAAGCGGCCGCAGGATCGTATCGAGCTTTCGAAAATGAAGCAGGAGTTCGTCGCTGCGTTCTCAAAGCCGGTCGCCGAAAACGGCTTCGGTAAAAAGGCCGAGGAATTCTCGACCGTGACCGTCGACATCGGTGGCACAAAGCTCGGCCACGGCTCTGTGCTGATCGCCGCGATCACGAGCTGCACCAATACCTCCAACCCGAGCGTCATGCTCGCCGCCGGTCTTCTCGCCAAGAAAGCCGTCGCCAAGGGCCTCAAGGTCAACCCGCTCGTGAAATCGTCGCTCGCGCCCGGCTCGCGTGTCGTCACCGACTACCTCGATAAGACCGGCCTCACGCCTTACCTCGACCAACTCGGCTTCCAGACAGTCGGTTATGGCTGCACCACCTGTATCGGCAACTCCGGCCCGCTCGCGGCGCCGATCGAGGAAGCCGTTGTGAAGAACGATCTCGTGGCGGCCTCTGTGCTCTCCGGGAACCGTAATTTCGAGGCGCGTGTTCATCAGAACATCAAGTCCAACTTCCTGATGTCGCCACCACTGGTCGTCGCGTTCGCCCTCGCGGGCCGCGTGGACATCGACCTTTCGACGGAGCCACTCGGCCAGGATCAAGCCGGCGCGCCGGTCTTTTTGAAAGACATCTGGCCCACGCTTCAGGAGGTGCGCGATCAGATGCAGGCCGCGCTCAAGCCCGAGGTGTTCCGCCGGCTCTACATCAACTTCGCCGAGCAGAATCCAAAGTGGAACGAGATCCCGTCCACGACGGGCAACGTCTACGCCTTTGAGGAAAAATCGACCTACATCCAGGAGCCGCCGTTCTTCACGAACTTCTCGCTCACGCCCGGCTCCATCAAGCCCATCACCGGCGCCCGCGCGCTCGGCATCTTCGGCGACTCCGTCACGACCGACCACATCTCGCCGGCCGGCGCGATTAAGAAGAGCTCGCCCGCGGGCAAGTTCCTCCTCGAAAACGGCGTCGCGTTTGAAGACTTCAACTCCTACGGCTCACGTCGCGGCAACGACCGCATCATGACTCGCGGCACGTTCGCCAATGTCCGCATCAAAAACCTGATGCTCGGCGGGGAAGAGGGCGGAAACACCATCGGCGCGGATGGCTTGAAGACCTCGATCTACGACGCGTCGATGGCGTATCAGAAAGCCGGCACGCCTTTGATCATCCTCGCCGGTCAGGAATACGGCACGGGCTCCTCTCGCGATTGGGCGGCCAAGGGCACCAATCTCCTCGGCGTCAAAGTTGTCGTGGCGCAGAGCTTCGAGCGCATCCACCGCTCCAACCTCGTCGGCATGGGCGTGCTGCCCCTGCAGTTCAAGGACGGCACGACGGCGCAGACGCTGAAGCTCGATGGCACGGAGACCTACGACGTCGTCGGCCTCGATGGCTCGATCAAGCCGCAGCAGGACCTCACGTTGAAGATCACGCGCAAGACCGGCGCGGTTGAGGACGTCGTGGTGCGTTGCCGCATCGATACGCCCATTGAGATCGATTACTACCAGCACGGCGGCATCTTGCCTTACGTTTTGCGTCAAATCGTCGCGCACAATTGAGGTATTTTTATTCCCCGCATTCACCTGGTGCAAAAACGAATGGGGGGTCGCGCTTGTCACCGGGTTTAATCCGGCGACAGTGCAGCACGATTAAGCAGGGTTAGATCATCTCAACATGCCCGAAGCCGCCAATTCCGTCTATCTCGTCGATGCCTACTCCGACCCCGTTGCGGTGCGCATCGAGGGCCGGGCCTGCTTTCAAAACAGCTCTTCCCTGCGCGATTTCGTCGGAGAGATGCTGCGGCAGGGCAAGCAGCGCTTCGTGATCGATTTTCAGCGATGCTCCACCATGGACAGCACGTTTCTGGGCGTGCTGGCCGGCGTGGCGCTTGAGCTGCGGAAGGCGGCACCGCCCGGCAGTATCGTGCTGGCGCGGGTGGGGGCGCGAAATCTTGAACTGATCCGCAATCTCGGCCTGCACCGACTGCTCACGGTGGATGTGGGTGACTCTGCAATGAACTTCGGCAATTGCGACCGGGCGCTCACGGTGCCCGATAGCGGCGAACTCGACCGGGCGCGGCACGTGCTGGAATCTCACGAGCATCTGATCGCGGCGGACGAGGGTAATCGGGCCAAGTTTCAGGACGTGTTAGCATTCCTGAAGAATCGCGTCGAGCAACGCTGATTCTGGCCGAGAGCCCGGCGCACAACTGTGTCGATCTCCCGGTGGTGAATGTGCTCGGGCCCTGCCTTCGCCATTGCCCGCGGGCTTTTCGCCTGCTACATTAATCGCTCCATGTTTTTCGCCGTCGTCATCGGTCTCCTCGTGGGAGCCGTCGTCATGCTCATCCCGTTGTTACGGGCGCGGGCTGAGGCTGATGTCAGCGAAGAGGCGCGTCAGCAATCCACGCAGGATCGCCAACGCGTGGTGGACTTCATGCATCTCATGGCCGAGGCGCTGGGCGAGGGCTTGACGCGCCAGGACCTGCACCAGCGGATCGTGCACGCCTCGATCCTTTGCACGGGCGCGCTGAGCGCGTGTCTTTTCGAGCGCACCGAGCGTGGCACGATGCGCGGCGCGGCGATCGAAGGGCTCTTTCCGCCGCACCGCCCGCTCACGGACGCGGCCAAAGCCAAACTCACCACCCGCGCCAAATTCATCGAACAGGTGCTAAAGACGGAGGAATTTCCGGTGGGCGAGGGCATCGTGGGGCGCGTCGCCTCCACCGGGCGCGGCGAACTGTTGGCGAACGCGGCGGCCGACGCACGCATCGTGCGGCATGATGATCCGGCGCTGACGGTGCGCTCGGTGATCGCGGTGCCGTTGTTTTTCCGCGAACGCTTTTTCGGCGTGCTGGCCGTCGCCAACCCCGCGGGCGAACGCGCGTTTACGCCGATGGAATTTTCCCTGATACAATCGCTCGCGGAGCAGGCCGCCCTGGCGCTGCACAATGCGGAGTTTCTTCATGTCCAAATCGAGAAACAACAGCTCGACCTCGACATCTCCGTCGCCAGCGGCATCCAGCGGATGCTACTCCCGCGCAAGACGACGACCATCGATGGCCTCGACCTTGATGCGCGCTACAAACCCGCGCAGAAAATCGGCGGTGACCTCTACGATGTGCTCCGGCTTTCGCCCACGCGGCTCGCCATCGTCGTGGCCGACGTCTCGGGCAAAGGCATCCCGGCATCGTTGTTGATGGCGATCTGCCGCACCAATCTTCACCAGATCGCCCCGCGCCACGATTCGCCGGCCCGCGTTCTCACCGAGCTGAATTGCGCGCTCTCGGCGGACATCGAAAACGGGCTCTACGTGACGATGATCTATGCGGTGATCGATACCGCGCTGGGGACCGTGACCTTTGCCCGTGCCGGGCATGAGCTGCCGCTCTTCGCGCGGTTCGATACGGTGAGCGGCGCGTTTCTACCGACCTTTGTCGGCTCAGAGGGCATGCCGCTCGGCATGGTGCCGGATGAGTTGTTTGCGACGGTCATTCTGGATCACACCGAGCCCTTTAATCCGGGTGATGTGCTCGTGCTATACACAGATGGCGTCACCGAAGCACCGAACGAGGATGACAAGGAATTTTCCGGTGCCCGTCTGGCGGATGCGGTGCGCACGTTGCGCCAACGTCCCGCGCAGGAGATGAACGACGGAATCCTGGAAACCGTGAATCGCTTCGCCGGCGAGACCCCGCAACGCGACGACCTCACGCTCGTGACCGTCAAACGCGTTTAGCCGACCACTTGCCCCCGCTCCGGACTCGCCCACGTTTTTAAAACCTTTGCCCATGACCGCCACCCTTCCTGCTGACGCTGCTCCCATGATCGACCGGCTTTCGCTCCCCGATGCCGGCGGGCACTTCGGCCGCTATGGCGGCGTCTTTGTGCCTGAGACGCTGATGACCGCGCTCCAGGAACTCGGCATCGTCTATGCGACCGCCCGCGACGACCCGGCGTTTCAGGCGGAGTTGAAGCACCACCTCAAGGAATTCGCGGGACGGCCGACGGAGCTTTATTTTGCGGAGCGCCTCACGCGGCACTGCGGTGGCGCGAAGATCTACCTGAAACGAGAAGACCTCCTCCACACCGGCGCGCATAAAATTAACAACGCCCTCGGTCAGGCCTTGCTCGCGCTGCGCATGGGCAAGAAGCGCGTTATCGCCGAGACCGGTGCCGGGCAGCACGGCGTGGCGACGGCGGCGGTGTGCGCGAAGTTCGGTTTGGAGTGCGTGGTTTACATGGGCGCCGTCGATATGGAGCGGCAGGCGCTGAACGTTTTCCGCATGCGGCTCATGGGCGCGGAGGTGCGCGCGGTGACCTCCGGCCAGAAGACGCTCAAAGACGCGGTGAACGAAGCGATGCGCGACTGGGTCACCAACGTCCGCGGGACCCACTACATCCTCGGCTCGGCGCTCGGCTCGCATCCGTATCCGATGATGGTGCGCGATTTTCACCGCGTAATCGGTCAGGAGACGAAGACGCAGCTCCTCGCCCGCGAAGGCCGCTTGCCCGACGAGATGATCGCGTGTGTCGGCGGCGGCTCCAACGCCATCGGTTTCTTCTTTGATTTCCTCGAGGAGAAATCCGTGCGCTTGATCGGCGTCGAGGCAGGGGGACGCGGGATTAAGCGTGGCGAACACGCGGCGCGTTTCGAAGGCGGTAAGCTTGGGGTGTTGCAGGGCGCCAAGACCTACATTCTCCAAGACGCCGACGGCCAGATCGAGCTGACGCACTCCGTGAGCGCGGGTTTGGACTATGCCGCGATCGGGCCGGAGCACGCGTTCTATCGCGATCAGAAGCGGATCGATTTCGCGTATGCCTGCGACGATGAGGTGATGGAGACGTTTCAACTCGTTTCCCGGCTGGAAGGCATCATCCCTGCGCTGGAGAGCACGCACGCGTTGGTGCACGGGGTGAAACGGGCGAAGGCCATGCGCAAGGATGAGATTCTTGTGATCAACCTCTCGGGTCGCGGGGACAAAGATGTGAACCAAGTTGCGAAAATTCTCGGCGTTACTTTATGAAATCAATGACTGGCTACGGCCGCGCGATCGCGGCGTTGGGTTCGGACACGCTCACCGTGCAGGTGAACTCGGTGAATCGGAAGACCCTCGATCTCACGATGAAACTGCCCGAGCCGTGGGAGAGCCTTGAAGCGGGTATTGGCGAACTCGCGCGGCGCTATGCTTCGCGGGGCAAGGTGCACGTGCAGATTGAACTGACGGGTGCGACCGGGGCGCGGGAGGAAGTTTGGGACGAGGACGCGGCGGCGGATGCGCTGGATCGGTTATCGGCCTTTGCGGCGCGGCAGGGTGTCGCGTTCACGCCGACCCCGGAACTGCTGTGGGATATCGCGCGTGCCCAGCGCAAGCCGGACGATTTTCCGCCGGCCGAGACCGCGCAGGCCACGGTGCTGGCGACGCTGGAAACGGCGTTGCGCGCCTTTGCGGCCATGCGGGCGAAGGAAGGCGAGGCGCTGCTCATCGATTTTCTCGGTCGGCTCGAGATCTTGCGGCGCAACGTGGAGGCCGTGGCCGCCCGCGCCCCGGCGGTGCCGGCGATTTATCGCGATCAGTTGCTGCAACGGCTGCGCACGGCGGAGTTGGAGCTGAATCTTGAGGACGAGCGCGTGCTCAAGGAAATCGCGCTGTTTGCGGATCGCTGCGACGTGACGGAAGAACTCACGCGCCTGCGCAGCCACCTGGAGCAATTTGCGACGCTGCTAAAATCGGATGGCGAGATCGGGCGTAAGTCGGAATTTATTCTCCAGGAAATCGGCCGCGAGGTGAACACCATCGGCAGCAAGGCCAACGACCTCACGATTTCGCGCGCGGTGATCGAACTGAAAAACGAGCTGGAGCGAATCCGCGAGCAGATTGCCAACGTCGAGTGAGCGGGTGCGTGGCGCGGCATCTTGCGCAGATCTCAGATGAGAATTCTGCGGCAAGATGCCGCAGCCACTTGCAATCACTTAGGCTCCCGCAGTGAGTGCCAGAGGTAAAGAATCACGCCGATGCAAATGCCGGAATCTGCGATGTTGAAGCTGGGGTAAACGTAGCTGCCAAAGTGGAGGTCGATGAAATCGACCACATGGCCGTAGCGGAGCCGGTCCACGACATTGCCCACAATACCCCCGCAGAGCAGGCCGAAGCAGAGTTGGGAGCGGCGTTCGCGGAGCGCCAAGGCGTCGCGCCAGATGAAAATCGCCAAGAGGGTGGCGAGGGCGAGGACGGCGAGCGGCACGCTCTGACCGGAAAACATACTCCAGGCCGCGCCGGTGTTGCCGACGTGCACGAGGTAGAAGAAATTCCGAACGACCGTGATGGCCCCGCGCCCTTCGCCGTAGGTGCCGAAGGGCAGGTTCGCCACGAT
>JACMRG010000015.1 GCA_014376585.1 Opitutaceae bacterium | reverse complement strand
TGGAGACCTGCCGACCTCGACGCGGCGGTCCGCCGTCGCTAAGCGCCCGCGGTGGCCCGGTTGGCGGTCACGTCGAAGGAGGCGACCGCGGGTTGCGCCCGGTGGCTCGGGTGTGCCGGTCGCAGAAAGCGGCCAAAAGCCCGATTTTTTCGGCGCGGCGTTTTGGCCATTGATCAGCGCCGCGCGGTCGTTGATTCCTGAAAGCCAGTAACCCTATGAAAATCCTCGGTATCGATATCGGCGGCTCCGCCCTCAAGGGCGCGCCCGTGGACGCCACGACCGGCCAGCTCCTCGCGGAGCGTTTCCGCGTGGAGACGCCCAAGCTGCCCACACCCTCGAAAATGGCGGCGGCCGCCGCGAAAATCGCGCGTCATTTCGATTGGCACGGGCCCGTCGGCATCGGGTTTCCGGGCGTCATTCACGGCCGGGTTATCATGACCTCCGCCAATTTGGACAAGGCCTTCGTCGGCTGCGACGGGGTGGAGTTGTTCTCCGCGGCGACGGGTTGCCCGGTGACGCTCACCAACGACGCGGCGGCGGCGGCGCTGGCCGAGATGCGGCTGGGCGCGGGCCGTGGTTTTTCCGGGAAGACGCTGCTCCTCACGCTCGGCACCGGCGTGGGCTCGGCGCTCGCGTATCAAGACGTGGTGATCCCCTGCGAGTTCGGCCACCTGCCGCTCAAGGGCGACTCGGCGGAGAAGCGCGTCGCGGCCTCAATCAAGGATCGCGAGGATCTTTCCTGGAAGAAGTGGGGCGGGCGGCTCGATAAATACATCCGCACGCTCGAGACGATGATCTGGCCGGAGTTGATCATCATCGGGGGTGGCGTCAGCGCCGACCACGCGAAGTTTTTTCGCTACATAAAGACGCGGGCGAAGCTCGTGCCGGCCGAATTTTTCAACGAGGCGGGCATTGTGGGCGCGGCGCTCTCGGCGGAGCGCCGCCTGGGCTGAGTCCACCGCCGCCGCGGGTGCCCGCGCGCGGCCTCGCGAAAGGCCGGGGTGGGGGAGCGACATTTATGACCGCGGTGTGAATTCTCCGACTTGGAGATGGGCGTGGGTGCCGTTCGTCGCTGAAAAACAGCCGTCCATCGCAAATCGACAGTATCCGCTTGAAGAGAGGTGGCGGCCGGAGCGATACCGACCGCACCGTTATGGGGATGCACAACCGCTGGACCAAGGCCGCTGTCATTGCCGGAGGCTGGGCGTTTCTGGGGTTCATGTTGTCCTTGGAATTTTATCTCAACGCGCGGGCCGGTATGAAAGAGGCCCACGTCGATTTCTGGTATGTTGCGATCCCTCAATTCGGACGCACGGCCATGTGGGCGAGCCTCGCGCCATTGATCCTGCTCCTGCGCGAAAAAATGCCGCTTAACTACGGACGTTGGGCGGGCGGTGTAACTTTTCACCTGTTGCTGAGTTTTACCGTCATGGCCGTTTACTATCTTGGGCGCATGTATTCCTACGACCTCTGCTGGCCGGAGGAGAGGTTTGAACGCGGGTATTGGCAGACGGCGCTGAAAGGATTCTACGGCCGCAACATCATCGATATGGCCTACTACTGGGCCGTGCTCGCCTTCGGTTACAGCCTTGAGATCTACCAGAAATACAAGAACGAGGAATTGCGCAGCGCCCAACTTGAGGCGCGCCTGATCGAAACCGAACTCAAGGCCCTGCGCGAGCAGCTCCGCCCGCATTTTCTCTTCAATACGATGAACACCATCGCGGTGCTCGTGCGTGAGCAGAAGAACGACGCCGCGGTCACTCTGATCGCCCGGCTCAGCACGCTCCTGCGGATGTCGCTCGACCCAAATCGCGCGCCCGAGGTCACGCTCCGCGAGGAACTGGATTTTCTGGAGCGTTACGTCGAAATCCAGAAGGTGCGTTTTTCCGACCGGCTCGAGGTCAACATCGCCATCGAACCCGCGGCGTTACCCGCCCGTATTCCCAATCTGCTCCTCCAGCCCATCGTGGAAAACGCGATCCTGCATGGCATCGCGCCAAAAACCACGCCGGGCCGCGTCGATGTGCTCGCCCACGTGGCCGGCGACATCCTGCACATCGAGGTGCGCGACGACGGCATGGGCCTCCCCGCCGCGCGCGCCGGCCAGCCCGGCATCGGCCTCGCCAACACCCGCGCGCGTTTGGAGAAAATTTACGGCGCCCGGCACCGGCTTACGCTCAGCAGCGTGCCGGGCAAGGGGGTCACCGTTCAGATAGAATTTCCCTGCCGCCTATGAACGCCCCAGCCCCCATCGCCCAGCCCGCCCGTTTCCGCGCCGTCATTATCGATGACGAACCGGCCGCCCGTCGCGGCGTGCGCCTCATGCTCGAGCGCGATGCCGAAATCGAGATCGTCGGCGAGGCCGCCACCGGTGGCGAGGCGACGGAACTCATGGAGCGCGCCCAGCCCGATGTCGCGTTTCTCGATGTGCAGATGCCCGGCGGCGATGGCTTCGAGGCGCTCGCCCGCATCAATCCCGCCACCGCGCCCGCCGTCGTTTTCGTGACGGCCTATGATGAGCACGCGCTGCGCGCCTTCGAGGTGAACGCCGTGGATTATTTGCTGAAGCCCTACGATGATGCCCGCTTCGGCGCCGCGCTCCAGCGCGCGAAGGCCGCGGCCCGCCGCCGCCGCGAAGACTCGGCCAGTGATCGCCTCACGCAGCTCATGAGCTACCTGCAAAATCACTCCGCGCGTGTCGCCGCGGAGCGCGTCGAGACCAACGCCCGCGACCGCATTCTGGTGAAATCCTCGGGCGAAATTTTCTTCCTGAAGGCCGACGAGATCGACTGGATCGAAGCCGAGGGCGACTACATGAAATTCCATGTCGCCGGTCGCGCGCACCTCATGCGCGAAACGATGGCGCGCCTCGAGTCGCGGCTCGACGGCAAGCATTTCATCCGCATTCACCGCTCGACGATCGTGAACATCAACCGCGTGCGGAAGCTGAGTCCTTCCTTCGCCGGTGAATATGCCGTGGTGCTCGTGGACGGCACGAAACTAAAGCTCAGCCGCGGCTACCATGACCGCGTGGCCGCACTGCTAAAAGCCGGGCTCTGATACCAAGGACCCTTAAAGTTTGGATGACAGGCAGGTGGGGCCGGGTCTCCCCGCCCGCGTGGGTCGCGGGTTATCTGCGAGCCCGAACCCAAGCTGGCTCGGAGAGCCGGCCCCACCGCAAAATAGTCTGATCGTTAAGGGCTGCGTTCCGGGGTGAGCTGCCCGGCCCCGTGCGCCGCGATGCGCGCGTCCCGCGTGCGCGTGGGTCGCCTCTCGCCGGGGCGCGTCACGCTTTCGTCACGCGCATTCCCCCACAACACGGCAACCCCGTCGTTGGTCGCAGATATTTCACCACTCGTCGCATTGCAGAAACTTTCGTGCGACTGCGGCGCTTCTTGGGGCATGAAACGCTTTTCTTCGCTCCTCGCCCTTTGGTTGCTCTGTGCGTGCGCCAGCGTTTCGTCCGCCGGCGAAAACTCTGGCCTCGCCCACGCCCGCCGGGCGCAGGTGCTTCTGGGGGCCGATGTGTGGTCGCAGGTCATCAGCGTGCAGAACACCGGCCGGACCGCGCACTACCCGCGCACCGTGCATGCGCTCGTGTTCGAACTCGCCGGCGTCCTCTGGTTCTACACGGATACGGACGGGACGCAGAGCTTCTCCACGCATCGCGGCCGGCTTGAGGGGGACAAGGCGGACTTCGCGCCCCTGTTGCGCGACGTGCATCGCGGTTTTTCCAGTTGGACGGTGGTGCCGGCCGATTTCACGTCGCGGGCCACGGAGACGGACCGGTTGCTGAACGGTTGCTTCATTGAGAGTGTCGCCAATCTTCGCCAGCGCCTCCTGATTGGGGGCGCTGTCACGCGCCCGCAGCTCCTCTCTTATTATGCAGGCGCGGGCAATCACGTCGCCGGTCATACGGTGCTCACCTATGAGACCGCGGCCGGCATTCGGGTGATTGACCCGGTGGATCCCTCACGCCCGATGCTCTACCCGCGTGAATTCGCCCGCAACGCCGCCACGCTGAGCACGGCGCTCGTCGGTCGCCTGATCGAAAAAGCGGTCTGGATTCCCGTGAACGATTTTGCCTCAACGCTGGCGGCGCGCTATGC
>JACMRG010000105.1 GCA_014376585.1 Opitutaceae bacterium | reverse complement strand
GCGAGCAGGCGCTCGCGGCCGGTGCGCTCGGTGAATTAATCACGGGGCAGGTGGAGGCGTTGCGCGAACTTGGTCCGGTGCGGCACGTGAAGCCGCACGGGGCGCTCTATAATTTGGCGGCGCGGGACCGGGCGGCTGCGGAGGTGATCGCGGCGGCGGTTTATGAGTGTGACCGGGCGCTGATTCTCTTTGGGCTGGCGGGGAGTGAACTCGTCGCGGCGGGGCGCGCGCGGGGTTTGCGGGTCGCGAGCGAAGTGTTTGCGGATCGCACGTATCAGGCGGATGGCTCGCTGACTCCGAGGACGCGGGCGGATGCGCTGATCGCAGATGAGAACGTGGCGGTGGCGCAGGTTTTGCGGATGGTGCGCGAGGGCGTGGTGCGCGCGACGGACGGGACGGAAGTGCAGATCGTGGCGGACACGGTGTGTCTGCATGGCGACGGGGCGCACGCGGTGGAGTTTGCGCGGCGGCTGAACGCAGAGCTGCGGGCGGCGGGGATTTTAATCCAAACGTTTGGCTCCTGACTTATGATTAAGCTTATCGGTGTGCTGATCATCGCAACGGGGTTTACACTGCGGGTGAACACGCTGCTGGTCGTCTTGGCGGCGGGACTGGCGACGGGGTTCGCGGCAGGGTTTTCGTGGACCGAGATCATGGCGATGGTGGGGAAATATTTTGTCGATAACCGGGCGATGACACTGCCGATCGTGCTCATGCTGCCGGTGGTGGGCTTGCTGGAACGGCACGGTCTGAAGGAGCGCGCAGAGGTCTTGATCAGGCGGTCAAAAGCGGCGACGGCCGGGCGGGTCGTGCTGCTCTACACGGCGGTGCGGCAGGTATCGGTCAGCCTGGGCGTGAACATCGGCGGACATCCGAGCGCGGTGCGTCCGTTGGTGGCGCCGATGGCGGAGGCGGCGGCGCGGGCGCAGCATGGCGAGCTGCCAGCGAAGAGCGTGGTGCAGATCCGTGCGCATGCGGCGGCGGGAGAAAATGTCGGGAATTTTTTCGGTGAGGATATTTTTATCGCGGTGGGAGCGATCCTCCTGATGAAGGGTTTTTTTGACGCACAGGGGCTCACGGTGAGTGTGTGGGCGATGGCGTTGTGGGGAATTCCGACGGCGATCATCGCATTTACCGCGATGATCTGGCGGTGTCGCGTGCTGGATCGGCGGATCGCGCGGGATGTGGCGGCGAGCGGACCGGGTAAGGCGGAGGGTGTTCGATGAAACTGATTACGGTCGAAGCCTGTTACGCGGTTGTGGGCGTTTATCTCTTCGTAGTGGCAGCGCGGATCGCGGGCGAGGCGTGGCATCCGCGGCGTTGGGGCTCGGCGTTGTTTTGGGCGTTGTTGGCGGTGACGTTTGCCGGGGCGAAATGGATTCCCCCGGTGGTGGTCGGCTACCTGGTGGTCACCATGGTGGTGTTGGCGGCGACGGGACACGTGGCGCCGGGGGCGACTTCGAAAGCAACGCGCGAAGAGCGCGAGCGCGACGCGGAGCGTTTGCAGAACCGGATCTTTTGGCCGGCGCTTTTGATCCCGGCGACGGCGGTGATCGGGACGCTCGTGCTGGGCAAGCTGCACGTGGGCGACGTGTGGCTCGTGGAAGCGAAGCAGGTGACGCTGATCTCGCTGGGGTTGGGGGCACTGATCGCGCTGGCGGCGGCATTGCGGACGACGGGAGCGAGCGTGGAGACGGCGGCGGGCGAGGGAAGTCGGTTGCTGCAGACCTTGGGGTGGTCGCTGATTTTGCCGCAGATGCTGGCGGCGCTCGGGGGGATTTTCGCCAAGTCGGGCGTGGGTGAAATCGTGGCGGGGCTGGTGGCGCAGGCGGTGCCGACGCAGGTGCCGTGGGTGGCGGTGATGGCTTATTGCGGAGGGATGGCACTCTTCACGATGGTGATGGGGAATGCGTTCGCGGCGTTTGCCGTGATAACGGGCGGGATTGGATTGCCGTTCATCGTGAACCTGCACGGAGGCAATCCGGCGATCATGGCGGCTATCGGGATGCTCTCGGGTTACTGCGGAACGTTACTCACGCCGATGGCGGCCAACTTCAATCTCGTGCCGGCGATGCTGCTGGAACTCGCCGACAAGAACGCGGTGATCAAGGCGCAGGTGCCGCTCGCGCTGGTGATTTTTGCGGGCAATGTGGCGCTGATGATTTTTTGCGTCTATCGATTTTGAGTAGGCTTGAGATTTTTACCTCAGCTTACCCCGATGAACACAGAGAAAAAAATCAAGAAGAAGACGGTGAAAATGCGGACAGTGTTGGTCACCGGGTTCGAACCGTTTGGTGGCGAGACGATCAATCCTTCGAAGGAAATCGTGCGAAAGTTGCATGGGACGGTGATCGCGGGGCACCCGGTGGTGGGGGCGTTGTTGCCGTGCGTGTTTGGCGAGTCGATTCTGGAGCTGCGGCGGCAACTGCGTGCGACCCGGCCGGTGCTGGTGATCTGCGTGGGGCAAGCGGGTGGGCGGGCGGCGGTCACACCGGAGCGGGTGGCGATCAATGTCGATGACGCACGGATCGCTGACAACGCGGGCGCGCTGCCGGTGGATCGGGCAGTGGTGCGCGGCGGGCCGGCGGCGTATTTTTCGACGTTGCCGGTGAAGGCGATTGCGGCGGCGTTGCGCGGGGAGGGCGTGCCGGCGGAGGTATCGCAGACGGCGGGGACGTTTGTGTGCAATCACGTCTTCTACGGGCTGATGCATGCGTTGAGGCGGAGGCGCGGCGTGCGGGGCGGATTTATGCATGTGCCGTTTTTGCCGGAGCAGGCGAAGGGGGGACAGGCGAGTTTGCCGCTGGAGACTATGGTGGCGGCGGTGACGCGGGCGGTGGAGGCGTCGCTTCGCACAAAACGCGACCTGAGGGCGAGAGGCGGAGCGACGCACTGAGGTTCTTTAATTTTATGAAAACGAAACTGCGCAGAGTTTTGACGTGGTGGTGATGGTGTCTGGTGGGAGGTGGCTGGCGGCGAGCGAGCAGAAATAATCGCGGCGAATACGAAGGCGCTCACGGCGAGGTGAAACTGGGAGCGGTCTCGCCGGTGACAGATTTCAGTTCTGATTTTCAGGAGCTGCTCCTGAAGCCGAATACGATCGTGGAGCGCTAACGGCGGTGGATTTCGTGATGCCGCTGGTGTCGGTGATCGGGCTGCTAACCCGAGTTCCGCAGTTGGAGCAGGGAGTGAAAATAGTTTCAGAGGAGAGCGGTTTTTCCCGCGGAGCTGTTTACGAGGGAAGTTGATTTTTTGGAGCGATGTAGTGCCGGACGCCCCGTTGTGAGCGGGCGGGTTT
>JACMRG010000104.1 GCA_014376585.1 Opitutaceae bacterium | reverse complement strand
TCGCCCACCTCGGGCTGCGCCTACCCAAGGGCACCCGTGAAATCAGCAATGTAGTGCCGAAAATCAGCCCCTAAATCGCTCAAGTCGCTGCGATAGAACGAAACGGTTTTCCGAACTGCGGAACTCGGGTTAGCAGAACAATGCCGTTGAAGGAGCGAGCTTGCCCGCCATTTCGGAGCTGAAATCGCCTGCGAGCAGGCTCCTGCGGCGATCACCTAAACGTCGCAGCAACCACGAGCGAAATGATGTTTCAACTGCATCGTTCCGGCTTAGGCCGTTTGGGCTGTGCGCTCGGCCCACCATGATCCGATGCGGCGCGACCGCTCAGGCGGGGCGGAGGGTGGCCTGGGTCTTCTTGGGGAGGCCGGCGAAGACGAGGTCGTAGCTGCGTCGGATGCGGCGTTTGAGCTCGGCCGAGGGTAGGGCGACGAGGTCACCGACGCGCACCCACATGCGTTTCGCGCAGTAGGGTGCTTGGGTGACGCCGTCGGTTTCGATGAGGTCGTCGAATTCTTCAGGCGTGCATTTGAAGACGACGGCGTCGGCGAGGTCGGCATCGAGGGCGATGATGAGAAATATTTTGCCGGCGACCTTGAAGACGAGGCACTCGCCCCATTGCTTCACAAAGGTCGTGTGGGGCAGGCCGAGGGCGAGGGCGCGAAGATCGGCGAGGCGCATGGACTTAGCTGGAAGAAAGCAGTTGAGAGTTGAGAGCCCGATCTTCGGAGGGCGGACGCGAGATCGAAGCCAGCATCACAGCCCACCCGGGGGGGGGGCGATATTTCGCGGACGGCACTGGTTTGAGGTTTCGAACGCATGGTTCCGGCTTACGCGGAGGGCGAGCCGAAGACGCGGTCGAGCTTGGCGTGGAGGGCGGCGAGCTCGAACGGTTTTTGGAGAAAATCGACGGCGCCCTGTTCGCCGAGGCGACGCAGGGCGTCGCTTTCACTGTAGCCGCTCATGAGGATGACCCGCAAGTCGGGACGCAGCTCATGCAGGATGCGGAGCGTTTCTTCGCCCGAGAGGCCGGGCATGGTCAGGTCGAGCAGCACGAGGTCGATCACCACCGGGTCGTCACGGAGGAGAACCACGGCGTCGTCGCCGCTCGCGGCGGCGTGGACGGTGATACCGATGCGCTTGAGGACGCTGGTGGTGATCTGGCGCACCGCGGGCTCATCGTCGATGACGAGGACGGTGCGGCCGGGGAAGGTTTTGGGCATCATGGCGCGGGGAGGGGACGAGGTGGGTGCGGTCGAGGATGCGATAGCAGGTAAGAGGAGTCGAAAGACGGTTCCCTCACCTTCGGTGGACGCCACAAAAAGAGCGCCGCGGTGGCCTTGAACGATGCCCAGAACGGCCGAGAGGCCGAGCCCCCGACCGGTAAATTTCGTCGTGAAAAACGGTTCGAAGATACGGGCGAGCAGGGCGGGGGGCATGCCGTGGCCGTTGTCGCGGACCTCGAGGGCGGTGTAGTCGCCGGGGGGGAGATCGGGGGCGCCGATCGCGCGGGCGAAAAGCGGGCGGTCGGCGCGTTGGGGCAGGGCGGTGATCTCGATGCAGCCGCTGGGGGCCGAGCCGATGGCGTCGGCGGCGTTGAGCACCAGGTTCATGATGATCTGGCGGAGCTGGGTGGCGTCACCGAGCACGGAGGGCGGGCCGGGCGCGAGGTTGAGGGCGAGGCGGATGTTTTTGCCGATGCTGACCTCGAGCAGGCCGACCGTCCCGCGGACGAGTTCGGCGAGGTTGACGGGCGCGGTGATGAAGGTGCTCTTGCCGGCGTAGGCGAGCATCTGCTGGCAGAGCTCGGCGGCGCGGCGGGCGGCCAGCTCGATCTGCGCGAGGGATTCGGCGGAGGCGCTGGGAGCGGGGTTTAGCCGGGCGAGGCTGGCGTGGCCGAGGATGGCGGTGAGGAGGTTGTTGAAATCGTGGGCGATGCCGCCGGCGAGGACGCCGAGGGATTCGAGTTTCTGACCCTCGGCGAGTTGGCGTTCGAGGGTGAGTTTTTCGGCCTCGGCGAGTTTCTGGGCGGTGATGTTGATCGCGAGACTGTCGATGAACTCGAGTTCGCCGGCGGCGTCGTAGAGGCCGTGGCCGACCTCGATCACGGCATGTTCGCGGCCAAGGCGGTCACGGATGCGGTATTGAATCTGGAAGGGGCGGCGGGTGGAAGTGCCCGCGAAGATCGCAGGCGAGACGTGAGGGAGATCGTCGGAAAAGATGAGATCGGCATAGCGGATGCGGCCGGAGAGAAAATCTTCGGCGACGTAGCCGGTGAGGGTTTCGACGCCGCGGCTGATGTAAATGGCGGGGTAACCGGGGGCGACGGTGCAGCGCACGGACATGCCGGGAAGTTGATCCATCATGCTGTCGAGGAGGCGGCGACTTTCGGCCAAAGCGAGCTCGGCGGCGCGGCGGGCGGTGATGTCGCGCTGCGTGCCCCAGGCACGGGTGAGGCGGTCGTCTTCCACGATGCCGATGAGGCTGTTGAGGAAAATTCTGGGCTGGCCGTCGCGGGCGATTTCGTGGGTCTCGACGTCGGTGAGCTGGTGGCCGGGGGCGGTCAGAAACGCGCGGAGGAAGGCCGCGTTGGCCGGGTCGGCGGGGTCGAGCAGCGCCGAGACGGGAGTGCCGACGAGATCGGCGGCGTGGGCGTGGCCGTAGGCGAGGGCCATGGCGTCGTTGCACTCGGCGACGTAGGCGTGGGCTATGAGGTGGTCGATTTGGGCGTCGAGGGTGAGGTCGAGCGGGAGGGGGACACGATTTTCACAGCGCCAGATGGGTTCGGCGCTCTGGCTGATGAAGGCGCGGTAGCGTTCATCACTGCTGGCGAGGGCCAGCTGCGCGGTGCGGAGTTCGGCGGTGCGCTGGGCAACCTGATGCTCGATGAAGGCGGTGCGACGGCTGCGGGTGTGGACGACGAGGCCGAGCGCACCCGAGGTGAGCAGGCCGAGGGCAAACAGCGCCCACGGGGAGGAGCTGCGTTGCGTGGCGATCCAAGCGGGATTGGGGCGGAAACGGAGTTCCCAGGTCCGGCTCCAGAGTTTGAAAGGCTTTACGATCACGTCGGGGGCGTTGAAGGCGGTGGTGGGCGGGAGATTCTCGACGAGCGGTCGGCCGTCGTGACCGATGAAGCCGAGGCCGGGACCATCGGCGTCGGGCGAACGGTCGAGGAGGAGCACGTCGGCAAAAGGGAGACCGGAGGCCTCGGGCGGGCCGAGGGCGGCGAGGACATTTTCCAAGCGGAGGGCGCCGGCGATGATCCCGCGCAACGCCCCGCGGGGCGCGCCGTTGGCGTCGAGATGATAGACGGGCAGATAGACGAGGAGGCCGGGGACGTTTTCCTCCCGGGTGGCGAGGTGAAGTCGCATCGACAGGGTGATGCTGCGCGAGGCGACGGCGCGGGTGACGAGGTTGCGGCCGCGCCCGGAGGAAAGATTGAAGCCGGGAGCGGGCAGGTTGGGAATGACGGGTGCGGCGTAGAGGATGGGCAGATAATATTTGGCGGGGGCGGCGGGGCCAAAGGTGAGGGTGTCGCCGATGCGTTCATAGATGGTGAAATCGGTGAGCCCGGCGGCGCGCTGGGCGGTCTCAAAGGCGGCGCGATCGGCGGCCGGCACGACGGGAGCCCACTCGATGGCCTGCAGCGCGGGATAGCCGCGAAGGCTATCGGCGGCCGCGGCTTCGAAAGAGGCTTGGCTGATCGATGGGGAAAACGTCTGCAGCGTGCGGATGTTTTCCAAGGTGTCGCGGCAGAGCCGGACGCTGTCCCGCAAGGCACCGGCATAACTCTGAGCGCGACGGGCGAGATCGAGGGCGGACTCCTGGGCGGCGACGTGTCGCTGAAAGAAAAAGCCGGCGAGAGTGAGGGCGGTGCCGAGGAGAAACGTGACGATGCCGTAAGTCGACGGCGGGAGCAACGGGCGGCGGGGGGCCGGGGAGGTTGGCGCGGGGGCGGGCGGCATGAAAACGGGGCGTGATCAGTCCAGCAGATCGCGCACCGAACGCTCGAGATCACCACGCGTGAAAGGTTTGTGGAGATAGGCGAGCTGGCCGCCGCCGGCGTGGCGGGTGAGGAGATCGCCTTCGTTGAAGCCGCTGATGATGAGGACGCGGACGCCGGGGCGGACGCGGCGGAGTTCAACGAGGGTCTGTTCACCGGTCAGGCCGGGCATGAGCAAGTCGAGAACGACGAGGTCGAAACCGATGGGCTCGGCCTTGAAGGCGGCGAGGCCGGCGAGACCATCGGCGGCGGCCTGAGTGTTGAAGCCGGAGGAGCGGAGCATCGCGGTGGCGACGGTGCGCACGGAGTCGTCGTCGTCGATGACGAGGACGCTGGCCTTTTGGTGCCAGGGAGTGGTGGAGGCCGCGCGCGCGGGAGTCGCCACGGCGCCGGCGATGGGCGGCAGGATTAACGTGAAAGCGGTGCCGAGGCCGGCGGCGCTTTCGACCAGCAGCGCACCGTCGTGGCCCCGGACAATGCCGAGCACGGCGGCGAGACCGAGGCCGCGGCCGGTGAATTTCGTGGTGAAGAAGGGGTCGAAGATTTTGGCGAGCACCCCGGGCGCCATGCCGGGCCCGGTGTCGCGGACCTCAAGAAAAACGTAGTCACCGGCCGGGCGATCGGCTCCGGTGGCGGCGTGAGCCAGGTTGTCGGCGCGGAAAGCGCGGAGTCCAGTGGTGAGGGTGATCTCGCCGCCCCGGTCGCCGATGGCTTCGGCGGCGTTGATGACGAGGTTCATCACGATCTGGCGGAGTTGGGTGGCGTCGGCCATGACCGCGGGCAGATCGGGATTGAGGTGGAAGAAAAGAGTGGCGCGGTGACCGACGGAAATTTTCAGCAGGGAGTGAAGACCGTCGAGAACCAGGCTGAGGTTGGCGGGTTCCACCACGAAGCGGCCCTTGCCGGCGTAGGCGAGCATCTGAGAGCACAGTTCGGCGGCGCGCTGGCCGGCGACTTCGATCTGGCGGAGGGAAGTTTCGGCGGCGGTGGAACCGGGCGGCAGGTCAAGTCGGGTGAGACTGGCGCTGCCGAGGATGACGGTGAGGAGATTGTTGAAATCGTGGGCGATGCCGCCGGCGAGGAGCCCGAGGCTTTCCAGTTTCTGGGAGTCGAGGAGTTTGCGTTCAAGCAGGAGGCGACCGGCTTCGGAGTTTTTCTGCGCGGTGATGTCGATGGCGAGGCCTTCGAGGAACTGGAGGCTGCCATCGGCGGTGTAAATGCCTCGGCCGCGGGAGAGCAGCCATTTATAGGTGCCGTCACGGTGCCGGATGCGGTATTCAACCTCTACAGGACGGCGCTCTTTGAGAGCAGTTCGGGTGTCGTCACTAATGCGCAAAAGATCGTCCGGGTGGGTGATGTCACGGAAGTGGATGGCTCCGGAGATGAATTCATCGCCGTGGTAGCCGGTGAGTGCGAACGTGCCGTCGCTCACGTAAATCACGGTGAGCCCGGCATCGTGGCGGCAGCGGTAAACCATGCCGGGTAGCGTGCGGACGATGCTGTCGAGCTGACGCTGACTTTCGCTCAACTCGGCGGTGCGTTCGTCAACGAGTTGCTCGATGACGGCGGTGCGGCGCTGCTGGCTGCGCAGGAAAATGCCGAGCCAGCCGGAGAACATGAGCCCAAAGGCGAGCACGAGCCAGCTGCGGCTGAGGGGCTGGGCGGCGAGCCAAGAGTCGGCGGGGCGCGCCCAGAGTTCCCAACGACGACCGGCGTGTTCCAAGGGCAGGGTGACGTGAAGGCCGGCGGAAATTTGTTCGACGGTCGGCGGGCTCTTGTCAGTGCCGGGGGTGCCGGTGTGATGGTGGAGAAATTGCCGGTCGGGGGGCGCGGAGCGATCCAGGAAAAGCACCTCTACCCCGAGCCCACCCATGCGGTTGAACATCGCTTCGAGCAAATCCCGGAGCCGGAACACGCCTAAGATAAAACCGCGGAGCTGGAGGTCTTTGGGGGTGGTGTTGGGGGTGCCGAGAGGCCGGTCATAGACCGGCAGTTGCATGATGTAGGCCCAGGAGTTGGGGGCATTTTTCTCGGTGAGGAGGGGTAGGCGGCCGGAGGCGCCGAGCTGGCCGGACGCCGAGATTTTTTCGAGAACAGGCCACGAGGCGCCGGAGGCCAGGTCGAAGCCGAGGGCCAGCTTGTTGTCGGCGTAGGGCTCGACGTAGAGGACGGGGAAATGCTGGTGCCGGTTGGTGGCGCGCCGGAGAGTGGTAGCGCTGATGCGTTCGGTGAATTGAAAATCGGGGAAACCCTCGGCGCGAACCCGAGCCTCGGTCCGCGCGCGGTCGGCGGCGGCAACGAGGGGCACCCATTCCAGTGCCTGCACGGAGACGCTGCGGGAGATGAGATCGCGGGCAGCGCCGGCGAATTCCTCGCGGCTGACATCCTGTGAATAGTTGAAAAGGTTGCGGAGGGCGTAGAGCGGCTCGACGTTGCGCAGGAGATAGTCTTCGACTCGCAGCGTGACGTTGGAGGCGCGGCGTTCAAATTCGCGGCGCAAGGAGGCGCGTTCACCGACGCGAATCAACTCAAAGACGAGCAGGCTGAGTGCGGTGCCGAGGGCGAAAGCCAGCCAAGGCACGTGGTGACGCTGAAATAAAGCAGGCGGGAGTTTAGGCTGGTTGGCAGCGTCAGCGGGGCTCCGGTTCACAGCGCGAGGGAAGCAGAGGGGCACAGCTTGGCAAGGGCGCGTGTGGCGCGGGGCGCAGGCGCGGAGGCGGCCGTGGTCAGTCGCGCGCTCACGGGGAAAGCCCGTTGGGGGACAACGGGCTCCACCTCAAAGCACGTAGGGCAGGGGGAACCGGCTCATCAGCGCGGCGACGCGGAGCTTGGCGGCTTCGAGCGCGGCGGCTTCGTCCGGCGTGCCGATGGCGGGGAGCACGAGGTGGATGCACGCGGCGATCTCATCCATGTCGGTTTCGAGAAGGCCGCGGGTGGTGACGGCGGGAGTGCCGAGGCGGATGCCGGAGGCTTGGAAGGGAGAACGCGTCTCGTAGGGGACGGTGTTTTTGTTGAGCGTGATG
>JACMRG010000103.1 GCA_014376585.1 Opitutaceae bacterium | reverse complement strand
TGACGCTGAAGCGTCCGCTTTGGGCGAGGATGACGAACCGGTTGATCTCTTCCATGGGCGTTAGGTTTTGCCAGGGCATAGCGCCCAAGACTGTTACCTATCACCCCGGATTAAGTGTCACCTATCTCCCCGGATCATACCGGGTGACGGGGAGCAATCTCATGGTCGACGGCGGTTGGTCGGCGGGGAAGTGAGTGCGGCGCGGTCAGCCGTGCGGGCGAGAGGCTGAGGCGAGGGGAGAAAAAGCGACGCGGTTGTCGGGCCGGGCGTAGAACGCGACGGGGGCGACGCGTCTTCCGGCTAGCCTTTGATGGCGTCGAGAATGATTCCGGGGGTGAGCAGCTCGGGGAGGAGGTGCGGCCCAAGTTTGCCGGGTTTCCAGATCACGTTAAACGGGACGGCGCTGCGTTGATACTTCGCGAGCTCGGTGGTGATGGCGGGGTCTTTGTTAGTCCAGTCGGCGCGGAGGGTGACGATTTTTTTGGCGGCGAATTCGCGGAGGACGGCGTCGGAAGTGAAGACGAGTTTCTTGTTGGTCTGACAGGTCGCGCACCGGCGGGCGGTAAAGTCGACGTAGATCATGCGGCGCTCGGCGCGGAGTTTTTCCACGGCGGCGGGGCTCCATTTTTCCCAGACGACTTCGGGCGCGCCGGCAGTTTTGGCGGCGGCAGTTTGCGGCGTTGTATTCGGGCCAGCCGGTCCTGGCGCCGAGGGCGAGGACAGCCGGGCGGGCGGGCCGACGGAGTGGGAGTGGAAGGGGATTGGGGAACGGTGGGGGAGCCCGGCTACAGGGAGGGCGAGGGGCGGCCGGGGGCTTCCGCGTTCACAGGGAATAGTAAAAAAACCCGGCGGGACTCGGGCATCGACGCGAGCGTCGATGCGGCCAAGTCCCGCCGGGTTGAAGTGAAGGGGGCGGACGGGGAGTCCTCGCTCCCGGAGGATTTTTAGAACGCGTAGGTGACGCTCAGCTTCGGGTTGATCGGGGTGCCGGGGAACACGGTGTTACGCGCGGTGCTGGCGGCGAGGTAGCGCTCGTCCAGAATATTGTCCACGTTGAGCTGGGCCTTCCAATTTTTGTCGAGGCGGTAGGCGGCCTTCACGCTGATAAGCGTGCGTGCGGGCAGGTAGAACGAGGGCTGCTGGCGGATGATGTTGGTCGGTGTGCTCAGGCTGGTGAAGGCCTGGCTGAGGTCGCCGGGGCGCTTGGCGAGATAGTCGAAACCGGCGCCGAAGGACCAGCCGCCGAGCGCGCCGCCTTTTTCACCGGAGTAGTTGAGCCAGGCGGCGGCGGACTTTTCCGCGGTGCCGCGGAAGGGCACGTTGTCGTTGTCGCGGTTCCTCATGACGGTGGCGTTGCCGACGAGGGAGAGGTTCTTAGAGACGATGAAGGTGAGTTCGAGCTCGACGCCGTGCGCGAGGCGGTTGGTGAGGAGCGGCGGGAGCAGCGGCACGGGCGCGGGGACGAAGGCGTTGGCGGGATTGGGGACGCCGAAGTTATTTTGTTTGATGTCAAAATACGTGAGCGTCGAGTAGAGGCGCTGGTCGAGGAGCTGGACGCGCGCGCCGACTTCCCACTGCTTGCTGTCCTGCGTGGGGGTGGCGGGCGTGAAGGTGGCGGAGACGAACTGCGCGGTGGCCTGTTTCGAGTAGCCCGCGAAGAGGGCGACGCCGGGGACGGGCTTGAAGAGGGCGCCGACGGAGGGGAGCGTGGCGCTCGGGGTGATGCCGTTGGTGCGGTTGCGGAACTTGTCGTTCTGGTAGTTTACGTAGCTGCTGCGGGCGACGCCGGCGTTGAGCTTTAGGCGGTCGTCGAGGAGGGAGACGGTCTCGTTGATGTAGAACTGGGTGGCCTTGCGGTAGTCGATAGCGTCGGAGCTCTGGTTGGTGAACGTGTAGGGCGAGACGGTGAAGCTGCGGATGTTGAACGCCGGCAGGGTGAAGTTCACGTTGTGGCTCGGGTTCTTCGAGTAATCAATCGCGTAGCCGGCGACGGTGGTGGACTTGATGCCGTCGAGCTTCACGTCGTAAACGAAGTCGTGCTGCAGGTTGTAATTTTGACGGTTTTGGAAGCCTACGTTACCACTGCGGTTGAAGGACGGGTCGTCGTTGCGGACGGCGCCGTTCCAAGCGAAGGCGCCGGTGCTTTCGTTGCGCGTGACCAGGATGCCGGTGCCGACGGGGTTGCCGATGCTAATGCCAACGCTGGAGGCCTTGTAAGCGGTGCGGTTGGCGGCGATGCGCATCGAGAGATGTTCGGTGAGCGCGGAGGTGACGAGCAGGCGGAGATACTGGCCGGAGGAGTGGCGCGAGGCCATGTCGGTGTAGAGATCGAGATCGCGCGGGACGCCGGCGATGAGCTTGGCCTTGTCGTTGGTGCCGACGTAGAGATCGACGGGGAGGCCGCCGTAGGCGCCGCCCCATGTGTTAAAGATCTGGGCCTGTAAGGTCACATCGGTGCCGGGGAGCAGGCGGTAGGTGAACATCGGCATGACGGTGGTGGAGTTCTTGTAATTTCCAGCGGCGATGTGCTCGGAGCGTTCGCCGGCGGCGACGAGGCGGAAGGCGGCCTTGCCGTTGAGGAGGACGCGGTTCACATCGGTTTCGGCGCGGTTGGCGTCGTAGCGGCCGACCTGCGCGGTGGCGCTGCCGCTGTCGGTGAAGCGGGGTTTTTTACTGACGATGTTGATGGTGCCGCCGGGGACGCCTTGGGGGGCGAGGATGGCGTTGGGGCCTTTCACGACCTCGATGCGGTCCACGATGGCGGGATCGACGTTGCCGAAGCTGTTGTAGTTGAAACCATCGATGGTGGCGCCGTCGCTCTGGAAGCCGCGGACGGTGGTGCGCTCGAGGGAATTCGGGATGGTGGACTCGACCACGCCGGAGACGTATTTGGCGGCGTCAAGGACGCGGCCCGCGCCGACATCCTCGATGAGCTCGCGGGTGACGACGGAGACGCTCTGGGTAGAGTCCATGAGGGAGATGCGCACGCGGCTGCCGGAGGTGGCCTCGGTGGCCTGGTAGCGGCCGGTGGTGGCGGCGGGAACGCCGGAGGGGGGGAGGGGGGCGGTCTCCTCTTTCGCGGCGGCGGGGGGGGGCGGGTTGGACTGGGCGAGCAGCGCCGCGGGGGCGAGGCAGAGCGCGAGCGTAAGGCTGCGCGCGGATTGGTAAGCATTCATAGTCGGGTCGGGTTTGGGGTTTTGGCGCACACGAGTGCCGCCGGTTGACGAGTGTCGCCGAGAAACTAACACAGGGCGCGCGAAGGAGGAATCTGCGTTCTGACCTTTCGCATATAGAATCTGCCGCAGCGCGGGGCGAGCGGTTTTTTGCGGAATGGGCGCGGGCGCATCATTGCGACTACGCCGGCGGATTCGCGCGGCCGCCGCCGGCCTGCATCTTCCGGCGCCAGCGGGCGGGGTAGACGCCGTAGCGCTGTTTGAAGGCGGCGGAGAAGTGAAAGCCCGAGCTGAAACCCAGACGCGCGGCGATATCGTCGAGCGTGGCGTCGCTGCCGACGAGGAAGCGGCGCGCCTGCGTGAGGCGGAGGTGGACGACATATTTCCACGCGGGGAAACCGGTGTGCGCCAGGAACGCGCGGCGAAAATGCGAGTAGGCCACGCCGAGGCGGCGGGCGAGCGCCTCGACGTTGACGAGTTTGGCGTGGTGCTCGGCGAAGTAGCGCTCGGTCGCGAGCACGGCGCGGCGCACGCGGGTCGGTTCAAGCTGGCTTTCTCCGATGCGCGCTCACGCGGCCAGCACGCCGAAGGTGCGGGCGGCCAGCCCGGGGTCGAAGGCGGGGCCGGCCAGGCGCGCGAGGGCGTGCGCGGATTCCAACGCGATATCGAGGCCGGCGGCGAGCGCGCCGACGCGCAGAACCTCGTCGGGCGCGAAGACGGCCTTGGCCAGCAGGCCGTCTGCCACCGGGCCCTGCGCCTCCAGCCAGCTTTCCGTCCAGCCCGTCTCGGAATCGGGCCGGTAACGGTGCCAGACTTTCGGAAGAAGGATGAACGCCATGCCGGCCTCGACGATTTGCGGCTTGGCCCCTCGTCGCTTCAGTTGCCCGCGGCCCGCCGTGATCAGCACGATCTGCAAGGCTTCCAGCACGCGGCCGTGCGCCCGGGAAAACTGATGGTCCGAGGGATGTGGCGATCGGACCGATGGCCGCGAGACTGCCCTAGGGCCTGTTAACACAATTGCCAAAGTGGGGTAGAAGTGTAGGCAGGAGGAATGGAACTGACCGAGGCGCATCTGCAACGAATCCAGGACAGTTTGCCCGTTGAGCGGGGCAATGTGAGCATGGAGGTGCTGAACTTC
>JACMRG010000102.1 GCA_014376585.1 Opitutaceae bacterium | reverse complement strand
TGACGCTGAAGCGTCCGCTTTGGGCGAGGATGACGAACCGGTTGATCTCTTCCATGGGCGTTAGGTTTTGCCAGGGCATAGCGCCCAAGACTGTTACCTATCACCCCGGATTAAGTGTCACCTATCTCCCCGGATCATACCTAGGGCTGAGCGCCTGCGCCTGCCCTTCGGCCTGACCGGTGACCATGAGTTTCTCTAGGTCGATGACCTCGGAGCCGAGCCGCAACGTGGCAGGGATGGTGGCGCCGGCGGTCACGTAAACGGTGAGTTCACCGGCGTCGTTGCCGACGGATTCGGCGCGGATGCGATAGTCGCCGTGCGGTAAAGCGCCGAAAAGGAAACGACCCTGGGTGTCGGTGATCCCGTTGCACGCGGTGCCGGTGAGTGAGAGGCGCGCGCCCTGGACGTAGTTGCCGGCGGCGTCGTTGATGACGACACCGCGGATCGCGCCGGTGGCGGCGTCTTGGGCGCGGAGGGGCGAGAGCAAGCTGGCGAGCGCAGTAGAAAGAAGGAGCGTGCGATGCAGAAGCCGCGTGAGAAAGGCAGTGGGGATGGGCATGACGCGGCGACTCTTCGCGCGCGCAGGGGCTAATCAAATCGCCGGGGTTACGTCCCGGTGAAAGCAGCGTTACGGAGCGGTGACGCCGGCGGGCGGCCGTGTTGGCGTCTTCAGGGCCGTGCGGCAGGAGTGATTGCGGCAATGCGGCTGATTGAGTCCCGCATATAAAAATCGCAGATGCCCGTGCACTCCGCGCGGCGAGCCCGTGACCGCGCCCAGGCGCGGGTCTGAGCCGCACGCGTGACGCTGGTTTGAAGAAAGAAAAATCGCGGTCGGCCCCGCCGCGCCGGATGGTATCGCACGCGATCAGCGTGCTGGATTTCGTGCGGTCGGAGCCCCGTCGCCGCAGTTCCGAAAAAAAGTTGGTAACGTATTATATTACAAACGGACCTCGGGCGGGAGGTGGTGACGGCGTTGTTTTACGCTAGGCGGAGCCTGTGGACGCGAGCGCGAGGCGGCGGAGATTGTCGCAGACGATGGCGGCGGCGGTGGCGGCGTTGAGGGACTCGGCCCCGCCGTAACGTGGGATTGTAATATAATACGTTACAAACGGGCGGAGGGCGGGCGAGAGGCCGCGGCCTTCGCTGCCGATCACGATCACGGCGTCGCGGAGGGGTGGGAGCGCGTGGACGGCGTCGCCGGTGAGGTCGCAGCCGAGGACGGGCGTGGTGGCGGGGACGGTCGCGAGCGCGGCGGCGAGGTCGGCGGTGTGGGTGCGGACGCGGGCGAAGGAGCCCATGCTGGCGTTGATGACTTTCTGGGAAAAGAGATCGGCGCAGTCGGGCGAGAGGAGGACGCGGTCGAGGGCGAACCAGTCGGCGAGGCGGAGGAGGGTGCCGACGTTGCCGGCGTCCTGCACGCGGGGGAGGGCGAGGGTGAGGCCGCGGTCGAGCCCGCCGGGGGCGAGGGGAACGCGCGTGAGCGGGCCGATGGCGAGGACGGAGGAGGGGGTGGGGAAATGGCTGGCGCGGGCCATTTCCGCGGGGGTGAGTTCGGTCGTCTCGATGTAGGCGGCGGCTTTGGCGTTCGCGACGATCCACGGGCGCGTCGCATAGATTTCGCTGAATGGGAAATTCGCCGCGAGGAGTTCGGCGACAACTTTTTCGCCTTCGACGACGAAGAGGCCGAGGGACTCGCGGGTCTTTTTCTCGCGCAGGGAGCGGAGGCGCTGGAGGTCGGCTTTGGTGGGCATCGCGCGCGGAGGATGGCCGCGAGCGGGCGGGCGGCTCAAGCGCGGGTTTGGGCGGGGCGGCGGAGGCGAGGCGCGCGGCTTGAAAAATCTTTGGTGGCGGTTGCCGTGGCATGGGCGCCCCGCCCGGGCTCCGAGCCCGCGGGCGAGACGCCGGCGCCACGTTTCGATCTATCGGGGGCAAGCTCGCTCCTACGGCGGAGGCGTGCGCGCAGGCCTTGCCGGCCGCCGGTATGATTGGGACTTTTTCGAACTTCGGGCGCGACGGGCTTGCCGGTATTTTCACGGCCAGCCGCGCCCGGAGCAACGGTCTTACGGCGCAAGGACAAAGTTGGGATCGGCGAGGAGGCGGTTGAGCAGGACGATGAGTTCGCGCATGAGGGCGGTGAGGGCGAGTTTGGCGGGTTTGCCGCGGGCGACCAGGCCGTCGTAGTGGGCGCGCAGGATGCGGTGGTCCGGGTGGGCGGTGAGCCCGGCCATGTAAAGCACCCGGCGGACGCGGGCCCGGCCGCCGGCGATGTGGCGCTGACCGCGGTGTTCGCCGCTGTCGCGGGCGAAGGGCGCCACGCCGGCGAGC
>JACMRG010000014.1 GCA_014376585.1 Opitutaceae bacterium | reverse complement strand
TGACGGGGCTGCCGTCGGCGGCGGGGTTGCGGCCGCCGAGGAGCAGACCGGCCCCGAGCACGGCGAAGCCCAACACCGTCGGTGGCGCCCACTGGCCCTGGAGAACCGTCAGCGCGCTGGCGGCGAAAATCAGCACGGGGAGGGCGTTGCGATGGTCGCGCAAAGCGCGCCAGGCGACGAGGCCGAGCCAACCCGTGAGAACGATGCGAAAGAGGATAAACGCCGTGCCGATCAGGGGACCGAGTTCGAGCAGGACCTTGCCCCATTCCTCCTCGGCGAGCATGAAGCCCACCGCGCCGGACGTGAGCCGGGCACCGACGTTGGAGCCGGACCCGATGCCGTAGCCGAGAAACGGGGCCGCGCGCATGAAATAGGCGGGGTTGGTGAAGCCGCTGACCGTGCGGTCAACCACGTTATCCCAGGCGGCGCCGGCGGTCTCGCCCGAAGCCGTATCCCAGCGGACCATAAAAACCGAAGTGCTTTCCCGAAAGACGGGAAGCTGCGACAGGCCCGCGCCGATAAATGCGAGCAGCAACAGCGGTCGCGCCAGCGCGGAAAATTTCGCCGACGAGAACGGGAGCGCGACCAGGAAGGTGAGCGCGACGACGCCGGTGCCCAGCATCACGGTGCGGCTGATCGAAACCGGGAGCGCGATGGCGATGGCCAGTCCGCACGCGATGAGCAGATACCACGGCAGCCGTTTGGCCCCGCCGATTTCGTCGAAGAAGAACGCCGCACAAAGCGGGAAAAATAATTGCGGCCCCGTGATGAACGCGAACAGGCCCGGGGGCCGGATGCGACCCTCGGCGCCGAAGATCTGGCCGATCTCGTCGTTGCCGACGCCGCGGTTGATGAACGCGTTCATCGGCGCGCGAAACTGCGCCACCATGATCAGCGTCATCGGGATGGCCATGAGCAGCAGAAAGGCACCGATGCGCTTGACGTCGCGGCGGTCGAACACGGCGCCCATGATCCAGATCAGCGGCAGGTGGAGGTAGTCGATACGCAGCCCATACGCGATGACGAGGGGATGCGTATGGCCGCCAAGAACCGAAGCGGCGGCGGAGAGGGCGGCGAGGGCGGCGAGGGCGGCGATGAAGCGGTTGGACGGAAAGAATCCCGCCACGAGTGCGAGGGCATAAATCGCGAGCACCACGGGATCGCGCACGACCAGCAGCGGGTCGGCCAGCGCCGGGAGCACCCATTTGCGGAGCGCGCCTTCCGCGATGAGGAGGACGAGATAGAGCCAGATGAGAAGCTTGATGGACGATTTCATCGGCTAGGCGGCGGGAGCGCCGGCGAGGGCCCGGCCGACACAGGTGGCGAGCGTGGTTTCATAATTCTCCCAGGAGAATTCACGGGCGCGCCGGCGGGCCGCCGCCGACATTTCGGCCAGCCGATCCGGTTCGCGGTGCAGGAGTTCGAGGCGGGCGGCGATCGCGGTGCTGTCGCGGATCGGCACGATGAATCCTTCCGCGCCTTCCCGAATCAAGTCGGGCCCGGCCGTGTGCGAGGTGGTGATGATGGGCAGACCCATCGCGAGTGCTTCGAGGAGGACGAGGCCGAAACCTTCGAACAGGGAGGGGAAAACAAACACATCGTGCGCGGCCATCTCGGCGAGGATGTCCTGATGGGGGCAGCTGGGAATCCAGCGCACGGAGGCCAGCTCCCGGTCAAGCACGGGGCAGGGTTCGAGGGGTTTCTGACCGATCACGGTCAGGGCCACGGCGGTGCGGACCCGGCGGCACGCGGCGAAAAGATAACTGAGGCCTTTGCGTTGACCGAGGGAGCCGACGAACAGCACGCGCAATTTCTTTTTGGGTGCGGTCAATCGGGGGGTATCCGGCAGGGGGGGCAGGGGCATGAAGGCGGGGGAGCCGTAGGGCACGACCATGACCGTGCCTTTGAAATCCGCGGCCTCGCTCAGCGTGCGGCGGGTGTAGGAACTGGCGACGAACACGACGTCGGCGAGCGCGAGCTCGGCGTCTTTGCGGTCGGTCTTGGCACTACTGTCGCGATTGCCGGTGAGGGTGGCGGCCCACTCGGGTTCGCGTTCCGCTCCGTCGAGCAGCAGCGTGCGCGCGGCGCGCCAGTAGCCGATGGGCAGGTCGTAGAGCGTGCACACACCGCGCCGCCGCGCTTCTTTAAACGAGAATTGGGCGCCGTCTTCGTAGGCATAGACGGCGCGGAATTTCCCCGTGCGCACGCGGCGGGCGACCGCGCGGCCGAGCGACCGGTAAACGGCATCGACGCTGAAAGGACCGGTCTCGTGGGTCACGAGGCCGGGCAGACCGAGCTTCGGCGCGAACAGCCGGACGACCTCGTGAAACGGCCGGGTGCGAATGGCGGTCGAAAGTTCGGCCGGGTAGGCGCGGCGCCGCAGCTGGCCGATAACGCGGCCGGGCAGCAGGCGCTCGATCACGGCCGGCGCTTGGAAATTAAGGCAGGTCCAGAATTCCGCGAGCAGGCCGGCCCGGAACAAGGCGAGCGCCGCGTGGCGGACGTTGGCGTTGCCGGTGGGATGGGTGAAAATCAGCATGGGGCGGAAGCGCGGCGGCGGCTCACCGTTTCGTCGCGCCCATGAGGAGGTTGGTCGGGACGAAAAAGTCCCGCAGCGGACGGGACATGCCGCAGGTGCGAAAAGCGGGGGCGGGGAAACCGGCTTTGAGGGCGATGCGGCCGAGGCTGGCGGCGGTGAAAAAACGGAGGTGGGGATATTCGGGGTCGAAGTGGCGCTCCCATTTAAAGAGGGCGATGAGGACGTTTTTGAACGGCCCGTGGTAGGGCACGGTGACGAGCAGGCGGCCGCGGGGGGCGAGCACGCGGTGGAATTCGCGCAGCGCGAAGAGGGGATCGAAGAGATGTTCAAGCACTTCGGAGCACCAGACGGCATCGAAGTGAGCGTCGGGAAAAGGCAGGGGCGCGGAGAGGTCGTGCGCCTGGAAAAAGACGGCGGGAAGGTCCCTCTGGTTTTCCGCGATCTGCGAGTGGGAGATGTCGATCGCGTGGGTCTCCTCGAAGAACTGGGCGAAGGCGCCGGTGAAGGAGGCGTCGCCGCAGCCGGCTTCGAGGCCCCGGCGCCGGAGGGGCGCGCCGGGCGCGGGCGCGAGCTCGCGGGCCATCCAGCGGAGAAAATTGGGGGCGTAGCCCTGGCGTTGGCCGGTGTGCTTGTAGCCTTCGGACCAGTAGCGGTCGTAGTAGTGGTCTTGCATGGGGGAGAGGATGAAATCGGGGGCCGGATTCAGCCGGTGGCGCGGGAGGCGAAAAAATCGAGCCAGAGCCGGGCGACGACCCCGGGGGAAAATCGTTCGTCGTAATGGGCGCGCTGGCGGCGGCGGGAGGTGGTGCCGGCGAGGATGCGGTCGGCCAAAACGCGCACGCTGCCGCCCAACTCAGCCACGCCGACGTCGCCGGGGCCGATCACACAGTCCGCCGGCGAGGTCGCCAGTTCCCTCGTGCCGCCGCGGTCGGTGGCGACCCAAGGCAGGCCGGCGGACATGGCCTCGATGAGGCTGAGCGGCATGCCCTCGTTGTGGGTGGAGAGGAGGATGATAGCGTCGAGGGCGAGGAGGGCGGATGCGTGGACGGAGGCGGAGGCGTAGGCGCCGTGGTAGGTGAGGCGCGGGTTGCCGGCGAAACGGGCGGGGGGGTAGGCCTCGCCGGCGCCGTGGATGTGCCAGGAGATGTCGGCGAGGCGGGCGTCGGCGGAGAGGGTGATGAGCGCGTCGATGCCTTTTTCGGGAATGAGCCGGCCGCAGAAGCCGAAGCGCAGAGGCCGGAACGGGTCGCGTTCGACGATCAACCGGCCGTCTACGGGACAGGCGGCGAGGTAGGGCAGGAAGAGCGCATCGTCGCGGCCGAGCGCGGCGTCGAGGGCGGCGCAGGTGGAGCGGCTGCAGCCGACCAAGTAGGGGGCGCGGCGGAGCACGTGGCGAAACGGGCGGGACCAAGTGAGCCGCTCGGCGGCGTCGGCGGCGTTGTGGTGGTGATGGACGACGCGGGTGCGCGGGCCGGCGGCGGACCAGACGAGGCGGGCGAGACCGGTCTGACCGTGGGTGTAGATGACATCCCAAGGGACGGCGCGGGCGCGGCGGACCGCGCCGAGCAGCCAGAGGATTTTCGCGACGGGACCGGCGGTGCCGCGGGGCCGGGCGAGCTCGAAAAAGGCGATGCGAGGATGGGTGAGCTCGCGGCGCATTTCCGGGCCGAGGGAATTGCTCGTCGTGAGAAAGCGGACGGTGTGGCCCTCGGCGGCGGCGGCGGCGGCGAGGCCGCAGACGTGGCGCTCGATCCCGCCGTAGGCGGCCATCTGCGGGGCGTAGAAAAGGAGGTTCATGATGAGAGGGAGAGCGCGGCGAGGAAGGAGTCGGCGGTGCGGGGAAGCGCGGACTGCGGGGCGCGCCGGGTGGCGAGCCAGCGGTCGGTGCGGATTTCGTCGAGCCCGGCCAATCGCGTGAGCAGCGGATCGGAGGCGACCCGCGCAACCCCGGGCGAACCGCGCAACCGCCAATCGTCCCGGGGCACCAGCACCGGCAGGCCGTGCTCAAGCATCGCGGCGGCCGCGCCGCTTTTTCCGATGAGGGCCCACGGATGCGGAGCAATCCCGAAGTCGGCGGCGCGCAGCAGGTGCGATACGGACGCCCCGGGCAGATCGCCGGTCTCGACGACGGCGACGCCCTGTTGTCGAAATTGATTGAGAATCGCCGGGGCGTGGGCGCCGCCGCGGCCGATGGCAACGAGCGTCGGCGAACGGCCCAGACGGAGCGCGGTCGCGCGCAGCCACGCCGCGGTGGCGGTGGGCGACCACTGGGGATGCAAGGTGCCGAAGGTGACCGCAACCAGCGGAGCGGCGCCATCCGGTGTCGGGGGCGCGGGCAGCCGGCGCGCGAGGGAATCCGTGCTCACAGAAAAATCGGATTCCACCGGCACGTTGCCGAAAAGCCCGAGGACGCCGGCGGCGCAACCTTCGCGCCCGAGGGCGCGTTGATAGGTCGGGTTGGACGTGTGCACGCAGTCGGGGTCGAGCTGATCGAGCAGGCACACGACGCCCCGCCGTTGAAGCCAACCGATCGCGCGGGCGCGCCAGCCGGAGCCGAGCTCGAGCCCGATCCAAAGTTCGTGCAACATGACGTGACACCGGGGGCCGCGCAGGTCCGGCGCGCTCCGCAACAGGGCGGCGGGCAGGAACCCCCGCGGGTGCAAACCGTAGGCCACGAACTGCCAGCTCACCGCGGCGGGCGCGAAGCGTTGCAAGTGTTGCAGCGCGCAGGCGATCCGCTCGGGCCAGGGATCGGCGGCGGGCAGGCGGACGAAGCGCACGTTGTCCACGGTCAGATCGCTCGGGCGGGGGACGTGGCAGTCGTGCAGGGCGAGCACGAGGCAGGCGTGGCCCCGCGCGGCACATTCACCCGCGAGGCGGCGCGTGTAGTCGCCCACGCCATCACGACCGAGTTCGAGCGAACCGCAGAAGAACAGGATGTTCATCGGACGGATGCCGCCGGGTGCGCGGCGAGGGCGCGTGCGATGTGAGTTTTCAGGCTGAGGGCTGCGGCGGGCCAATTGAGTCGCGCCTCGTAGTCCGCGCGGGCGGCGAGCGCGATGCGGCGGTAGTGGTCGGGCGACCGCCAGGCGGCGGCGAGGGTGGCGGCGGCGGCTTCGGCGGAGAACGGCAGTGAGCCCAGCCAGCCGTTTACGCCGTCGCGCACGATGGTGGGGATTCCGCCCACGGCGTTGGCGTAGGCGGGCACGCCGAAGGCGGCGGCCTCACAAAGGGCGATCCCATACGCCTCCGCGCGTGACAGGAAAAGCAGCACGTGCGCCTCGCGAAGAAGCGCACGGAATTGTTTTTCACCGGCCGTCGAACTGTGGTCGATGAAACCGTGGATGCGCGTGAGCGCGTGATCGGCGGCATCGAGTGAGGGCGCGCAGCCCACGATATCCAGCGTGGCGGGGAGGCCGAGGGCGCGAAGGGCGCGGATCAGCGCAAGCGCCTCGGGGCCGCCCTTGCGCTCCCATTCCTTGCCGAGAAAAAGCAGTCGTAACGGATCGCGGCGGCGGGCCGTGATCCAGGCTTCGACCTCGGCGAGCTTCGGCGCCGCGAGGAGATTGGCGCCGAAGGGCACAACGGCCATCCGGTCGGCCGGGACACCGTAGTCCCGCGCGGCTTCGTTTGCGGCCCAGTCGGAGGAAAAAAAAGTGAGCGTGTGGTGGCGTAGGCTCACGCGATCCGCCTGTTCCACCTGCCGGCGGCTGCGGGCGCACAGCGTCTCCAGGCCAGAGTAGGTTTCGATCCACGAACGCTTGGTGGCGTCGAGGTAGGTGAAGACCGGCACGCCGGCCGGGAGATACGTGTGCACGGGCACGCCGGTGCCCGGACAAAACACCGCATCGCAATCACCCTCGGCGAAACGCGCCGCGATGCGCCGCGCGGCGGGCCGGAGCACGGCGGGCTCGATTTGCAGGTAGTGCGTCTTCAGCCCGAGCCGTTTGTGCAGCTGATGGCGCAGCCGCAACGGCAGGGGGCACTCGAACGGAATCCGGTCGAACACGGCCAGTTGCACGCCCGCCGTTTCCAGGGCGTGGCGGCAGTTCCAGACAATACCCGACCAGAGAAGTGGGTCATCGGCGCCGTCGGCGCAGGCATAGAGTAATTTCATGAGCGGAAGCAGAGCCGGGATCAGGCGCGGCGGTAAAAGCGGCCGACCAGTCCGGCCAGCGCGAGGGTGGCGCGACGCCCGGCGGTCACGTGCGGTGGAAAAATGGGCAGCGGGGCGGAGGCGTGTTTCCAGAATCCGCGGTCTGCCGGGCTCGGGGCACGGCCGGCGATGGCCGAGCGGATGTAGGCCTTGCGCCACGGTTTTTCCGGCCCGAGGGCGTGTGACATGGTCCAGCCGCCCGGGCGAAAATCCATGCCTTCGGCGCCCATGATCGAGACGGACTGGGATGCGGTCATGACGGCAATGTTGAGCGCATCCTGATCGGTTTTACTGAAAGGATAGGCGGGTGAAGCCATGTCGGGCTGGCGCGCGCCAAAGGAAAACATCGAGCGTTCCAGGCCGCCGATCTCCGCCCCGACGAGCGCCATCGCTTCGCGCCACTCGTGGAGAAAACCACGTTCTTCGCGGGCCAGGCCGATAAAGCCGCCGTTGACGTAAAAGGAGGTTTCGCGGCGCACGAGTTTCCGGCCGGGGCCCAGCCGCCGACGCCAGGCGGCCCGACGCGGATGGGATTCGGGGAGGGGCGAATTAACATCCTCGACGAGGGCGACGCCGTAGCCGGCCCATTCTTCGAAGAACGACCAGGGGGCGCGGATCACGATGTCCGGATCGAAATAAAAAAGCTGCACGGCGGCCGGATGCAGTTCGTTCCACACGCGGAGGAGGAATTCCGGTTTGTAGTTGGTGAGATGGGCCGTGGTGGTAAGCGCGATGAATTGCACCCCGACCGGACCGAGTCGGCCGGCGGCTCCGGCCCAGGGCGGCACGGGGCCGCGATGACCGCAGACCACGGTGCCGGCAAAACCGGCGGCGCAGAGAGAGTTGATCAAGGCGGCGGCACCGAGGTGATAGTCGCCTTCGAAGAGAGTCACGACGACAGGTTTCATGGCTGGGCGAAGTTACCGGTCTTGGGGAAGTGGCGATAGAGCTCGGCGAAGAACCCCTCGGGGCTGATCCATCGCTCGAAGAGCGCGCGGCCGAGCCGCTGTCGCGCGCGGAATTCTTCCGGCGAGACGCGAGCGTGATGGTTGCGTAGAATTTGGCCGATCCGGGGGAGGTCCGATGCTTCGATCCAGAGACAGGCTTTTTTCCAATCGACGATATCGTCGTAGGGCAGGACGCATTGCGTGTTCACAAAAATCGGGATGCGCCCGAGGCTCAGCGCCTCGTAGAAACGGATCGAGCAGTTGGCGAGGCCGCGCGCGCAGACGGCGTAGTCGGAGCCATCGAGATTTTCGAGAAACTCGGCGCGTTGGCGCGAGGCGGATTCCGGGGTGCCGCCGGGCTGGAGCACGCG
>JACMRG010000101.1 GCA_014376585.1 Opitutaceae bacterium | reverse complement strand
GTCTTTTCCAGCCGCAGCATCCCGCCCTCCGCCTCGGAAATCTCCATCAACGCCCGCAGCAGCCGCAGCACCTCGTCCGCCTGCTCCACGCACTCCGCCAACGCCTCGCTTTTTTCCGCGCCCGCGCCCGCCTCTCCGCCCGCGTTTTGCAGAGCCAGCTCCGCCGTGCCGCGCAGGCGCGTGAGCGGCGTGCGCAGATCGTGCGCGACGTTGTCCAGCGCCTCACGCATCGCCTTGAGCAGGCCCGCGTTTTTATCGAGCACGGTATTAAACGCCCGCACCAGCTCCGCCACATCATCGTCTCGCTTCGGCGCCGGCACGCGCGCATCCAGCTCACCCGTCGCGATGATCCGCCGCGCCGTCGCCACCACGTCGCGCAACGGCCGCGTCGCCCGCCGCGCGGTCACAATGCCCGCGACGAACCCCGCCACCACCACGCCCGCGCCCACCCCTAAAAATGTTTTCCGCAGCGGCGCGAGCACCACGGCGCGACTGTCCGTGCTGCGGCCCACTTGAAGCAGCAGTCCGTCCACCAGCGAGCGCGACACCACCGTGAGATCCTGCTCCTCGTCACGGGGCACGCGCAGATTGTAAATGCGCCGCTCGACCCAGCCGTTCGGCACCTCGACGCGCTGCACGTCCGATTCGATCCAGTCCGGCGGAATTTTTCCCCACACCGCATTCCCCCCGGGGCCCACGATGCGGATGAACAACGACCGCACGTGCGGCGCCTGGCTGTCCTCGGCCACGCGCTCCCGCAGACCCACCAATCCGTTGGCGGCGTAGATGCCCGCATATTGCTGCAGCCGCAGTTCCAGCGCCTCGCTGTCCCGCGCGTCGAGCGAGCGCGCGAGCGTCCAATAGAGGAGCGCGAAGATCGCGGTGAAACCCACCGTGAAGAGCAGGGCGAACCACCCGCTCAGCCGCACGGCGAGCGAGCGCCGCAGTCGATCAAGCGGTGCGTTTGAAGACATAGCCCACGCCGCGCCGTGTTTCGATGCGCACCTTTTCCGGGTCAATTTTGCTCCGCAGCCGCGACATCACCACATCGACGACATTCGTCTGCGGGTCGAAGCTGTAGTCCCACACGTGTTCCAAGATCATCGTCTTCGTCACGGACCGGCCCGGATGCCGCAGCAGATATTCCAAGAGCGAAAACTCCCGCGGTTGCAGCTCCACCGGCTCGCCCCCGACCGTCACCGCCCTCGTCACCAGATCGAGCGCGACATCGCCCACCGCCAGCCGCGTCGCCTCGGGCGCCCGGCTCGCGCGTCGGATCAACGCCTGCAGCCGCGCTGACAATTCCGCGAAGGCAAACGGCTTCGTCAGATAGTCGTCGCCGCCGGCCTGCAATCCTTTCACGCGGTCCTCCACCGCTGCCCGCGCGCTCAGAAAAAGCACCGGCAACTCCGCCCGGTCGGCGCGCAGTCGCCGCACGAGACTCAGTCCGTCCAACCCCGGCAGCATCACATCGACGATCGCCGCGTCGTAGGTCGTGGACTTCGCCAGCGCGAGCCCCGTATCGCCGTCGGACCCGTGGTCCACGGCGTAGCCCTCCTGCTTCAGGCCTTTGACCACAAAGGAGGCGATCTTGGCATCATCTTCGACTACGAGCACGCGCATAAAGTCAGGAGGGAGTCTGCGTTGGCGGCGCGTAACACGGAAGCGCCAAATCCGAAGGTAGCGGCGGGACCTCCGGGCCCGCCAAATGTTTCCGAGCCTCACCAATCCCGACGGGCCCGGAGGTCCCGCCGCCACCCCAATCCTATACATAAAAAGGCCCCGGGCGCTGCCGCCCGAAGCCCGTTATAAACCACAACAAAACCAAATTTTATCCGCCCAGTTCCCCTCAGGAAGACGCGGCGGGCGTGACCGTCTCATCGACGACGACGAAGCGGACTCCGCGTTGATTCCACACGCGAAGGAGCGTCTTCTTCGACTCTGTCTTCTCCGTGAACTTCACGGCGTCTTCGGCGCCGCTCACGGCCTTGCGGTTGATCTCCAGAATTACGTCACCGGGCTGCAGACCCGCCGCCGCAGAGGCCGACTCCGGTTCCACCGAAGTCACGAGCGCACCGCGCATGCCCTTCGGCAGATCAAACTCGCGGCGCGTCTGTTGGTCGAGATCCGCCACGCCCACGCCGTTGAGCGTGCCTGTGTCGTCCGTATCTGCTCCGAGTTCACCCCGGCCGCGACCATTGGTGCGGGCCAACGATTTCTCGCCGGGCCACTCCGTTACGTTGATGTCGATGTTTAGCGTCCTGCCCTCGCGGACAACCTCCGCCGTCACTTTTTTGCCGGGTGCCACGTTCGCGACAACCAGCCTCAGGTGCCGGCCATCCTTCACGAGTTTGCCGCCGATGCTCGTGATCACGTCGCCGCCCTTGATACCCGCTTTCGCCGCCGGGCCATCCGGCGTCACTTCGGCGATCAGCGCACCTTCACGCGCCGTGAGCTTAAACTGTTCGGCCAGCTCCGGGTTGATGTCCTGCACGCTCACTCCCACGAAACCGCGCACCACTTTGCCGTTGGCGGCGAGTTGCTCCATCACGCTGCGGGCCAGGTTGCCCGGGATGGCGAAACCGATGCCGTTGGACCCGCCGCTGCGGCTGAGGATCGCGGTGTTGATGCCCACGAGCCGGCCTTCGCCATCGACGAGCGCGCCGCCGGAGTTACCCGGATTGATCGCCGCGTCCGTCTGGATGAAATCTTCGTAGGCCAGGCCCATCGTGGCGCGGTTGAGACCGCTGACCATGCCGCTTGTCACCGTCTGCCCGATGCCAAAGGGATTGCCGACTGCCAGCACGCGGTCGCCGACTTCGACTTTCTCGCTGTCGGCAAACGTGATCGCCGGCAGGTTCTTCGCGTCCACCTTGATCACCGCGAGATCGGATTGGGGATCGGTGCCGACCACCTTCGCCGTCAGCTCACGGCCGTCGTTGAGCGCAACCTTGATCGTATCCGCGCCCTGCACGACGTGGTTGTTCGTCAAAATATAGCCGTCCGCGCTCACGATCACACCGGAGCCGAGGCCTTCCTGCGCGGGCTGCTGTTGCAACAACTGGCCGCGGCGACCCGAGCCGGGGCCACGTCCCGACTGGCCGGGTTGCTCGCCGAAAAATTCCCGAAACCCGGGATTGTTCAGGAACGGCGGCAGCTGGTTATCAACCGCGACGGTTTTGGCGCGCTCGCTCACTTCGACGCGCACCACGCTCGGCGCGACGCGTTTCACAATGGGCGCGTAGCTCGGCCCCAGCGGCGAGTTCGCGGAGACCACGGGCTTGTCATCGACCTTTACGGTGACGGCATTTTTGCCGTCGTTGTTCAAGGCGTTCGCCGCCCAGGCGAGGCCGCTCGCCGCGATCAGACCGGTCGCAAGCATGGCGATACCACGGCGACGAAGGGTGAAATTGGAATTATTGGGATTCATGCGCCCAACATAATTCGCCCACCCTTCCCACCCCTTTCCCGAGAGTTACAGTTCTGAAAGGTTGGACGCCGCGCCAAATTCAGCTTCCGCAGTCGGGCGATGCTGTTAATCACCTGCTAGTGAAAAAAAATTCTCTCCTCGCCTCCACCCTCTTTATTTTCGCCCTCGCAGCCTGCTCGAAATCCGAAACTAAATCCGCCGCCGATCCGCACGCCGGCCACGACCACTCAGTCCTCAAGCATGAGCACGTCCCTCCCCACGGCGGCACGGCCATCGTGCTCGGCGAAGAAGCCTACCACCTCGAAATCGTCCGCGACGACGCCGCCGGAAAACTTTCTCTCTACGTCATGGACGGAGAGCTGGAGAACTTCGTCCGCATCACCGCACCCTCCCTCGAAATCGTCGTCACCATCGCCGGCCAGCCCACACCGCTCGTGCTCAGGCCCGTCGCCAATTCCCTCACCGGAGAAAAACCCGGCGACACCTCTGTCTTCGAAGTCGCGGCCGACTGGCTCAAAACCACGCCAAATTTCGACGCCGTCCTCACCCGCATCGAGGTCCGCACGACCGCCTTCACCGCCGTCGCTTTCAATTTCCCCAAGGGCAACGAAAAAGGCTAAGCCGCCTCCGAGGTGGAGGCGCGAGCTCCGGGCGCGACCCAGGGCGCGCCCCGTTTGCAATTCGCCTCCCCCGCGGCGAACCTGTGCGTCCCTCAACCTCCAGTTCTCAACTCGCAACTTTTCCCCTACTCCATGCCCATTCCCGTCACCGTCCTCACCGGCTTCCTCGGCGCCGGAAAAACCACGCTCCTGAACCGCATCCTCACCGAGCAACACGGCAAAAAACTCGCCGTCATCGAAAACGAATTCGGCGAGGTCGGCGTGGACAACCAGCTCGTCATCCAAAGCGACGAAGAACTTTTTGAGATGAACAACGGCTGCATCTGCTGCACCGTCCGCGGCGATCTCATCCGCATCCTCGGCCGCCTCATGAAGCGCAAGGAGCCCCTCGACGGCATTCTCATCGAGACCACCGGCCTCGCGAATCCCGGCCCCGTCGCCCAGACGTTTTTCACCGACGACGAGATGAAGGCCAACTTCCGCCTCGACGCCATCGTCACCGTCGTGGACGCGAAGCACATCCTCCAACACCTCGGCACCGACGACGAATCCGTGAAGCAACTCGCCTTCGCCAACGTCATCATCCTCAACAAAACCGACCTCGTCGCCCCCGCCGAACTCGACGCCCTCGAGCTCCGCATCCGCACCATCAACGCCGTCGCCAAGATCCACCGGGCGCAAAACGCCGACGTTCCCCTCGAGCACGTCCTCAACGTCGGTGGCTTCAACCTCGGGCGCGCCGTCGATGTCGATCCCAAGTTCCTCGAGCCCGAGTATCCCTTCGAATGGGCTGGCGCCTACGCGCTCCCCGTCGGCGTCCACGACCTCTTAATCGGTCACCAAGACCACGGCCACGAAGGGCACGACCACGGCCACTCCCACGAAGGCCACGCCCACGCCCACGGCGAAGGCGAAGGCGACCACCATCACCACAACGGGAACCCCAACGAACTCGACGTCGTCATCATGCCCGTGCAGTTGCCCGTTAACGGCGACTACACCACCGCCGAAGCCCAAGCCGCCATCGCGACCGCCCGCGACGCCGCCGTCCTCGTTTTCGCCGACTGGGAAGCCCGCCTCAAAGACGGCGACACCGTCGTTCCCGGCGCCACGCTCCACCGCCTTCGCCTCGCCGAAGGTAACGGCAAGTTCGTCCTAAAAATTCCCGCCCCCGGCTTTTATCTCGTCTTCGAGTCCTGCGGTCACGACCCGCTCCACATCCACGTCATGGGCGAAACCGCGAAGCCTTGCTGGCAGCAGGATTACCACGCCGCTCACTCGCACAACGACGCCGTCACCAGCGTCGGCATCAGCACGCCGGGAGATCTCGACGGCAAGAAACTCAACGACTGGATCAGCGAACTCCTCCGCGTCAAAGGCGGCGATATTTACCGTATGAAAGGCGTGCTCGCCGTGAAAGGCTCCAACAAGCGCCTCGTCTTCCAAGGCGTCCACATGCTCTTCGACGCCAAGTTCGACCGCGAATGGGCCAAGGATGAAGCCCGCACCAACACTCTCGTCTTCATCGGCAAAAACCTCGACCGCCCCGCCCTCACCCAAGCGTTCAGTGCCTGCTTAGTCAGCTGACTTGCAACGGCCTGGCGCGGGTCTCGGCCCCCGTGTATTTTTAAGCGTTTTCTCCGACGGGTCCCGCGTATGCGCCCGACTCTTCACCTCGCGCGGAACTACGAAGTCGCCTTCCCGGCAATTCACTTGCGACTGTCCGGTCCTTCAGGTGGTGTTGCGCACTCGTGAAAAGAAATTCCGTTTCTCTATTTTTCTGCCGTGCGACCGCCGGCGGCGCGATTTTTTCGCTTCTCTTTGCGCCGGCGGCGCGCGCCCAATTTCTCCCCACTTCGGCCAGCACCTACGACTTTAACAACGTCTCAAACTGGCTCGGCAGCGTCCTCACGGGGACTGCGACCTTCAGCCAGACTCCGGTCGGTCCGCAGACGATCACTTTCGCCACGGCTCCGCTCATAACGCCGACATTTAATTTCACCATCGGCGGCACGAATAGGAGCCTGTCCCTCCTTGGCACGGGCTCACCCGTCACGCTGACTTTGGGCGGCGACATCACCATCAACTCCACCGGTGCTTCGGTCACCATCGGCGATTCCAATCTCTCCATCGCCCTCGGCGGCAGCAACCGCACCTTCAGCATCGCCTCCGGCAATACCCTCACGCTCGCCGGAGTGGTCAGCGGCGGCAACGGCTTCACCGTCACCAATGGCGGCACCCTCGTGGTCACCGCAGCTAACACCTACACCGGCACCACCACCGTCAGCAACGGCCAGCTCACGCTCAAAAATGCCACGGGCTCCGCCACGGGCACGGGCAACGTCACCGTGGGTTCCGGCGGCACTCTCCAGATCGGCGACGCGACCGCGGCCGGTTCACTTGGCGGCAACATCGCCAACGCCGGCAGCGTGATCTTCAACCGCACCGATAGCTTCACTTACGCGGGCGTGATCTCCGGCGCCGGCCTCGTGAACAAATACGGCACCGGCACCCTCACACTCACCTCTGATCAAAACTACACGGGCGCCACCAGCGTCTATGCGGGCACGCTCGCTTTCGGCAACGGCGGCGCGAGCGGCGGCGTCGCCAGCGATATCGCCGTGTCGTCCGGCGCCACGCTTGCCGTCAGCCGCTCTGATACCATTGGCTACACCAACATCGTCTCCGGCGCGGGCAATTTCGTGAAAGACGGCACCGGCAAGCTTATCCTGGGTGCCGCGAACACCTTCTCCG
>JACMRG010000100.1 GCA_014376585.1 Opitutaceae bacterium | reverse complement strand
TTAGTTGAGGTTGGATTCGTAGTCGAGAGGGCTTTGATAGCCGAGGGCCGAGTGAAGACGGGTGCGGTTATAGAAGCTCTCGATGTAATCGAAGATGGCGGTGGTGGCGTCGGAGCGGGTGGCGAAGCGGCGGCGGTAGATCAGCTCAAGTTTGAGCGTGCTCCAGAACGATTCCATGGTGGCGTTGTCGTAGCAGTTGCCCCGGCGGCTCATGGAGGCGATGCAGCCATGCTCGGCCAAGATGGACCGGTAGGCCGCGCTGGCATACTGGCAGCCCCGATCCGAGTGATGGAGCAGACCCGCACCTGGTCGGCGTCGCCGTAAGGCCATATGGAGGGCGGCCAGTGGCAACGCCGTCTCCAAGCTCGATCCCATGGCCCAGCCGATCAAACGGCGGCTATAAAGGTCGAGCACTCCGGCCAGGTATAGCCAGCCCTCTCCGGTTTCCACATAGGTGATGTCGGTGACCCACACTGCGTCGGGCTGGGTTGGAGCGGGCACCTCGGCCAGCAGGTTTGGAGCGATGGGATCATGGTGGTCGCTGTCGGTCGTGCGCACCCGATACCGGCGGGCTTGCCGGCCTTGCAGTCCGGCTTCTTTCATCAGCCGGGCCACACGGTTGCGGCCCACCGACTCGCCTTGCTCGTGCAGGACCACCGTCACCCGCGGGCTCCCATACGTGCCACGGGAGGCCGCGTGCACGCGGGTGATCTTAGCCCGGATCGCTTCGGTTTGAAGCGCACGCGCCGAGGTGCCCGCGCTTTGCCACTGGTAGTAGCCGCTGCGCGAGACCGCCAGCACCTCGCACATCGCCTTGATCGGATGTTCGTGGTTCATCGCTTTAATCCGGGCATACCGCTGTGCGATGGTTCGGAGAGGATGCCCGCGGCTTTTTTTAGGATGTCCCTCTGCTCGGTGATCCTCGCCAGCTCTTGGCGTAGTCGCTCGTTGTCGGCCTGCAACGCCTCCTTGCTGTCGGACGGGGCAGCCAGCCCGGCGGCCCGGGGTGGCTCCCCCGTCCGATTCCAGTCGTAGAGCTGGAACACGCTGATCCCCAGCTCCCTCGCCGTCAGTTCCGCTGACTTCCCGCTTTGCTTCCACATGCGCACCGCCTGCCGCCGGAACACTTCGTCATGTCTGGGCGATTTCATCTCTGTCTTCTTCGGTTCTTTCATTGGTTGAGTCCTTCTTTAGTTGCTCAACTTGTGTCCGTCGATTCGGGGCAACCTCACAGTCTCCACGGCTTCTGCCTGCAAATCCGGTATGTAGCGCGGCTCTCCGAACCATTCGAGTGAGGCGTATTCGATGATGGATTCGTTAAAGCTCATGAATGGAATCGCTCTTTGATAAAGGCGTTCATCTCGCTCAGCAGAATCTCCTGCGATGAGTTGCCGCTACGTGCGTAAAACTTCTCTGCCGTCTGGCCGTTCTTGTCCTTCACTTTCAAAATCACCGGTTCCTTGGCGGCTGCGGTTTCAATCTGGCAGACTTCTTTTTCTCCGACCTTGTAGAACTTAATCACAACTTTGCTCGTCACGAAGCCCGTGCCGAATTGCTGGTTAAAAAGGTTGCGGAGATGCAACTCGAACTTGTCGCAGTCTACGCCGCCGAGTGAATTGTAGTCCGGTTCAAGCCCGAGAACTTCACCGTCATCTGCGACGCCAATCAGCAGCGTGCCGCCCTGCGAATTGGCGAACGCAGCCACGGTCTTCATGATGACCTCCTCCAGTTTCTTGTTAATCGTTCCTTCCTTCACGTCCCACCGCAGCGTTGACTTGAACTCCAGTTCATCGCTTTCGCCTTCCGCGATCAAATCTTCCAGCGAAGCTGGGGCGACCATTTCCTCCGTCGCTGTGATCTTGTCTAGGAAGCCATTCAGGTTCTTCGCTAGCATCTTGCGGCGCTCTTCGAGGAACTGCTCGTAGTTCTCAATCTTCCAAAGCTCCGGGTCCCCTGGGATGCATTGCAGTTCGAGAGCCTTGGGAAACTTCTGTTTCACCTCCGCGAGGTAGTCTGCGGCGTGTGCCGCCGACTTACCGCGATTGGCGACCTGCGTGAGGAATGCCCGGTTGGTCAGTTCCTGTGCCAACGCATATTTCACGCGGTTGCCCTCGCCGTAGCCAACCTCTTTCAATTTCGAATAAGGGAAAATGTGGTCCCGCTCCAGTTGGTATTTGGCACCCATATTTCTCCGCAAGCTCATACCGGTCGTGAAGCAAACTGCACCGCGACTCTTCAGATACCAGCGCACCATGCTGAACAAGGGATGCTGGATGGCGCGCCCCACGAACTCGGCAGGCATGATTTCCAATCGATTTTCTTCGGCGATGACTTGGAGAAGCGCGTCGAAGGGCTGGGTAGATTCCGCGACCGCCCGCAAATCGCGGTCGAGCTTCTGCGGCAACTGGCTCACGTAGCGCGTCCGAACCTGCGAGTAGAAAAACCATTTCACCATCTTCCGGATTTCCGCGTCCGTCAGGTGCGTGCCGTTCTTATCGAAGCAATAGACGATGATTGGCACCAGCGCGTAGGGAGAATTGATTTCGTCTGTGTGGTCCACGAACGCGTTCGTCCGCATCAGATTCACCACGTAATCGAGCACCTGCTTTTCCAAGCGGTCCCACGCCGCGCGAATCTTTTCGCTGTTATCGGCATCGTGCAGCTTCCGCATGTCCGAACCCATGTGATAGAGGCAGCCGAGCAGCACATACACGATGAAATCTAATTTGAAGACGTAGCCTTCTTTTTCCAGTGCGACGAGCTTCGCCTTGAAACGGTCGCGTGCTTGCGGCCAGTAGCCGGAAATCTGCGCCAACGCCAGTTCCGCGTCCGTCAGGGCAACCCCGCTGGCATTAACCTTGTAGAAGATGTCGATTGCCTCGCGAATGCTCGCTTTCACGGGAATCGTCTGCTCTGGAAATTCGCGGGCGAGGATGTTCTCGATGGCTCGCGTGTTGTCGTCGATCCGGTCTTCACGCTGGCGCGTGACGGTTTCGCCCTTCTCTTCCAGCGTCCGCATCACGTCACGGGCGCGAATCTTCCGCTGAAAGACGTGCGTGATATTCTGCCAGAGCGGATTGTTCTCCATCCGGGTCTTCATGTAGTAGGAAAGTTCCAGGGTCTCCAACTGCACAAACAGCTCGCGCGTGTCGTTCATGATTTCCGGCGCGGTGTAATACGGCGGAATAACGCCACGAATCAGCATGTAGAGCGTTGTCACGCGCTGCTGTCCATCGAGCAAAAGCTTCACCGCACCCTGCTTCTCATTGTATTTGTGCGGCCCCTTAAGCTCTGGAGGGTTGGCCGTTTCCCATGTTAACATCGTGCCCGTTGGGTATTCCTTTATCAGCGAGTCGATGAGTTGCTTGGCGTCGTCCCGCTTCCAAACGTATTCGCGCTGAAAGGCGGGAACGAACAATTGGTTCTCGTCTATCTTCTCAAGGATGGTGGAAATTTTCATAGGCGGTTGGCTTCGTGTGTGTGACTCGGTGGAGCTTGGCCTCAAATCTGCGGTGGCGGTGACGATGCTTTCGAGCGGGCTACGAGTAAGCGCGAGCCAGCGCAGCCAAATGCCCGACGTAAAGCCAAACAACTGCTCCGCAGTGTCCTAAATTACGATTTAAGCGCCCTTAGGCCACAGACAGAGATCACCACGCGGCGTCAGAAATCTCCCCCCGCAACGCCGAATTTTCAGGCACTCTTCCCAAACAGCAGCCGCAGCGAATTCAGGCACACCACCACCGTGCAGCCCCTGTAGCGCGGCCACGCCGACGGCCAGCGGCATCACACCGAATAAGGTCGCGACGACCATCACCACGACCACGCCAAGTGTGATCGCGAGGTTCTGCTGGATAATCGCACCGGTCCCGTGAGCACAGCGAAGATGTGGCTCAAAAAAAGCTGCCTACCGTCCAGCACCGTCAGCCCCGGCACTCGGAAAAAGTGCTCGTCAGGCGTGGCCACCGGCAAACCGCGCTCTATCGCGACAGCTGCGATCCACAGATCGTTCTCAGGAATGGGCGTGCCCGCAAGTGCGAGCTGTTGTTTCAATTCGCCGTAACGCACCGCAGTGGCCGCGCCGACCGGCAGCACTACGACCCCCTGCAGCCAGCGATCAAGCCGCGCACGGTTCTCTTCACGCCGCTCCGAACGCCACAGGCCAAAATGCAATTCACCCAGCGCCACCGCCGACATGTAGCGCGTCGCCACCTCTGCAAGACGCTCGCTCACCGTGGCCACACCACGCAGATGCGCTACCGCCACCGTGGTGTCGAGCAGCACGTCACCAATCACGTGGATCAATCCTTTCGCAGCCTTCCTCAATCGCTTTTTCGATGGCCTCCCCATCCGGCCCGCTCCAAGCACCGGAGGTTTCCCGAAGGATAGCGAGTTGCTCGGCCCTGCTCGTTTCGCGCAGGCCGTGGATCAACGCGGCGGCTTCCTCCAGCTTCACCGGCGGCAGCGTTTTCAGCTCATCGACGATCATTTCCAGCGTGCTCATGCCGGAGCCCTATTCGCCGCTCAATAGGCGGCAAGTCCAGCTTTGGACCAGTCCCGCTCTCCAGCGACCTCGCCATTGCGCTATTCATTCTTCCCAAACAGCAACCTCAACGAATTCAAACACACCACCACCGTGCTGCCTTCGTGCGCCGCGACACCGATCGCGAGCGGCACCACGCCGAAAATAGTCGCGATCACCATCACGACCACCACACCCAGCGAGATCGCCAGGTTCTGCCGGATGATCGCCCGCGCGCGGCGACTCAGTCGATGCGCCGACAGGAAATTTTCAATTTTGTCCTGCATCAAGATCACCTCCGCCTGCTCCAGCGCCGCGTCACTCCCCCGCGCGCCCATGGCGACACCGACATCCGACGCCGCCAGACAAGGCGCGTCATTTACGCCATCCCCGACCATCGCGACTTTCTTCCCCTGCCCGCGCAGTTCCATGATCGCCGCTACCTTGCCCTCCGGAGTAAGACTCGCGCGCACGTCGCCGAGCCCGAGTTCCTTCGCCACCGCCTCGGCCGCGTGCTGACGATCGCCCGTCAACATCACCGTGAAAATCCCGCGCTGCTTCAGTTCGGCCAACACGGCCTTTGACTCCAAGCGGATCTGATCACGCAGCAACACGCGCCCCACCATCTCGCGCCCGATCACCCACACTTCGCTTAAATCGGCCGGCGCCACCGGCAGCTTCTGCGCCCAGCCGGCCAGCGGCCCCGCCTCCAACAGCTCACGCCTCCCCAACAGCACCTGCGCGCCGTCGAGACTGCCCTTCACGCCCTCGCCGACGATGTTTCTAAATTCATCCACGTTCACCTCGCGCACACCGCGCGCCTTCGCATCGCGCACGATGGCCCGCGCCAGGGGATGCTCCGACTTCGCCTCGAGTGCATACGCCAGTTCCATCACCTCTTGCTCACGCCCGGGCGGAAAACTCTCGTAGCCCACGACCGCGAGCTCACCCGTCGTGAGTGTCCCCGTCTTGTCGAGCGCCACCGCGTCAATGTCGGCCAGTTTCTCGATCGCCGCACCGCCGCGAAACAATACCCCGTGCCGCGCGCCCCACGCGATGGCCGCGAGGATCGCCGAGGGAATCGACAACACCAGCGCGCACGGACTCGCCACCACGAGCAGCGTCATCGCCCGGTAAAACGCCGACCGCTGCTCCGGCGTATTCGTAAACGCCGGCAGGTGAAACCCCAGCCACCACACCAAAAACATCACCGTCGCTCCGCCCAGCACCGCGTAGGTATAGCCGGTGCCAAACCTGTCTGTAAATCGCTCGCTCGGTGCCTTGAGCTTCTGCGCCGTCTGGATGAGCCGGATGATTTTCTGCAACGTGCTTTCCGCCGGCAGCCGCGTCACCGCAAACTCCACCGCACCCCACAGGTTGATCGTCCCGCTGAACACCGCGTCCCCCTTCGCCTTCTCCACCGGCTGCGCCTCGCCCGTCAGCGCCGACTCGTCGCTTGCGCTTTTCCCGCTCGCGACCGCGCCGTCCGCCGGAAACGCCTCGCCCGGTTTCACGCGCACACGGTCGCCGATCTTCAATGCCTCCACCGCGATTTCCTTTTCGCTGCCGTCCGCCTGCACGATCACCGCCCGCTTCGGCGCCGTCTTCAGCAGCGCGCTGACTTCGCGCTGGGTGCGGTCCAGCGCGAATTCTTCCATCGCGCCCGACGCCGAGAATAGAAAAAGCAGCAACACCGCCTCACGGTGCGCGCCGATGGCCACCGCGCCGCCTGCGACGACCAGCATGAGAAAGTGTATATCGATTTCCCCCTTTCGTAGATTCTCCCACGTGTCGATGGCCGCATCCCACGCGCCCGCGATCAGCGCCGCGCCAAACAACACCCACGCCAGCCAGGGCAAACCCGGCGCGAAATGCTCCGCCCCCGCCCCCGCGATTCCCGCCGCGCCGCACACCACCGCCAGCGTCGCCAGCAGCTTCCACTCGGATTCTTCCTGCGTGCCGTCGGCGTGCAACGCCGGCCACTCCATCTCGCGCCACAACCACATTTTCTCCGCCGTCACGCACGATTCACGCCCGACCACCAGCGCCGCACCCTCGTGTTTCAGAGAAAATCCCACCGGCGTTGCGCCCGCTCGCTTCGTGGCCGACTGCGCTTCCAACCGCGTCTCCACCGCCGCGATGGTCGCCGCCAGCTTCTCGCCAAACCCCTTTAAATCCACGTCGCCGATCGTCGCCACCGCGAGCTTGTGCGACGCCGGATCGATCCGCACCGCGCTCACGCCCGGTTGCGTCCGCAGGAAATCCACGAGCTCCGCCACCCAGTTTCCGTCCGTATCATTCGGCGCATTCATCGGCCTCACTGTCCGCCTCGCTGCTTCCGCCGCAAATTCATTTGCGCCACCCTTGCCTCATTCCATTGGTTGGCAGACTCATTCTCGACTCATGATTGGAATCCGCGACGACCACGCCTCCGCCCCCCCGCCCCGCAGCCGGGCCCCGGAGCTCGCCGCGAAAATCTTCGCCGAGGGCGGCTGGCTCCACGCCGGCCTGAATCTCGAACACCGCCCGCAACAGGAGACCATGGCGCGCACCGTCGCCTCCGCCCTCAAGGCCGACGAGCCCCTCCTCTTCGAAGCCGGCACCGGCGTCGGCAAATCCCTCGCCTACCTCGCCCCCGGCATCATCCATGCCGTCGATCAGGAGCGCCAACTCATCGTCTCCACCCACACGATTTCCCTCCAGGAACAGCTCCAGTCCAAAGACCTCCCGCTCGTCCGCCGCCTCTTCGCCTCCAACCCCGGCCTCGCCCGCTACGTCGATTTCCGCGCCGCCGTTCTCCTCGGCAAATCCAACTACCTCTGCACGACCCGCCTCGCCCAATCCCTTTCCGACCGCGCCAGTCTCTTCGCCGACGCCGACTACGATGAACTGCAACGCATCGCCGGCTGGGCCGAGACCACCGAGACCGGCCTGCGCCACGATTTGCGCCCGCCGCCCCGCGCCGAGATCTGGGACGCCGTCAACGCCGACTCATCCTCCTGCTCGCGCAAACACTGCGACTGCGAGAAATGTTTTTATCAGCGCGCCCGCGCCCGCATCCGCACCGCGCACGTCATCATCGTCAACCACGCCCTGCTCTTCGCCCTCATCAACGCCGGCGGCGCGCGCGCCAACGGCGCCACCGGCACCGACGCCCGCGGCGTGCTTTTCCCCCACGCTTTCGTCGTCCTCGACGAAGCCCACACCGTCCCCGAAGTCGCCACCGCCAACTTCGGCCTCTCGCTCAGCAGCTACGGTGTCGAGCGCGCGCTCAAATATCTTTTCAACCCGCGCACGAAACGCGGCCTCCTCCGCAAGCTCGGCGGACCCGAGGCGCAGCAACTCGTCACCGACGCGCTCGACGCCTCGCGCCAATTTTTCGATTTCATCGCCGCGACCCTGCTCGCCCAGCGCCCCATCGTGCGCGTCCGCGAAACCGGCGTCGCCGAGCCCACCCTCGACGGCCCCCTCGGCGCGCTCGAACGTCTCGTCGCCAAGCTCGCGGACAAACTCGACGAAGGCCGCCCGCGCGACGAACTCCTCGAGCAAAAAACCCGGATCAAAGGCCTTCAGGCCGGCCTCACCGAATGGCTCAACCTCGCCGCCGAGGGCCACGTTTATTGGGCCGAGCGCGGCGGTCGCAAGCAGACCATCGTCAGCCTGCGCAGCGCCCCCATCGACATCGCCCCCGCGCTGAAACAGCACCTCTTCGGCTGCGGCGTAAGCGTCGTCTGCACCAGCGCCACGCTCGCCCTTGCCGGCGACATCACCGCCTTCGCCAAACGCATCGGCGCCGAGAACGCCCGCGCCGAGGTCGTCCACTCGCCCTTTGATTACGGGCGCAACATGCGCGTTTATGTCGCCGCCGATATCCCGCTGCCCTCCCCGCAGGAGGCTAAACTCGCCCTCGAAGCGCTCACCGACTACATCCGCTTCTGCGTCGCCGCCGTGCCCGGCGGCACCCTCGTGCTCTTCACGAGCTACAGCGATATGCGCGCCGTAGCTCTCGCCCTCGAGTCCGAGTTCCGCACCGCCGGCCGCCCGTTTCTTATGCAGGGAGCCGATCTCTCCCGCACCGAGCTCGCCGACCAGATGCGCAGCCTGGGCAACGCCGTCCTCTTCGGCACCGATAGTTTTTGGACCGGCGTCGATGTCCCCGGCGACGCCCTCGCGCAGGTGATCGTCACGCGCCTGCCCTTCGATCCGCCCACGCACCCGATCATCGAGGCCAAGACCGAGTGGATTCGCGACCACGGCGGCAACCCCTTCAACGAACTCACCTTGCCCGACGCCCTCATCAAATTCCGCCAGGGCATCGGCCGCCTCATCCGCACTCAGAAGGACCGCGGCCTCATCACGATCCTCGACTCCCGCGTCCTCGCCAAAAGCTACGGCCGCCTCTTTTTGCAGTGTCTTCCGCAGCCCGAGTTCACCCGCCTGACGCGGGAAACGCGCAGCGAGCAATTTCATCCTTTCGCCTAGGCCGGCCCTCGCCTACTTTCGCCATTCCATCGCATGATCAAGCTTCGTTCCGCCGCACTCACCGACATCGGCTGCATTCGCAGTGAGAATGAAGACAGTTTCATCCTTGAACCCGCGGCCATGATTTTTGGCATCGCTGACGGCATCGGTGGCCTGCCCGGCGGCGCCGAGGCCTCGCTCGAAACCGTCCAGGTCATCGTCCGCGAGCTGCTCGCCCTGCCCCCCGGCACCGCCCCCGATCTCACCACCATCGTCCACACCGCCAACCGCGCCGTGATCAAACGGGGCCGCGAAATCAGTCCCGTGATGGGCATCGGCTCCACGCTCACCTTCGCCTGCGTCCACGATCATGCGATGCACTTTGCCCACGTCGGCGATTCCCGCGCCTACATCTGGCGCGAGGGCACGCTGCAAAACGTCACCGAAGATCATTCCGTCGAAAACGAGGCCCGCCTGCGCCGGGCCCGCGGCGAGATCGTCCACTACCACGAGGCCAACCGCGCCGCGCTCACCCGCTGCATCGGCCAGCCCACACCGCCCGATGTCGATCTCGTCACCCGCCCGCTCATCGCCGGCGACCGTTACCTCTTTTGCACCGACGGTGTCACCCGCATGATCGGCGACCGCGAACTCGCCCAGCTCATGGGCCAGCTGATGGAGCCCGATGCGCTGGCCCGAGAAATCGTCCTCCTCGCCGTCCGCCGCGGCGGACCCGACAACGCCACCGCCGTCGTCGTCGTCGTGGAAGAGGCCTGAGCATGGCCCCGCGCAGCCCGCACTTCGCGGCGCTCGTCGAGCGCGCGCCCGACAATGAGCTTTTCCGCTTCAGCCTCGCGCAAGCTCTCTCTGCGGAGAACCGCACTGAGGAGGCCGCGCCGCATTACGCCTTTTGCGTGGCCAAGAAAAGCGACTGGATGATGCCCCGCATTCTCCTCGGAAAACTCCACCTCTCCGCCGGCCGTCGCGCCGAAGCCCGCCCGCTCCTCGTCGCCGCGCTGGGGCTGGCCATCTCGCAAAGCCACGAAGATCCCGAGCGCGAACTCCGCGCGATCCTCGCCGAGCTGCCCGCGTGATACCACCGTCACCGGACTTTTAGACTTTGCGCGAATGCTGGTAGCGCCGGGATCTCAGGGCCCGGCTGATAGGAAGAAGTGCGCAAAACCGTGAGCCAAGACGTCGCGACGCTAGCTCGGAAGATCTGATTTTTACCGGCCGCCGGTATGATGCGCCGTCCCGCTACACGTTGACCTGCTCAACAATCTCCAACCCGTAGCCGTCAAGTCCGACGACTTTGCGTTGGCTGCCGGAAAGCAGGCGAATCTTACTCAAGCCCAACGCGCGTAGAATTTGCGCGCCCGTGCCGTAATCGCGCAACCCCATCGCCGGCGGCTGCGCCCCGGGCTTGGCTTGGGGCCGCTGCACCAGCAGCTCGCCCATATTGGTCGGCTCCATGTAAAGCACCACCCCGCGCCCCGCACCCGCGATGGCCTGCATCGAGGCCATCAAAGCGTGGTGGCTGGTCATGCCCTTCGCCTGAAAGACATCGCTCAGAAGATTTTCGCTGTGCACGCGCACGAGCGTCGGCTCGGCCGTAAGCTCGCCCATCACGAGTGCCAGATGGTGGCGGCCGTCGAGACGGCTGCGAAACACCTGCGCCGTAAACTCACCGAACTCCGAGGGGAACGGCTGCGTGCACACGTGCTCCACGAGCTGTTCGCGCTGCGCCCGATACTCGATGAGCTGCGCGATCGAAATCATCTTCAGCCCGAATTTCGCCTTAAACGCCGTCAGCTCCGGCAGCCGCTGCACCGTGCCGTCGTCGTTGACGAGTTCGCACAACACACCGCCCGGATGCAGGCCCGCGAGCACCGCGAGATCGACCGCCGCCTCGGTGTGTCCCGCGCGCTCCAACACGCCGCCCGGACGCGACCGGAGTGGGAACACATGCCCCGGTTGCACCAACAGGTCCGCGTGCGAATTCGGGTCGGCCAGGATGCGGATGGTGCGCGTGCGATCCGCGGCGCTGATCCCCGTGGCGATGCCCTCGGCCGCATCCACGCTCACCGTGAAATCCGTGCGCTGCACCTCCCGGTTGCGCGCCACCATCGGCCCGAGACCGAGCCGCTTGAGTTGCGACTCCAGCGTCGGCACACACACGATGCCGCTGCCGTAGCGGATCATCATGTTGACCGTCTCGGGCGTGGCCTTGGAGGCGGCCATGATGAGGTCACCCTCGTTCTCCCGATCCTCGTCGTCGGTGACGATCACGAGCTTGCCCGCGGCAATATCGCGAATCGCTTCCTCGATCGTGTCAAAGGGGCCTGTGGCGGGAGCTGACATCATGGCAAAACGTCCAAGCCCCACGCGCCGCTGTCAACTCACGGGCCCAAACGGTCTTTGCCCATATTCAAAGTTTCGCCGGATCGAGCACCACGTGCTTAATCTTCTTCCGATCCCACGTATAGGTGATGTGAACCTTCCCATCCGCGGTCTGAATGACCGCCGGATAGGAATAGCCCGCCCGCGTGGGCGCGGTCTCAAGCGTGAGCACACGCGTCCAGCTCACGCCATCAGCGGAAAGCGCTACGTTCAGCGGATAACGGTCGCCCTTCGCCTCCTCCGCACGGTGCGCGCTGTGGTTATAGACGAGTAATTGCCGGCCATCCTTAAGCGTGAGGGCATCGGTGCCGGAATTCGGATTGGGCCGCTCAATCGCCGTCAGCGCGCTCCACGTTTTACCCCCATCCTTCGACCACGTCTGCGCGACCACACCCTGCTTCGTGCGACACAGCGCCTGCAACGAACCGTTTTTATGCACGAGAATGCTTGGCTGAATCGCCTCATAGCCCGGCCCTTTACCCACCGGCCCGACTTTCGTCCAAGTCGCACCCGCGTCGCGCGAAATCTCAAAATGCACGAGCCAACCCTCTTTGTCGCCCTCGGTGCTCGCGGACGAAAGCCACGCGCCGTCGGCAAGCTGCACCGGCTTGTTTTTGATCGGTCCCAGAATGCCCTCGGGCAAACGCCGCGGCGCGCTCCACGTTTTCCCGGCATCGTCGGATGTCATCATCAGGCCCCACCAGGTGCTCGGCGACGGACCGACTTTATAGAACAACACCAACGGGCCCGATTTCGGCTGAAAGAGCACCGGATTCCACGTCGGGAGACGCGGTCCCGTGGGCTGCACGCCGTTGGCCACCTCCATCGCCGGCAGCCAGCCACGGCCCTCACGGCGCGCGACCCAGATGCCGACGTCGGGATTCCGCTCCGCCGTGCCGCCAAACCACGCCGCCACGAGTTCCCCCGGCGCGGTCTCGACCACCGTCGAGGCGTGGCACGACGGATAGGACGCGTGCTCGTTGATAAATTCAGAGGTGAGCACCGCTGCAGCCGAAACCTCCCCCGCGACCAGCCGCCCGGCGAGAGTCAGCAACAGGATCGTAATAATTCTGAAGGTTTTCATTTCAGGTGAGTGCGACCATCGCCTTGATCACGCCGTTCTCCGGTTTCAGCCATGACGGAAATTCCGCGATCATATCGTCGAATCTCGCGCGGTGCGTGATCCACGGGACCGTGTCGATGGTGCCGTTCTCGATGAGATTGATGATGCGCTCGAAGTCCCGTGCGCGCGCGTTGCGCGAGCCCATGATCGTCAACTCGCGCCGGTGCAGCGCGGGCGCCTGTAAAAACGAAATCTCCTGCTGCGTGATTCCGACGTAAACGAGCCGCCCGCCAAACGTGCAGTAGTTCAGCGCCTGACTCATGGATTTATTGCTGCCCGTCGCATCGATCACGACGTCAGCGAGCTGACCATTTGTAATTGCCGTGAGCGCGGTCAGCTCCGAGCCGTCACCCCTGGCGGCAATCGTGTGGTGCACGCCGAGCCGTTCCGTGCAGAAGGCGAGCCGCGCTTCGTTTATATCGAGCACGATGCAAGTCGCGCCCGCGACTTTCACAAACTCCACCGCCGACAACCCGATCGGGCCCGCTCCGATGATGAGCACATTTTCACCCGCCTTCACGTTGGCCCGGTCCACCGCGTGGCAGCCGATGGCCAGCGTCTCGACGAGCGCGAGTTGCTCGTAGCTGAGCTTCCGTGAGACATGGAGTTTGCGCGCGGGCAAAATCATCCGCTCGCACAGTCCCCCGTCACACATCACGCCGAGGGTCTGGTTGGTCTCGCAGCAGTTCGTCTGCCCGCGCCGACACGAATAGCACTTTTGGCAATTCAGGTAGGGCTCGACCGAACAGTGATCGCCGACCTTGACGTTGGTCACGCCCTCGCCCACCGCGATGACCTCGACGCCCAACTCATGTCCGGGAATCCGCGGATAGGAATAAAACGGCATTTTGCCCAAAAACCCGCCGAGGTCCGTGCCGCAGATGCCAACGCGGTGGATGCGCACCAGCACCTCACCCGCCGCCGGAGGTTCCGGCTCGGCGATGTCGATGGCGTGAAACGTCTGCGGTTTTTCGAGCTGGATGGCTTTCATGGGGAGGAGGATTCGAGAGCTAAGGGTCGAGAACTAAGAGCTGGGAGCAAAAGCGCGGCCGATCCGATAATCTGGCTCTCAGCTCTGGACTCTAAACTCTCAGCTGCTTTCGCGATCAGTTGTTTTCCGGCAGGCCTTCGGCGTGTCCGAGATTATGCACCGGCGCGAAGATCGCCGACACCTCGGCGAGGAGTTCCTGGTCGATCGGCTCGGCCGCCCACTTCGCCCAGCTGCGGATATTGTTCGGGTTGGCACTACCGGAGACGGTCGTGGCAATATCAGGGTGCGCGAGGGAGAATTGCAGCGCGAGCTTCGCGATATCGATGCCCCTGCTTGCGCAATGCGCCGCGGCGGCGCGGGCCGCCGCTTTCACCGCCTCCGGCTCCTTCAGCCACACAGGCAACGGCGCATTCGTGAGCAGGCGCGCGCTGAACGGGCCGGCGTTCATCACGCCCACGCCCTTGGCCTTGAGATACGGCACCACCTCGTCGGCGAAACGCGTGTTTTGCAGCGTGTATTGGTTGTAGCTGAGCACGCAGTCCACCGGGGTTTGATCGATGATGAATTTAAAAATTTTCATCGGGTAGCCGCTGAAACCGATGTAGCGGACTTTTCCCGCCTTTTGGATTTTGCGCAGCGCCGGAATCGTTTCATCCACAATCTGCTGCATCGGCACGAACTCGATGTCGTGGCAGAGTATGATGTCGAGATGATCGGTGCCGAGCCGGTGCAGAGAAACATCCACGCTCTCCGCCACGCGCTTCGCCGAGAAATCAAAGTGCGTCAGATCGTAGCGTCCGAGTTTCGTGCAGAGGGTGTAGCTCTCGCGAGGCACGCCTTTGAGCGCGATGCCGAGCAGCACCTCGCTCATGCCGCGGCCGTAGAAAGGCGACGTGTCGATGAGGTTGATCCCGCACTCGAGCGCCACGCGCACGCTGCCGAGCGCTTCTTCCATGGTGACGTTGCGGAACTCGGCCCCGAGCGAGCTGGCGCCAAAGCTGAGGATGGGGAGATCGAGATCGGTCTGACCGAGACGGCGGGTTTGCATGGGGAAAACGTTCGGAGAGATCAGGCGGTGCGGCAGCCCATCGTCAGCAGGACGTTGGCCCAGAGCGCCTGGTCGGCGGTCTGAATGGTGAGAACATGGTCGGGACTCTCCACGTGTTTGTAGAAGTCCCATTTCAAGATCGGCTCAATTTTTAGGTCTAGGCCCGCTTCTTTGATCACGGTGCGGAATTCGTCCCATATCGGCGGGTCGCCCTGTTGCGCATAGGCGTCATCGGGCGGGATGCCCATGGTGCTGACGTGATCCACCGGCACCGCACTGAGCAGCGCGCGCAAGACCTGCGCGACGGTGACGAGGCCCGGCGCAAGGTTGAGCGAAACGATCTCGGCGTTCGGTCCCTTTTTTGCCGAGGCCGGGTAGTTGCCGTCGGCGATCAGGATCCTCGAGTGATGGCCGGCGCGGGCGACGATGCGCAGGATTTCAGGATGCGTGAGCGAGGTTTTGAGCATGATCAACGAAGGGCGAGGTGTTGGCGGAAAGAGGTGATGGTCTGGCGCGCGGCGGTCTGGGTGTCGGGCAGCGGCAGAATCTCCGCCGAAAGATACCCGTCGTAGCCGATATCGCGCAGTGCGGTGACGATCGGCGCGGTCGCGGTGTGACCGAGGCCCATCGCGCGGCGGTTGGAATCGGCGAAATGCACGTGACCCACGAGCGCGCCCGCTTCCCGCAGTGCCGCGGCGGAATCGGCCTCTTCAATGTTCATATGAAACAAATCGGCGAGGATGCGCACGTTGTTCGTCGATAGCGCGCGCAGCCACGCGGCCGTTTCGCCGAGTCGGTTAAAGAGATTCGTTTCGTAGCGGTTGAGCGGCTCGTAAAGGAGCGGCACCCCGTGGCGTTTCGCGTGCGCGCCGAGATCCTCCAACGCCTCCGCCAACCAGCCCAGCGCCTGTTCGCGCGTGACCGCGCCCTCCCGGCGCCCCTGCATCGACCCTATAATCGCCGGCGCGCCGAAACTTCCGGCCCCGTCGATGATGCCGCGAATAAATTCCCGCGCCCGTCGGCGAGTCGTCTCGTCTGCATGCGTGAGGTGCAGCTTCTGCACGACCCAACCCGCCCCCGTGCCCACGGCCGCGACGCTCAATTTATACTGCTCGATTAAATCCCGCAGAGGCGCCGCCTTCAGGGCATCGGCCGACGGTGGAAATATCTCAATCGCATCGTAGCCGAGTGCAGCAGCTTGTTCGCAGGCATCGGCAAGACCCTGCCAAAACACAAATGGGCCGCCCTTGGCTTCGGGCACGAGTGAGACAGTGATCGCTGAACGCATGGTCTGGGTTCGGGGTGGAGCGAAACAGCAACTAGCAGACTACGCGACGGCGAGCGTGAAAACATCTCTCCGTCTCTTCGCCTATCGCACAGTGCGTCTGTCGCCCAGTCATCCGCGCCTCAGCGCCCCGCCCGTCCCGTGATCCGAATGAGAAACTTGAGCGCGTAAAGGTAAGACCGCTCCCGCACCACGGAGGGATCGCCCGCCGTGCCCTGCAAGCCGAGATCCGGGAGACTGTCGATCACCGTGCCATCCTCGGGATGCAGCACGATCCACGTCAGAATTTTGATCAGTTTATCCTTGGGGTAGGTGTCCTCCAAATGGTGCAGCACCACGGGCGGCAGGTAGCGCTCGACCGGTTGTTGGATGGAGTCGGGCACCGCCGCCACGCAGAGCAGATTCCGCACGCGCTGCACATCGTCCCCTTCGAGTCCGGGCTTCCATGTCGAGAGCCCGTTCCGCACGGCTTCCACTTCGTCCTTGGTGTAGTCGGCGGCCTCTTCATCCGGCGCCGCATAGGGCGAAACCACGCCCCCGTCCGACGGCACGTTGAAATCGAGCGCAGCCACATCCTTCGCCGTGATCTTCATCCAGGGTGGCGACGGCGGCGGTGGCGCCTCCGCGATTTTCGGCGTTGTCGCCACGGGAATATCATCCGTGGCCACGCCGATCCGTCCGCGCCACTCGGCAATGAGTCCAACCGCCAGCCACGCCGCCAACGCCGGCACGAGCCAAAATTTACCCGAGCGGGTAGCGAACCGTTGCGCCGCATCCCAACGAAACAACTTCGCGCCCGCCAGACATCCCGCCGCGCCGATGAGCACCAGCGCCAGCAGACTGAACCGCGTCGCCCCCAAGCCTCCGCCCGTGACCGAACCCTGCAATGTCTCGACTGCATAGCGCCCCGGAAAAAACGCCGACACATGCTGCGCCCACGGCGGCAGGCTCGCGAGCTGCACCGCCACGCCCCCAATGATGAGCATCGGCAGAAAAATGCACTGCCCCAGCGCCTGCACCGCCGGCACGTTGTCCGCCAGCGTCGCGATCACGAGGCCCAGCCCGATGAAGGCAAACGACACCGCCGTGAACGCCACCCAAAGATCAAACGGATGCGCCGGCAGGGTCATCCCGAGCGCGAACGCCAGCACCAGTTGCAGCGCGCCCGCGCTCAACACGATCAGGTAGCGCGCCACGACCGTGCTCGTGACAAATGCCCACGTCGGCACCGGCGTCAGCCGATAGCGCCGCCACACGCCGCGCTCGCGCTCGCTTACCATCGTCGTCGGCAGGCCGAAGCACGCGCCGCCGAGCACGCTGACGGTGAGCAGTTCGCCCATGTGGCGAATCAACGGAATTTTCTCGTGCCGATACAGCACCCAGAACGCCACGAGGAAGATCAGCGGAAACAGATAGCCGTAAAGCAGCGCCATTTTGTTTCGAAAATGGAGCAGCAACGACTGGCTCAGGTGCTGGCGCAGTCCGTTCATGGCGCG
>JACMRG010000099.1 GCA_014376585.1 Opitutaceae bacterium | reverse complement strand
TCGCCGCCGCCAGCCCCCCGCGCCCGCTCTCTTTTTCAATCTGCGCTTGTTTTAAATTTCTCCAGAACAGCCATGCGGCCACTCCCAGAATGAGAATCCCGTGCTCCGTTTCTGAGTCCGGGTTGAACCATTGAAACCCCCACCAATAAAACAACGACGCCGTGTCGATATAGCCCCGGTTCGCATTCCCGAAAAACTGAAACACCGCCACCCCCGCGACCGCGCATACACCCGCCGCGATTACCCGCCCCGTCCCCGCCAAGCCGCCGGTGCTCGCCCCGTTCCGGTTCATCCCCGGGCCTCCAGCACCGCCAACACCGCTCCCACCCGCTCCCGCGCGAGTTGTGCATAGCCAAAGTCCGCTGCACGCCGCAGCCCCGCCGCCCGCAGCTGCGCCAGCAGTTCGTCGTCGGTCGCCAGTTCCGCGAGGGCCGCGCCCGCCGCCACGGCATCGTTAAAATCCACCACGCGCGCCGCTCCGCCCGCCACTTCGCGCAGCACCGCGATATCGTTGACCACGCACGGACACCCGCAGGCCATCGCCTCCGGCACGCTCTTGCCAAACGTCTCCTCCGCGCTCGCCAGCACATGCGCGCGGGCGTGCCGATAGAGCGGCGCCAGCCATTCGTCGCTCACCCAACCCAAAAATCTCACCGACGCCGCCACCCCCAGCTCGGCCGCCAAAGCCTCCGCACGCGGCTTTCCTCCGTTCCAGTCTCCGCCCACCATCACCAACGGAAATCCGGCGCGCTGCTCCGCCCTCAGGCACGCATAGGCCGCCAACAGTTTTTCGGCCTGTTTGTAGGCGTAAAAATTCCCGCTCCACAAAAGATAATCCATCCCCACTCCCAGCGTCGCGCGCATCCGCTCCGCCTCGCCGGCCGGCGCGTCCGGCCGGAACTGCGAGTGATCCAGCCCCTCGTAGCTGGTGATAACTTTCGCCGCCGCTCCGGACGCCGCCGCCTGCAACTGCCCGGCCGTCCATCCCGAATTCGCGATCACCAGCGCAGCCCGGCGCAGCCCTGAGCGCAGAGCCGCCGCGCGATACGCCGCGCGCCACGCCCCCACCCCGCCGCCGCCCGTTCCTCCGCTCCGGTGGTGCAGCGTGATCACCTGCATCGCCACCGGCAGCCCCGCCGCCCGCAGCGGCACGAATCCGATCGTAAACAACGCCGCCGCCCCCCGCCGCCGCGCCGCCGCCGCCACGCGAAAATGATCCGCCCACAACCGCGCCGCCAACCGGTCGTTCGCCGGGAAATCCCGGCACACTTCCACGCGCGGATCGGCGATCTCCCACACCTGCTCCGGCCCCGCAAACACCACCCAGCGCACCTCCGGAAACTCCGCGAGCGCGTGCCCCACCAACCCGTGAAAAAGCGTCGTCAACCCCGTTCGCCGCCGGGGGTTTTCACATAGCATGGAAAGCGCGAGAGTGACCGACACCGCACCACCCTCCGTCAATCCCGCCGGGGGGCCAAGCGCTTTTCCCGCCCCGTAAATTTCCGTCCGCCGCCACGCCCGGGGTTGTCACGCCCGTCCCGACCGCCCAAGGTCGAGCCCGAGTGTCCGCTTCCCACCACGCCCCGCCTGCCGCGCCTCGTCGCGACCGCGCCGTCCGCCTAACCGTGGCCACCTCCACCGGTGCCAAAATTTTCTCCGTGCTCTGCACGCTCGCGCAAGTCCCCCTTGCCCTCCGAACCCTCGGCACCGAGGGCTACGGGCTCTGGATCACGCTGGTCGGCCTCACGACGCTCTTCAACTTCGTGGATTTCGGCCTCGGCATCGGCATGCAGCGCACGATGGCCGAGGCCTTCGGCCGCGATGACCACGCGCACATCCGCCGCACGTTCTTCTCGGGCGCCGCCGCCCTCTCCGTTCTCGGCGTCCTCACCCTCGCCGTCGGCCTGCCCCTCGCGCTCCTCCTCCCGTGGGGCGACACCCTCCGCATCACCGATGCTGCCCTGCTCCCCCAAGCCGGCCGGGCCCTCGCCATCGCGCTCATTGCTTGGGCGCTCGCGCTGCCGTTCAACGCCGTCTCACGCCTCGCCGCCGCCGTGCAACGCGGCTGGCTGCACGCGGGCTGGATCGCCGCCGGCAGCGCGCTCGCCATCGCCACCACCGCCTGGGCCGCCCACGCGGGCTGGGGTTTTCTGGCCTTCCTCGCCGCCGCTACCCTTGTGCCCGCCGTGCAGGGCCTTGGGCTCGCCCTGCACCTTTGGAGCAATCTGCGTTGGCCGTGGCACGGGGCCGCGTTGCTCCCGCGCGCCGACCTCCGCGCGCTCCTCGGCGACAGCGCCCTCTTCACCCCAACCCAGCTCGGCCTCGCCCTTACCCAGGCCGCCCCGCCCCTCGCCCTCACCCTGGCCGCCGGCCCCGCCGCCGCCGCCGCGTTCAACCTTCTCCAACGCCTCTTCAGCCCGCCCACGCAGGCCCAGACGATTCTCTTCACCCCTCTCTGGCCCGCCCTCGCCGAAGCCCACACGCGCGGCGACTCCCCGTGGGTGCGCCGCGCCGCGATCCGCGCCGCCCTCGCCACGGCCTCCCTCGGCCTCGCCGCCCTCGTGGTCACCGCCTTCGCCCCGACACTCATCGCCGCATGGGTCGGCCGGGCCGCTCTCCCCCCGCCCGCGACCTTCGCCTGGCTCGCCTGCCTTTGGACGATTCTGCAAATGGCCCTGCTCGCCCTCGTGTATTTCCTCGTCGCCCTCGGCCGGCTCCACGCCGTTGCGCTGCACGCCACCCTCGGCTGCGCGCTCGGCTTCGCCGGCCTCTTCCTCGCAGCCCCCAGCGGAACCCACAACGCCCTTCTCGCCGGTTGCTGCGGCCTCATTCTTGGGTTGCCCGGACTCATTCACGCTGCGCGCCGCGCTTGGCCGACCACGCCATGAACGTCGTTCTCTTTAAATTCAACCACCTCGGGGACAACCTCATCTTTCTCCCCGTCGTGCAAACCCTCCGCGCCCTCCGGCCCGGCTGGAAGCTCACGCTCCTCACCACCCCTGACTCGGTGCCCCTTTACACCAGAGACCTGCCCACGCCCAACCTCCTCACGACCCCTAAACTTCGCTTCGACAAATCCTGGCGCCGCCCCTGGGAACTCGCCGCCTGGTTCGCCCGCGTGCGCGCCCGCCGCCCCGACGCCTGCCTCATCGGCTTCGACCAGGCCAACATCGCCCACCTCCTCGCCCGCCACAGCGGCGCCCGCGTCCGCATCGGCGCGAACCTCCAACACATCCGTATCGCCCATTCCCTCACGCACGAGACCCCCATGCCCGCCGGCGCGCGCCCCGCCGACTGGAACTGGGTCATGGGCCGCGATCTGCTCGTCGCCCTCGACGGCCCCGCTGCCGCGCGCGACTGGCCCGCGACCCCGCCGCCACCCGATCTCTCACATCTCATCGACCGCACCGGGCGCTCCGCCCCGCGCCGCATCGTGATCCACGCCGGCTCCAGCCGGCCGATGACGCGCTGGGACCCCGCCCAGTTCGCCACCGTCGCCGCCCGCCTCGCCCGCACCCACGAGGTCGTGTGGATCGACCGCCCCGAGACCGCCGGAATTCCTCTCGATCCCTCCATCCGCCGGGTTGCGCTCCATTTCCTACGCGACCTCGTCACCCTCCTCGCCGACGCCGCGCTTTTTCTTTGCAACAACTCCGGCCCCATGCACCTCGCCAACGCACTCGGCACCCCCGGGGTCGTCGTTACCGGCCTGACCGCTCCCGGCTGGGACCCCTATTGGCACCGCGAACGCTGGACTGTTCTCCGTCCCGCGCATCCCGCGTGCGCACCCTGCGAGTTGCCCAATAAAGTCGTCCTCACCTGCGCCAACCTCGAAGCTCCGATGGCCTGCCTGCGTCAATGGACGCCCGACCTCGTCGAAGCCGCCTGCCGCGCCCGCCTCGCCCTTACCCCATGAATTTCCGCCGCCTGCGCCACTACCTGCTCGCCCGATTGGTCGAGCGCCGTCCGTCACTTTACCTGCGCCTCAAGGGCCTCGCGCACCACGCGCTCGCCGCCGACCCCGATTTCCTCCGCATCCACGCCCGGCTAGTGCGCGCGGGCGACTGCGTCCAACGCCTTCCCGAGCGCTACCACCTCTGGGCTCTCGCCCGGGCCGCGGCCGGCCAACCGGGCGCGTGGGCCGAGGCCGGCGTCTATCGCGGCGGCAGCGCCGAGCTCATCGCCGCCGCCAAGCCCCCCGCGACGCCACTTCATCTTTTCGACACGTTTGGCGGTATGCCCGCCGTGGCGGCGGGCGACGGCGCGTTCCGCCCCGGTGACTTCGCCGATACCTCCGTCGCCGCCGTGCGCGCCCGCCTCGCGGGCAGCGCCGCCGTGGAGTTTCATCCCGGCTTTTTCCCCGACACCGCGGCCACGCCCGCCCTGCGCGCGACCTCGTTTCAATTTGTCCACCTCGATCTCGACCTCTATCAATCTACGCTCGCGGGCCTTGAATTTTTCTACCCACGACTCCTGCCCGGCGGCGTCCTCATCAGCCACGACTACGGCGATGCCACCGTGCCCGGCGTAAAAGGGGCTTTCGACAATTTTCTCCGAGGGCGGCCCGAACGCGTAACCCCGCTGTGGCTCACGCAGGGCCTGCTCGTCAGACTCGGAGACCCGGCCGCATCTCCCGTCGGATGAATCCCCGCCTGCGCATCCTGATCGTCGGAATTTTAGCGGCGCTGCTCGCCCTCTTTGTGGGCGTGAGCATCGCCAACGAAAGCTACCTCCTCGCGCTTGGCTGCTCGGCGGTGATCTGCTGGGCTTTAGCCGAACGGTTTGGCGGCGCGTTACCCGACGCCTGGCTGGTCGCCGGCGCGCTCCTCGGCTACATCGCCGGCAACCGTGGCTTCGCCCAACTCCAACTCGCGCCCGGTCTTCCGCTCTTCCCCGCCGAGGCCGTCCTGCTCGTCGCAGTGCCCGCGCTGCTCGCACGCCTAGCCCAAAAACACACGCAGGCCTTTCGACGCGACCCGCTCAACTACGCCGTCGTGCTGTGGGTCGTGCTCGGGGCGGCCCGGTTGCCCGTGGATTTTTCGCGCCACGGGTTTCTCGCGGCGCGCGACTTCGCGATGGTTTATTACACCGCTTTTTTCTTCCTCGGCCAGGCCTTCGCCGCCCACGCCGGATCGGCGCGCCTGCTGCGCCGGGCGCTCACCGCCGGTTGCCTCGCGCTGCCGTTGCTCGCCCCGGCTTTCCGCTACTTCCCAGATTTCTTCCTCGGCACCCTCACCGTGCGCGGCATCCCGCTGGTTTATTACAAGGACGACCTGCTCGCCACCCTCTTCGCCGCCGCCTTTTTCTGGCTCTGGACGTGCTGGGAGACCCGCCGGCGCCGCGCCTGGCTGGTCCCAGTCGCCGCCTGCTTGTTGATGATCGGCACCACCTCTTCGCCCCGCGCGGCGATGGTCGCCGTGGCCGGAGTCACCGCCACGTGGCTGCTCGCGCGCCGCTGGCAGATCGCCGCCGCGCAGACCGCCGTCATCGGGACCGCCACGTTGATCGCCCTGCTGCTGTTTGCTCTGAGCAACCGCGATCTCCGCGAAACCGCCGCCTATTCAACCTACGAAAACGTCGTGTCGATTTTCGACTACGAAGCCAAGGGCCGCTACACAAACCGCGATAGCGGCGACCCCGGCGATAACAACCGCTTCCGCCTCGTCTGGTGGCACGCCGTCGCCGATGAGAGCCTCGCGGAGAGCCCCGTCTTCGGCCTCGGCTTCGGCCACGATCTCGCCGCCCGTTTCCTCGCCGACTACGGCCTGCTCGGGGCCGACGATTTCTCCGCGCGCAGCCCGCACAGCATGGTCGTTACCGTCTTCGGCCGCCTCGGTTTCGCCGGTCTGGCCTGTTGGCTGGCCGTGGCCGCGGGCATGGCGGGCATGACGCGGAGGATCTTCCGGCACGGCACCGCCGCGAGCCGTGGCCTCGCCAGCGTCGCCTGGGTCATCTGGATCAGCGCCTGCTTCGGCGTCGTGCTCGAGGGCCCCATGGGCGCCGTGGTCTTCTGGACCGTGCTGGGCCTCGCCAACGCCTCGGTCGGCGCCGGGCCGGAAGTGATCGGGGAAGAAAATGCCCCCATTGAACCCGCGCACTTGCCGACCGCCGCAGAACAGTCATCTCCTCGGTTCCTCCCATTGCCGCTCTCGCTCCCACCCCGCCCATGAACCTCGCCTCGCCCCTCGATTACCTCGGGATCTTCAAGACCACGACGCGGGCGCGTTGGGATGCGTTGACGCCGTTTGCGTTGGTCGGGCTGAGCTTGTTTGGGATCGCCTTCATCTATTCAGCGCAGCTTTCTGAGCATCGCTCGGATTGGATCAAACAGATCGTTTTCCTGTGTGTCGGCGCGGGGCTTTATGTGGGCGTGTCGCTCATCGACTACCGGTTCTGGCTCGGCATCGCACATTGGATCTACATCCTCGCGATGGTGCCGTTGGTGCTCGTCCTGATGCCGGGCATCGGCACCGAGGTCTATGGTTCACAGCGCTGGATTTATCTCGGTTTTTTCTCTTTTCAACCCTCCGAGACCGCCAAGGTCGCCGTCCTGCTCATTACCGCCAGCACGTTGATTCGCAACGAAGTGGGCACCATTCGTCAGTCGTTGGGCGTGTTGGGGAAATTGGCCCTTGCGGTAGGGTTCCCCATGCTCTTGGTCTTGTTACAGCCGGACTTGAAGTCGGCGATCGTCCTGCCCCCGATGGTGTTTTCCATGCTTTATGTTTCAAAGCTCTCCGCGCGTTTTTACGCCGCGGCGCTGGGCGCGTTCCTGCTGCTAGTCGGCTTGGTGGCGTGGGATAGCTACGGTTACGTGCGCTACATGGATACCCACGGTTACTCCTACGTGGAGAGGAAGAATCACATTAAATATGAAACCCAATCCTGGGTGCCCCTCCACGACTATCAGCGCAACCGCATCCTCGCCTTCGCTTGGCCGGACAAGGTCGATCCCCGCGGCACCGAGATCACCTACAATCTCAATCAATCCCTGATCACCGTCGGCTCCGGCGGGCTCACCGGCAAGGGCTGGCAGCAGGGCACGCAAGCGCAGCTCGGCTACCTGCCGCGCTCCATCGCGCACAACGATTTTATCTTTTCTGTAATTTCCGAAGAACTCGGTTTCCTGGGAAGCATCACGGTTCTCGGCCTGTTTGGGCTCGTTTTGTTCAACGGCATCCGCATCGCCGGCCTCGCGAGAGACCGGTTCGGCACCCTGATCGCTCTCGGCGTGACGGTGTTGTTCTTGGTGCATGTGTTTGTGAACATCGCGATGACCATCGGGCTCGTGCCCATCACGGGCATACCGCTTCCCTTCATCAGCTACGGTGGCTCCTTTGTGTTCAGTTGCTGCTTGCTGCAAGGACTGGTCCAGAGCGTCTATCGCTTCCGAAAGGATTTCGCATGAGTTTCATGCCTCCTCCTTTCCGCGATAACGACCGCTCTGCCGGAATTTCCTGCGCCGCGACCGCCCCACATCGGTGCCCCGGGCTAAACCACCCGCATAGCACCCACCATGAGCGATCAATCGCAATTCCCCAAACCCGATGCCCCCTCCACGGACATCGCCCAAAAATATGATGCCGAACTGGCCAACCCGCCCCCGGTCGAAGAAGTCACCGGCGTCGATGCCAAGGACCTGAAGGCCGGCGCCGTCGAACGCGCCAAGGACCGCCCGCTCCTCCAGAAAATCCTCGCGGTTTTTCAGAAGGAAAAGAGTTCCTATCGCGAACTCATCATCAATTCCGAGCCTCTCGAGAAGCGCGTCGCGCTCCTCATCGACGGTCGCCTCGAAAAGTTTGAAATCGAGCGCGAGTCCGACGACCGCATGGTCGGCGGCATCTACAAAGGCCGCATCAAGAACCTCGATCCCGGCCTCAAGGCCGCCTTCGTGGACATCGGCTACTCGAAGAACGCGTTCCTCCACTACTGGGACATGCTCCCCGCCGCGACCGATTCCAACATCGAGGTCGTCCGCGTTAATAAAAAGAAGAACGCCGCCCCCCGCCCCGCCGAGCCCACCGTCAAGGACATCCCCTCGATGTATCCTCCGGGCAGCGAGATCGTGATCCAAGTCACAAAAGGCCCCATCGGCACCAAGGGCCCGCGCACCACCACCAACCTCTCCATCCCCGGCCGCTACCTGATCCTCACGCCGTTCTCCGACGGCTGCGGTATCTCCCGCAAAATCGAGGACCCCATCGAGCGCAAGCGCCTCAAGGCCCTCATCAACGAACTCACCATTCCCGAAGGCGTGGGCCTCATCGTCCGCACCGCCGGCGAGGGCAAAAAGTCGCGCTATTTCGTCCGCGACCTCCACCTCCTCCTCAAGACGTGGGAAAGCATCCAGCACAAGATGCTCAACGACAAGGCGCCCTGCTGCCTCTACCAAGAGCCCGATGTCGTCGAACGCACCGTGCGCGATTTCCTCACCGAGGAAGTGGACCGCGTCCTCATCGACAGCAAAGACGACCACGAGCGCACCCAAAAACTCGTCGCCCAGATCTCCAAACGCTCCGCCAGCAAGATCGCGCTCTACAAAGACAGCATCCCGATCTTCGAGCGCTTCAACATCGAGCGCCAGATCGAGCAGACCGGCCAGCGCAAGGTCCCGCTCCCTTCCGGTGGCGAAATCATCATCGACGAGACCGAGGCTCTCATCGCTGTGGACGTAAACACCGGTTCCCATAAGAATCGCGGTGGTGACGAGAAAAACGTCATCTACGCCGTGAACCTCGAGGCCGCCGCCGAGATCGCCCGCCAGATCCGCCTCCGGAATCTCGGCGGCCTGATCATCATGGACTTCATCGACATGAAGGAACGGCGCCACCGTAACGCCGTTTACGAAAAGATGGTCGAGCTGATGTCCACGGATAAGGCCAAGAACCACATCCTCCCGATCTCCCAGCTCGGCATCATGCAGATGACCCGCCAGCGCCAGCAGGAGTCGCTCTCGGCCAATCTCTACACCGACTGCCCGTATTGCCGCGGTCGCGGTATCGTGAAGAGCGCGACGACGATGTCCGTCGAGCTTCAGCGCCGCCTCTCCTCCATCGCGCGCCGCCTCCAGCTGCGTCACGACGGCAAAGAGTATTCCCTCCGCGTCCTCGTCCACCCGAGCATCCTCGAACGTCTCCGCAGCGAAGACGCCGATCTGCTCGTGCGCGTCGAGAAACTCTACGGCGTGAAACTGGCCTTCCGCGCCGACCCGAATTACCACCTCGAACACTTCAAGGTCATCAACGCCGTCAGCGGCGAAGAATACCGCTGAGGTCTCAAGGCCGCCCTGCCGGAGCGGCCTTTTTTATCTCGGAGCAAAATACCGCCCGCGCTCATCCTATCGATTGCCGGGGACCTCGGCACCCAAGCCGGGTCCATCAACGGAAATGCTTTCCCGAAATTTAACGTCACCGGTCGTCCCCGCCTCCCGGACCGCCGGGTATGCCCCCTCCCGCCCGCCCCATGAGTGAGCCCACCGTCCCGCTCGGCACCCGGCAAATCCCGGCCGACAACGGCGAACCCACCGTGGTGCGCTTTGAACTTTCGCTGCGGTCCATGCTCATCGTCCTAGCGGTGATCGCCGGCGTGTGGTCGCTGCTCAATACCCTGCCGGCGCTGTTGGTCTTGGTCGTGGCCCTAGTCTTGGTGGGAGCCCTGCACCCCGTGGTCGGTTGGCTCGAGCACCGGCAGGTCCGGCGGACGTTTGCCCTCTGCGTCGTCTTCGGCTTCGGGACACTCCTAGCCCTCGGGCTGCTCGCCCTCACGGTGCCCGCGGTGTTCGGGCAAATGAGAACCCTGGCCGAGCGTGAACCCGAAATCCGCGAATCCATCGCTCGCTACCTCGATCAATCCCGGTTCACGGCCAACCTCGCCGAAGAACTCCGCCAAGTGCGTTATGCGGAACTCTTGCGCTCATCCACGACGACGCTGCTTACCGCCAGTGCCCTCGTCTTTCGAATTGTGGCCTACAGCTTCGCGGCCGTTTTCCTGGCCTTCTATCTGATGCTCGACCGCGACCGGCTCCGCGGGGCGCTGTTTGCCGTGGTGCCTCGCGCGCATCACATCCGGCTCTCCCGCGTGCTGCTCAATCTCGGCACGATCGTCGGCGGCTACATCCGAGGGCAGTTGCTCACCTGCGCGTTGATGGGCGGGTTTATTTTCGTGCTGCTCCTGGTGTGCGGCGTGCCAAACGCACTCGCGCTCGCCATCTTCGGCGGCGCCATGGATCTGCTGCCGTATATCGGCATCTTTCTCACGATGGGACCGGTCGTGTTGGCGGCGACGGCGCAAGGACCCGTGATCACAACCATAGTTTTTCTGCTGATGCTCGCGTATGGACAACTGGAAAACCGGGTGCTAATTCCGCTCGTGTATGGCCGCGCGCTGCGCCTCCCGTCATCGGTCGTGTTTTTCTCGCTTCTCCTGGGGACAACTCTCGCTGGCATCCTCGGCGCGCTCCTCGCCCTTCCGATCGCCGCCGCCGTGCTCATGCTGGTGGAGGAACTGCGCATCGAACTTCCCGGCGAGTCGGTCCAGCCCAAGGATGTCGAGCAGCGCCGCCAAGACCATCACGCGGAGCGGGAATACGAGCGTCGCGCCGAAAGCATGCCCGCCGCGCAGGCCGCCGCCATCGCCGTAGAAATTTCGGGCGAACGAAAAAAAGCCGAGAGCGAAGCCGAGAAGGCACCGGCCGATCCCAACCCCAAAAACAGTCCCTCGACGCCCGCTGCCTAGTCGCTTCGAGCGGAGCCTCGGTCAGAGCTTAGGCGCTGCCGATGCCGGTGCAAATGCCGGTTTTCAGCCATATTCCAACCAGTTCAATGAGTCGCTCGATGCGGCATAAAATCTGGGATGTCTCGCCTGCAAAGGCGACGACCAAGACCAAAAATTAGCCGCGCGATAAAAAGGCTAATCGATAAATCAACCGATCAGATTTAAACCCAGCCAATCCACCGTCAAGAAAACGGATTGAGCGTGTTCACCCCCGACCGCGCAAAGCCCGCGATACTCCGCGTCACCACCATCAAGCGACAGCACGGCCGAGCCTCCCGACAAAGCTCGCAACGAGAAAGGACTCGCGTCGTCGTTACCCGTTTTCAGCTAGGGCCTGTTAACACTATATCAAGGCTAGCCAGATAAGGGCGAAGGTGACGAAAGAGCGGAAAAGCACATCGAGTTTGTCGTAACGGGTGAAGATGCGGCGGAAGCCCTTGAGGCGGCGGAAGAGTCGTTCGACGTGATTGCGCTCCCGATAAACCGCCTTGTTCAGCTTCCAGGGCTTGA
>JACMRG010000098.1 GCA_014376585.1 Opitutaceae bacterium | reverse complement strand
GGTCCGAAATCCGCCCCCATCCGCGCTGCCGGGCCCGGACTCGGCGCCCTCGGCGTCGCCGGCACGATGGCCGACCCCAAGCCGGGGCTCTTCAACGGCCAGACCCAAATCGCCGCCAACGACAACTGGGGCGGCCCCGCCGCCGTCGCATCCGCGATCACCGCCGTCGGCGCCTTCCCGTTTCCCTCGGCCGCCAGCCTCGACGCCGCGCTCGTGAGCACCATCGACGGCGGTCGCACCGTCCAGGTCTCCGGCCCCGCCCCCGGCAATCTCATCGTCGAAGTTTACGACGCCGGCTCCGGCGATACGCCGCGCCTCACCAATGTTTCCGCGCTCAACCGCGTCGGCACCGGCGGCGATATCTTGATCGCCGGCTTCACCCTCGCCGGCGCCGGCACCCGCAACCTTCTCATCCGCGCCGTCGGCCCCGGTCTCGCCCCGCTCGGCGTCCCCGACACCCTCGTCGATCCCAAGCTGTAAGTCTTCAACTCCGCCCAAACCAAGATCGGCGAAAACGACACCTACGCTCCCGCGCTCACCGCGACCTTTGCCTCTGTGGGCGCCTTCCCGCTCCCGCCAGGCAGCAAAGACGCCGCGCTTGTCGTCGCGCTCCCGGCCGGCGGCTACACCGTCCAAGTCTCCGGCGCCGACGGCGGCACCGGCACGGCCATCGTCGAGATTTACGAGCTGCCGTAGCTCGGTTCGGTGGGTCGCCGGGCTTGCACAGACCGCTCTGCCAGTTACCTTCATCGTCACGTCACCACGCTCGAAGCGGTCTATGGAGACGGTCTGTTGCGCTTGGCCAGTCCGCTCCCGCTACCCAATCACGCCCGGGTCGCGGTTACCGTGCAGACACAGGAAACCGATGCCGAGCGGCAGGCGTGGCTAAAATTATCCGGGGCTTCACTGACCAAGACTTGGGATGATTCGGCCGACGACGTCTTAATGCCTTGCTTCAGCAACCCTGACCGTGCGGAGCCCTGCCTCGCCCCGTGCTTGTCAGCCGCCGGTCACGCGATCAGCTTAAACCTATGAGCACCGTAAACGAAGTTGAAGCGGCCGCACTCAAGCTCTCGGTAAATGACCGCTGGCGCCTGGCCAGCCGCATCCTTGGTAGCCTGCCGCCTCCGCCCGATGCCCGCGTCCCCGAGGCTATTCTGGCCGAAGCGCAGCTCCGCGATGCGGAGCTGGAAAACGGCACGATCAAGACCCTTTCCGAATCAGAATTTTGGGGCGGTGTCCGCCGGGCATGAAGTTGGGGTTTCATCCTGCCGTGCAGCGGGATTTCAACGCCGCGATTAGTTTTTATGATCAAGTCGGTCCCGCAATGGCAGACAGGTTTGAAGCGGAGATGCGGGCTGGACTTGCGAATATTAAACTGAATCCGCGCCGCTACGCCTACCATCAAAGCAGTGCGGTTTATCGTCGCTTCAAATTCCCAAGTTTTCCCTACGTGATTGTTTATCGTGAATTGGCTGACGAGATCCGGGTCACCGTCCTTAAGCACGAGAGGCGAGACTCTCCGTATGGGCTGAGTCGCTGGTGAGCGGTGGGGTCACGCTACGTCGGGCACGTTTTCCTTATCCGCCCCCGCTTTTCCTTTGCGCCTCGTTGCGCCCTTCATGTGCTCTCATCCCGCGCATGAAAGTTACCGGCCTCGCCCTCGTCCCGCCTCCGACCGCTGCCGACCTCCCCAAGGTCACCCCCGAGCTGTTGGCCTCGGTCCTCGCGCGCTACTCCCGCAGCAACGAGGGCATCGCCGCCATCATGGCCAAGGTCGATCTCGCCAACCCCGAGGCCTCCATCGACCGCATCCTCAAGTTCGTCGATTACGGCCACGCCTCCATCGGCGGCCTCACCGGCGGCCTCGCCATCGCGCTCGACGGCGTCTCGATGTGGCTCGCTTATAAAATTTTCGAGATCGCGCAGATGGCCGATGGGCAGGAGTCGTCCACGCGCTACATCACGATGGACGCCGCCAACGTCGCCACCGCCGAAGAACTTGGCATCCCCGTCGATCTCGCTCCGCGCTGGAACGACCTTATCGCCCGCTCGTTCGCCGCCTATCACGCCGAATACGCCCGCCTCGACGCCCTCGCCGTTGCGCAGCCCGATCTTGTCCGCCTCCCGCCCGACGCCAAGCCCGCCGTCGCCACGCGCCTCCGCAAAAACTACGCGCTCGACCGCGCGCGCTACTTCATCCCGCTCGCCACGCGCACCAACCTCGGGCTCGTCCAGACCTCCCGCATGTGGGCCGTCACGGTGAAACACCTCGACTCGCTCCCGCACCCCGAGGCCCGCACCGCCGCCGCGCTCATCCGCGCCGAGCTCGTCAAACTCTCCCCGCGCCTGACCCGCCACAGCTTCGCCGAAAAATCCTACGGGGAACAGGCCCGCCAGGAACTCGCCACCTCGCTCTCGCTCGGCCTGGATCGCCTCTCCGCCGCCCCGCTCGCCGACGAAGTCTGGGTCCACGTGGACCGCGCCACGTCACCCTTCCTCACCGAGACGCAGCCCGTCGCCGAGGCGCTCAACCACCGCGCCAACCGCTACGCCCAGCAAGGCACCGCGACCCGCCGCATGCGCGTGAGTTTCGCCTGGAACAACATGGCGATCGCCGAACTCCGCGACCTTAACCGCCATCGCACGGGCCATCGTTACACGCCGTTCATCCAAGTCGGCTTCTACCTTCCCCCGGAGATTTCCCATTCCACGCCGATCCACGCCGCATTGCTCGCCGATCAACTCGCGCTCACCCGTGAGCTCATGCAACGCGGTTCCGCCTCCTACGTTTACTCGCTCCTCCTCGGCGCGCAGACGCCTTTCGAGCACAGCACGCACGGCGATAAATTCATCTACGAGGCCGAACTCCGCACCGGCATGGGCGCGCACTTTCGTTATGCCGACCACCTTTCCGCGGCCTTGCGCGCCTTTTTCGAAAAAGTCCCCGAGGCCCGCGCTTGGGTGGTCGAAGGCACGGCCGAACCCGAATAATTAGGGTTGCCGCAATCCCGCGCCGCCGACTCCATCCGGTCGTCCAGATGAAACTGCCCGGCGCCCTTCTACTCGCGGCTCTCGGCTTGGCTTCTTCGTCGTCCGTCCACGCCGCCGATCCTGCCAAAGTCGATTACTCCGAGCGTAATACCCCTTACGCTCCCGTTCCTTCCGTCAGCCCGGACAAACGCGCGCCCGAATTGAACACTACGCTCCAAAATCGCCGCATTGCGCCAGCAGTCCTCGACCGGCCCATCGCCGCCGTCGGATCGCGCCAAGCGGCCATCGACATCACCGAAACGAAGGCCAAAAATCTGGTCACCCCCGATGCTCGCCGGCCCGAAGCGCGCACCTTGGAAATGAACGCGTTTGATCACCGCGAATCCCGCTTCCAACCCGACGCTGCGCACGACGGCCCCAAGCTCGCCGCGCGTTACCAGTCGGCGCTCACCTCGGCCCGCTCCACCAATGTGACCAGTGCGCCCGCTGTCGGCGCCGGCACCACCGCTCGCGTCAACCGCTTCGTCTTTCACCGCAACACGGCCACCCCGCTCGGCACCACGAGCGCGGTTACTCCCGCCGGTGGCTCGACTGTCGCGCGCTCATTCCTGCGCGCCACCCCATGAGTCGTTTCCGAGTCCTGCAGTTTAACATGCAGTTCGGCCAGATCTGGGACGACGCGGACCCCGACCACGCGCCGATCGATCTTGAGGCCACGCTCACCGAAATTCGTCGGCACGATGCCGACGTGATTTTACTCCAGGAAGTCGAGCACGCGCAGGCCGGCGGCATGCAACTCCAGCCACCGCCCAACTACACGCGCCTCCGCGCCGAACTCACCGGCTACGAAAGCTGCTTTGCCTATCCCAAAGCCGATGTGCGCGAACTGCCTTTCGGCATCGGTCTCGCGATTTTTTCCCGCGGTCCCATTCGCGATCCGATGCGGCTCGATCTTCCGTCGCCGCCCATCGAGTTCGACTTCTACGGTAACAAAACCACGCCCACTGATCGCCTCCTGATCGGCGCCAAAACCACGTTCCACGGCCGCGAGATCCAGCTCTACAACACGCACCTCCTCGCGTTTTTCATGCTGGGTTCGGGCAAAAACGAGAGCCCTTGGCAGCGTAATCTCGTGGCCGATCAAATCACGGGTGCCACCGCCCCGACGATTCTCACCGGTGATTTCAACGAGCACCGCCACGAGATCCTTATCAATCATTTCGCTCAGGCTGGTTTCCGGACCGCCCAACAGACGGACATCACGTGGCGCCGCCGCCCGTTGGTTCTCGATCACGTTTTTTACAACGCTCCTCTGCGCGTTGTCGGCAGTCAGGTGTTTCCCTCGCCGGCCAGCGATCACCATGCCCTCGTCGTGGACTTTGAGTTCGTTCACTAAGTAGGACGGACTTCAGTCCGCTCGAAGGACCGCCGCCTCCGCGCTGCGCATTTATTTCGCCCGGCGAATCTTTTCCTTCTCCGCCTCGCGCTCTTCTTCCAATCGTGCGCGCTCATGCACGAGCTGCGTTTGGATTTTTTCGATCTCGTCCGCCTTCTGCTCCGCGTAGGCCAGGTTCAGTTGCTGCTTCAGGAAGATCTCCCGCTCCGCGAGCTTGCCCTTGAAAAGCTGATCGACCTCCGCGAGCCGGGCTTTTTTCACTGCGGTGAGGGGTTTTTCCGCCGGCGAAGACTTGTCGAGACGTTCCATGGCGAGTTCGTAGGCGCTTTTCATGAGGTGGAGCATGGCCCACAGGATACGTGGATTACACGGAAAATTTAGTCTTCGCCGCCGAATCCCCATGTCATTCGCAGTTGCGACCACGTGTAGTTGGTCGTTGTAGGAGCCCGCTTGCGGGCGATTTCAGCTCCGGGATCGTGAGCAATCTCGCTCCTCCAATCGCATCGTCCCGGCTCAGGTTTCTTCCGTGTATTCCGTGGGCTACCCAAACCTCATGCCGAAACCCAGAACCGCCGCCACCAGCGCAAACGGCGCCCAGTAATAACGCCCGCGCCGCCACCCCAGCGCATAGCCCGCCAACAACCCCGCGCCCAATACGGTCAGAGCCATCGGCCCCAGCCACGCCGCCGAAAAATGCGCGGCCATGAATGCCCCCGGCACCGTCACGCTCCCGGCCACGATCCGCTGGATTCCGAGCAACAACAACGCCGCCGCGTGATTGCAGAGCACCGCGCCAAAAATCCAGCCCGCGAGCCCGCACAGCAGTGCTGCAAATCCGCCCAACGTCACCAGCCCCGCCGCGGGAATCAGTATGAGATTCGTCAGCAGCGCCCCCGGGGTGAGCAGTCCGAAATAATGCACCCCCGTCAGCAGACCCACGAGCGTCGTCGCTACGCCGATGGCGAGTGCCGCCGCGAGCCAGCGCCAGGCCGCGCCGGCCGCGTGGTGCCACCACCGCCACGTCACCTTCGGCAAATCCGCCGCCGGCGACCAACGCGCCACCCAAGCCTCGCCCAACGGTAATCCGAGCAACAGCAAAGCCGCCACGATCCCGTAGCTCATCACAAAGCTCGCGCCGAACACCTGCAACGGAGTGACCACGAGCACCAATGCCGCCGAAGCGACGAGCGCCGCGAGCACGTTTGCCGGTTTCCACAGCGTGACCGCCGCCTGCAAAAAAACCCCCATCGCAAACGCCCGCACCGCCGAGGGCGCCGCGCCCGTGATATCCACAAACAGCCACAGCAGCGCCGCGCCCACTACGAAACGCGCCACCGGCCACCGCCGCAGCGGCACCAGTAACATCTGCAACGCGCCCGCGATCACCGCGATATTCAACCCGCTGATCGCGAAAAGATGCATCGTCCCACTCTTCCGAAAAAGTTCGTGCTGCTCCTCGCTCAGCTCATGCGTCTCCCCGAGCATCATCGCCCGTGACAACCCCGCCAGCTCGGGACGCTTCCCCGCGATGCCCAGCCCGAGGACAGCGTTAAACCGCGCCGCGGCGCGCGCGCAAAACCGCGCATAGCCCGACGCCGCCCGTTCCTCCGCCAGCACCCGCCCGCGCGCGAGCCGGAAATTCACGCCCGCACCCGCGAGATAGCCGTCGAACGTGTCGCCCGGCGGATTGCGCGGCAGCGCCGTGAGCACCCCGACAGTCGTTATCACCGTCGTGCGCACGGGCGCGGCTTCGCTTTTTTTCAACGCCAGGGAAAAATAAATCCGTTGCCCCACCAGCTCGCGCAAATGGTCGTCGCTGCGCATCACCACCGCCAGCCCCGCCGCTTTCCTGGGATCAATTGACGAAAAGGTCCGCTCAATCCGCAGCGAGAGCCTCGCTTCCCGCGGCGGCAGCGCATCCCACGCCGGCAGCCGTGCGCGGTTCAATCCATAGCTCGCGAGTCCCGCGAGTAGTGCCGCCGTCACCATCGCGACTGCCCAGACCTTGGTTTTTTCGGCCCACGCCAAACTGATGACACCCGCCACCACCGCACCCGCCAGCAACCAACCGGGCCGCGCGACTTCGCCGGCCTGTCCCGCCCCGAGGCCCGCGATCATCGGCAGCACGAGCCACAGGAGCGGCGCGCGGTGTCCGAGGCTACGACTGGTCATGATGAATCTCTTAACTGCTGCGCCGCCCAAATCGACGCCAATGTGCTCACGGCGGATTTGCGCGATAGATTTTGAATTTGCGCGTGCCCACCCGTGTAATCCGCGGTCCATCCCGCCATGCCCGCTGACGACCAACCCGAATTTTTCGCCGAAGAGAACGTCGCGCCGGATCCTGCGCGGGGTCCCGGTGAGAAACGCACCGGCGCCCACCAGCCGCTCGCCGCTCGCATGCGGCCGCGTCGGCTCGCCGGGGTCGTCGGGCAGGGACACATTCCCGCCCCCCGCAGTCTCCTCCCGCGCCTCGTCGCCCAAAATCGCTTTGGCTCGCTGCTCTTTTACGGCCCGCCCGGCTGTGGCAAGACGAGCATCGCCGAGGCCATCGCGCACGAGACGGGCAGCCGTTTCGTGCGCATCAACGCCGTCATGTCCAACGTCGCCGAGCTCCGCGAAATTCTCGCCGCCGCACGCCGGCGTCCCGAAGCCGCGACGATTCTTTTCATCGACGAACTTCACCGTTTCAACAAATCGCAACAGGACCTGCTGTTGCCCGATGTCGAGGAAGGCACGGTCCGCCTCATCGGCGCGACCACGCACAACCCCGGATTTTACGTCAACCCGCCGCTCCTCTCGCGGAGCCACCTTTTCCGCCTCGAGCCGCTCGCGCCCGCCGCCATTGCCGGCGTCCTCGCCGCTGCGCTGGCCGACGCCGAGCGCGGCCTCGGCGCGCGTGGCGTCACCGCCGAGCCCAAGCTCCTCGCCGATCTCGCCGTGCTCTGCGACGGCGATCTCCGCCGCGCGCTCAACGCCCTCGAAGTCCTCGTCCTCGGTCTGCCCGAGCGTGTCGCCCTCAGCGCCGCCGACCTCGAGGTCTTCGCCCGGGAGCGCCGCATCCGCTACGACGCCGACGAGGACGAGCACTACGACACGATTTCCGCCTTCATCAAAAGCTGCCGTGGCAGCGACCCCGACGCCGCCATGTATTGGTTGACCAAGATGCTCGCGGGCGGCGAAGACCCCCGCTTCATCGCGCGGCGCCTCGTGATTCTCGCGAGCGAAGATGTCGGCCTTGCCGATCCGCAGGCACTCCCGCTCACCGTCGCCGCCCACCACGCCTGTGATTTCATCGGCCTGCCCGAAGCCGAGCTCACGCTGGCGCACGCCACGCTCTACATCGCCACCGCGCCCAAGAGTAACTCCGCCACCGTCGCGCTCGCTGCCGCCCACGCCGCGTTGAAAACCGCGCCCGTGCAACCCGTGCCGCTCCCGCTTCGCGACAAAAGCGGCGCCGCGAGCAAGCAAAACGCCCACGGCAAAGGCTACCGCTACTCGCACGACTACCCGGAAAATATCTCCGGCCAAAATTACCTTGAGCAACCGCTCGCACTCTACACGCCGAAGACCGCCGGCTGGGAGGCGAGGATCGCGGAGAGGCTGGCTCGCTGGCGGGAGCTGAAAACCCAGGCGCGCGGTCCTTCCGTGTGAGGCCAGCTCGAATCAGAGCAGTCGTTTCCCGGCGGCCGAGGTGGCGATGAGCTGTGCGAGCCGCCGGGTGCGGGTGGTTTCCTGTTTCGCGCTGCTGACGCGCCACGCGGCGAGTTTTCGGTAGCCGGGCGGCTGCGCTTGGAAAAAGGTCCACGCGGCGCCGTCGGCTTTGAATTTCGCTTCAGATGCAGGATCGAGCCCGCCGGTTTTTTGTTCGTAGGAGTAAATCCGGGATTTGTGCTCTACGCGCGCGGCGAAAGCCTTGAGCCCGCCGGGCTGCATCCGGCCGAGGTCGGTGAGGGCTTGCACGCGTGCGATGTTGATGGCGCTCCAGATGCCCGTGGTTTTGCGCGGCGTGAAGCGCACGGTGTAACTGAACTCGTCGATGCGTTTGCGCACGCCATCGATCCAGCCGGAGCAGAGGGCTTCGTCCACCGACTGAGGCCAGGTGATGCTGGGGCGGCCCGAATCGAGTTTATGAAGTCCCACCAGCAGCTCGGTTTTCAAACGGCCATGCTTCGCGAGCCACTTTCCGAAATCAGCCGGCGTTTTGAAGAAGATGGGTTTCACGAGGCTCAGTTAAAATGGAGGAACGGAGTTTTCTGATAGAGTGCGCGTCAACCTTTGGCCAACACTCCTTCGATATGAATCCGCGCATGATGTTGGGCTGTTTATCACTGGCGGTGGTTTTCGTTCTCCCGGGCTGCGGTCCGTCAAAACCCGAGGCTCCGGTGACGGCCAAACGCGACGACGCGACGATCATGCGCGAGTGGCTCTATGGTCCCCGCTCCTCGTTGCCAGGTGTCGTGTGGCAGCCGAGTGGACTTGGGATTCGCGTGATCACGCCGGGCACGGGCGGGGCACCGAAGACGACGGATCGGGTGCGCGTGCATTACGTGTGCTCGTTGAAAGACGGCAAAGTGATCGACGATTCGCACACCCGCGACAAGCCGGCGGATTTGGTCATGAAGAGCCTGATCGCCGGCTGGGCGGAAGGCATGGCGGCGCTTAAGTCGGGTGGCCGGGCGGAGTTTTTCATCCCGCCTTCGCTCGGCTACGGCACGATGGGCGGTGGCGGCGTGCCGGCCGGAGCGGGGTTGATTTTCGACGTCGAGCTGATCGGGGTAAATCCCGAGCCGGCGGCTCAACCCTGAGCGTTCGGGCCGTGCGGAGCGAATTATCGTCTGAACCGATATTCGTGCCGAAATGCGAAATCGGGGCCGTCGCTCGTGGTTTCCTTGAGGATGCGCCAGGAACTGGCGGCGGTCGCAAACGTGTAGCGGACGCGCGAGGTTTTGTTGTCGTCCATCTGCGTGCCGAGAAACACCAGTCGGGTTCCGTCGGGCGATGCTTCGGCTAAGGTGAAGGTGTCTTCGGGGCGCGCGGGTTTGCTTTCGTCTGTCCAGATAAGGCGGCGGGCGTCGGGATCAAAGGCGAGGCGCGAGGTGGATTTAACGGTCTTCTTTGGGCCGTCGTCGTAAACGAAGCGGAGGATCAGCGCCGCCGCGTCGGGTGTGGGCGTGACTTCTAGCAACGTCGGGAGAGTGACGCGGCCGTGGGGCGGCTGATAGTCGCGGTATTCCAGGACGCCGGTCCACTCGCCGGTCCAGAGGGCGTAAAGTTTTTTCTCAGTGAGCGTCGGCGCCGGTTCGGCGGCGTGGAGGCGAAGGGTGGCGAGGGCGAGCAGGGCAAAGCGGACGAGAACGGAGCGCATGGGCGGTGTTACGGGCCGGTGAGCGGCGGGGATGCGGCGGGCGACGAAATGCGGGCGCAAAGTTTTTCGCGCGGACCGAGCGGGAAGCGGGCGGGGGTGGGGCACCCCGCCTACATTTCGAGAAATGCGGGCGGGGCGGCCAAACGGACTCAGGCGACCTTGCGCAGCAGCGTGAGGCGGCCGAT
>JACMRG010000097.1 GCA_014376585.1 Opitutaceae bacterium | reverse complement strand
GCCGCCCTCCCCCCCCTCGGCCCCCAGACCAGCGGCAAGACCGATGGCACGATCCCCGCGTGGAACGGCGGCGTGCTCACCCCGCTCGCCGGCTACAAGGTCGGCGATCACCACCCCGATCCCTTCGCGGCCGACAAACCCCTCTACACCGTCACCCCCGCCAACCTCGGCCAATACGAGCCCAGGCTCACCGCCGGCTCCGTCGCCCTCCTCAAGGCCTACGCCGATTACAAGCTCATCGTCTATCCCACGCGCCGCAGTGCCTCCAATCCCCAGCGCATCTACGACGCCACCCGCGCCAACGCCACCACCGCGCGCCTCACGCACGAGGGTAACGCTTTTGAAGATGCCATCGTCGGCATCCCGTTCCCGATTCCCGCCAGCGGCCTCGAAGTCATGTGGAATCACCTCACGCGTTATCGCGGCGTCGCCGCCACCCGCCACATCGCCCAGGCCGCCCCCACCCGCGGCGGCAGCTACAACCTCGTGCAATTCGACGACGAGTTCCTTTTCAACTACGTCCGCCCCGGCATCACCGCCAAGGACCTCGACAACAACCTGCTCTTTTTCAAACAGGCTGTCACCGCCCCCGCCCGCCTCGCCGGCACCATTCTCCTCGTGCAGGAGACGATGGACCAAGTGAGGGAGAAGCGCCGCGCCTACCAATACAACGCCGGCCAACGTCGCGTCCGCCTCGCCCCCGATGTCTCCTACGACGCCCCCGGCACCGCCTCCGACGGCATGCGCACCAGCGACCAGTTCGATATGTTTAACGGCGCCCCCGACCGCTACGACTGGAAGCTGATCGGCAAACGCGAGATGATCGTGCCTTACAACTCCTACAAGCTTCACAGCAAGGCCGTGAAATACTCCGACATCCTCAAGCCCCTTCATATCAATCAGGACCTCGCCCGCTACGAACTCCACCGCGTCTGGGTCGTCGATGCCACGCTCAAGCCCGGCACGTCCCACGTTTACAAGCGCCGCACCTTTTACATCGACGAGGATAGCTGGCAGATTCTCGCCGTGGATCAATACGACTCCCGCGACCAGATGTGGCGCGTCTCCGAGGCCCACTGCATCAACTACTATGACGCCCAAGTCTTCTGGAGCACGCTCGAAGCCCACACCGATCTCATCGCCGGCCGCTATCTCGTCATCGGCCTCGATAACGAAAACGCGATGTATGACTACTCCATCAAACGCACCCCGGCCGACTACACCACCGACACCCTCCGCCGCGACGGCATCCGCTAAGGTAGGGCGCGTTAACCCTAACGCGCCGCACGGCTCCGCTCCCACCATGCCGCCTCGTTCACCCACCGGGTGGAGCGCGTTGACCTCAATGCGCTTTTTTCGCGCCGTCCTCCTCGCCACCGTCGCCTTCGCCGCGACCACCCACGCCACCGACATCACGCCCCGCATGCTGCTCCTCGCCGTTGCCCAAGCCGGCCCCGCCGCGATCATCGCCGTCGGCGAGCGCGCCACTATTCTCCGCTCGACCGATGCCGCGCTCACCTGGCAACCCGCCGCCGTTCCCGCCGGTCTCACCGCCGCCCTCACCGGCATCACCTTCGCCCCCGATGCTCGACACGGCTGGGCCGTCGGCCACGACGCCCTTATCCTCGCCACCACCGATGCCGGCCGCACGTGGCAAAAATCCTGGCAGGGCGAAAACCTCACCGACTCTTTCCTCGACGTCCTCGCCCTCGACACACGCCACATCCTCGCCGTGGGCGCCTACGGCCTCTGCGTCGAGACCACCGATGCCGGCCTTACTTGGACCCGCCGCAAACTCACCCCCGACGACTACCATCTAAACCGTCTCACTCGCGGCCCCACCGGCACGCTCTACCTCGCCGGCGAGCACGGCACGCTCCTCCGCTCCTCCGACGCCGGCGTGACGTGGCAACCCATCACCGCGCCCTACGACGGCTCCTTCTACGGCATTCTCCCGCTCGATAAAAACACCCTCGTCGCCCACGGCCTTCGCGGCCGCCTCTTCCGCTCCGCCGACGACGGCGCGACGTGGCAATCAATCGCCCTCGCCGACCCCGTCCTCCTCGCCACTGCCCTCAAACTCCGTAGCGACCATCTCCTCTTCGCCGGTCAGTCCCGCGCTTTCTACTTCAGCCGCGATGGCGGCCGCAGCGTCACGCCGTTATCCGTCCCGCTCACCACCGCCGTCGCCGCGCTCTTGGAATTACCCGAAGGTCACATCCTCGCTTTGGGCGAAGCCGGTGCGACCACCTTCGAGATCGGTCTCGCCGTCCCGACTCCGCAGCCTGCGACTCCCACCGCCCGCTAGCCCCGCCCCGGCATGATCGAACGCTTTGCCACCTGGCTCTTTCGCTGGCGCACGACGCTCATCGTCGGCTTTGCCGTGCTCACCGGCTTCATGGCGTGGTCGGCCGCCCACCTCCGGGTCGATGCCAGCTTTAACAAATCCCTCCCGCTCGACCACCCCTTCATCCGCACGTTTACGAAACATCAGGCCGAGTTCGGCGGCGCCAACCGCGTCCTCATCGCCCTCGTCCCCACCCGAGGCGACATCTTTACCCCCGCTTTCTTCACCACCCTCAAAACCGTCACCGACGAAGCCTACTACCTCCCCGGCGTGGACCGCGCCCAAGTCCAGTCCCTCTACACGCCCAACGTCCGCTTCATCGAGGTCATCGAGGACGGTTTCGCCGGTGGTAACGTCATCCCCGCCGACTTCGCCCCCACACCCGCCGGTTTTCAAAAGGTCCGCGCCAATATCATCAAGTCCGGCAAACTCGGCCAACTCGTCGCCAACGATTTCACCGGCGCCATCGTCAGCGCCCAGCTCCTCGAGACCGACCCCGCCACCGGCCGGAAGATCGACTACGTCAAAGTCTCCGCCGCCCTCGAAACCATCCGCGCCCGCGTCGCCGCCGACACCCGCGGCGCCGTCACCGTTCACATCATCGGTTTCGCCAAAGTCATCGGCGACATCTCGGACGGCGCCCGCGGCGTCATCGGCCTCTTCGGCATCTCCATCGTCGTCACCGCGCTCCTCGTCTGGCACTACGCCGGCCGCTGGAAACTCGCCCTCGCCCCGGTGCTCTGCTCGCTCCTCGCCGTCGTCTGGCAACTCGGCGCGCTCACCGCCCTCGGCTACGGCCTCGATCCGTTTTCCATTCTCGTGCCGTTTCTCGTTTTCGCCATCGGCGTCAGCCACGGTGTCCAGAAAATCTGCACCTTCCGCAACGAGATTTTCGCCGGCCACGACGGCCCCACCGCCGCCCGCAACGCCTTCGTCCAACTCATCGTCCCCGGCCTTGTCGCCCTCGCCTGCGACATCATCGGATTCATCACGATGATGGTCATCAAAATCGCGTCCATCCACGAGCTCGCCATCACCGCCAGCCTCGGGGTCGGCGTCATCATCATCACCAATTTTTTCCTGCTCCCCCTTCTCCTCTCTCACCTGCACCTACCCGGCAGCTACGCCCCGTGGGTCGCGATGCGCCGACGCCGCATGGACGCTTTCTGGGAACGCCTCGGCCACGCCCTCCGCCCCCGTCCGTCGCTGATTATTGTCATCGTCTCCCTCGTCGTCGGCGTCTGGGCCTATTTCAAGGCCGAGGAGGTTCGCATCGGCGACACCAACGCCGGCGTCCCCGAACTCCGTCAGCGCTCCCGTTACAACGCCGACACCCGCCTGATCACGCAAAAATTCAGCATCGGCGTGGACATGCTTTCGGTGATCGTCGAAACGATTCCCAACGGCTGCGTCGATCACGATGTCGTCACCCTCATGGATGAATTCGAGGGCGCCATCCGCAACGTCCCCGGCGTGCAATCCGTCGTGAGCCTCCCGTCCGTTGCGAAGATGATCAACTCCGCCTACAACGAGGGCTCGCTCAAATGGCGCGTGCTCCCCCGCCAGCCCGCCTCGCTCGCGCAGGCCGTCACGCCCATCGAGACCGCCACCGGCCTCCTCAACGCCGACGCCTCCGTGATGCCGATCCTCATCTTCCTCGCCGACCACAAGGCCGACACCCTCCGCGCCGTCACCGCCGCCACCACCGCCTTCGCCGCCGCGCACCCGTCGCCCAAAGCCAAATTTCTCCTCGCCAGCGGCAACGCCGGCGTAATGGCCGCCACCAACGAGGTCGTTGCCGCCGCCCAGACTCCGATCCTCCTCTGGGTCTTCGGCGCCGTGATCGCCCTCTGCCTGATCACGTTCCGCTCCTTCGCCGCCACGCTCTGCATCGTCGTCCCGCTCGGCCTCGTCAGCTTCCTCGCCTACGTGCTCATGGTCTATCTCGGCATCGGCCTAAAAACCTCCACGCTCCCCGTCGTCGCCCTCGGCGTGGGCATCGGCGTGGACTACGGCATCTACCTTTTTGCCCGCTTGGAAACCGCCCTGAAGTCCGGTGCGTATTTCGAAGACGCGATGATCACCGCCTACAAAGACACTGGCGCCGCCATCGTCTTCACCGGTCTCACGCTCGCGATCGGCGTGAGCCTCTGGCTCTTGTCCGACCTGAAATTCCAAGCCGACATGGGCATTCTCCTCACGTTCATGTTCCTCGTAAACATGCTCGGCGCCATCGTCCTCCTCCCCGCCATGGCCCGCTGGTTCTGGCGCCACCACACCGGCACGACCGCGGTGCCGTTTTCGATGCGCAAGTAGGGCGGCGTCTCCGACCCGCCCTCCGAAAAGTGGCACGGGCGTCCCGCGCGCGTGTATCTCGTAGTTTTCCAATCGTCGCGTCGCTCTACATTCTTCACTCCGCGTTCCTTCGCCCCGAACTATTGACTCTCCTCACTCGTTGACGATGTTCCGCCCATGACCGCGACTAAATTTATCCGTGAACTACAACAGCTCCCGGCCAAAGAACGCCGCAAGGTTTTCGCCTACGTCGGCGCGTCGATTGCCAAACGCGAGGATGCCTCGGACCGCCGCGCCGTGACCGCGTCGCGCCGCGATCGCGCTCCCGCTATTCCGCTCTCCGACCTTAAACGCCAACTCGGCCTCGCGTGAGCCGCTACACGGTCCAGTTCACCCCGAAAGCGGGCGACTGGCTCCGCTCCCAGCGCGACGTAAAACTACAAACGCGCATCGTCGCCGCGGCCGAACGGCTGGCTGACAATCCCCGTCCTCCGGGCTGTGTAAAACTTTCCGGCGTAGAAGACGTTTGGCGGATTCGCGTCGGCGATTACCGCATCCTCTACGAAATCCAAAATGCTCGCCTCGTTATTTTGGTGATCCGCATTGCCAACCGCCGCGATGCCTATCGCTAAATGCCATCGGCAACCTGCCGCGGCGCGCTCTGAATATTTGGAATGCAAAAATGAAAAAGATAATATCACTCGCGTTTCTCCTCATTCTGATCGGCTGCGCCAATCCGCTAAACGACGCAACTTACGGACGCTACACTGATGCAGGTGATAGTGCCATGAATCGCAGTGACTATATCCAAGCGGAGGCAGCATATGCTCGTGCCGCACAAAACGTGGATTGGGGACACCTTGGACCGGCCGCAAAATCGGGCAGTCTGCTCAATCTCGCGAACGCGAAAATTCGGCTGAAGAAGTATGCCGAGGCCGAGCCGCTGCTGCTGGAGTCACTGGAAATCGAAAAAAAGATAAGCGGAGAGCAGGCGCCAATCACACAGAAGCGAAATATCGCATTGGCCATGGTATACCTTGAGCTTGAGGAGCCAGAGCGCGGTTTACCGTATCTTCGACAGACCTTACCTTTGGCCCCGTCGCCAGATTTCATAGGATTGAAAGCTAAGCTCTACCCCTCGTATGTCGAAAAGCTGGAGCGTCTTGGTAGGGCCGGAGACGCTATTCCGTTCCGGATGCAGAAATGAAAACCACGGAGCCTCCCCAGAGCATCGCAACGTGACGACATAGCGCGTGTCTAACTGCTAACGCTGTAGTTTTCTAGGTTCATTTCCTCATCTCCGCTCTCGTCATCCCGCATTTCGCCCGTCCATCGTGACGGCATGCCCGGCGCCCCCGATCCTGCTTTCCTCAGCGCGAGCCAGCGTCGCACCGTCGGCTTCGCCGTCACTCTCGCCGCCATCTGCGGCTCGGCGGCCCTCATCATTCTCAGCTTCATCGTCCTCGGGCGGCTCCTCGTGTTCTTCTCCAGCGTGCTCTGGCCCCTCGCCGTCGCCGGCGTGTTCGCGCTCATCCTCCGCCCCGTTGTCGAACTCCTCATCCGTCGCCTGAAACTCCGCCGGCCCGCCGCCGTCGTGCTCATCTATGGCATTGTGTCGCTCCTCCTCGGCGGCGCGTTGTTCCTCCTGCTCCCGCCGCTCATCGACCAATTGCTCGATTTCATCACGTTCCTGCCGACCCTCCGGGCCAACGGCAGTCTCTACGTCGAGACCAACTACCCGCAGTGGGTCAGCCTCATCAAACGCCAGCTCGCCAACCCCACCGTTCGCCAGATCGCCGACGCCGGCGTCGCCGAGGGCCGCTCGCTACTGTCTCACACGCTGCCCTCCCTCCGCGCGGCCGGCGGCGGCCTGCTCGGTATCGGCGCTTTCGTCGCCCACGTCGCGATTATCCCGGTTTACCTTTTCTTCTTCCTGCTCTCGACCGGAGACCCGACGCGCAACCTGCCCGGCCATCTGCCCTTCCTAAACCCGGACCTCCGCGCCGATCTCGTGTTTCTCCTGCGCGAGTTTATCGGCATCGTGGAATCGTTCTTCCGCGGCCAACTCCTCATCGGCTTAATTATGGGCGCTCTCCTCGCGCTCGGCTTTACCCTGATCGGTCTGAAATTCGGCCTCTTCATCGGCCTTGTCGTCGGCGTGCTCAACATCGTCCCCTACCTCGGCAGCATCATCGGCATCGCGATCACGATCCCGCTCGCCTTTCTGCAACCCGGCGGCGGCTGGACACTCGTCGGCCTTGTCCTCCTCATTAAAATCATCGTCCAAACCGTCGAGGGCTGGTTCCTCACCCCAAAAATCATGGGCGAGCGCACCGGCCTGCATCCCGTCATTATCATCGTCGCGATTTTCTTCTGGGGCACCGCCTTCGACGGCATTCTCGGCATGCTCCTCGCCATCCCGCTCACCGCGTTCTTCGTCATCGCGTGGCGGCTCGCGCGGTATAAGTATTTCAAAAAAACCTGATCCGAAAGGTGGCGCCGGGACCTCCGGGAACGGCCTCCGTCGCCAACCTCATGCCCCGCCCTCCCGAACCGCCGCCCCCCGCGTGCGCCCAATGCGGCGCCGAAATTCCCCTCCGCGCCCACGCCTGCCCCGAGTGCGGCGCCGACGAACGCACCGGCTGGCGCGAACAATCCATCTACGACGGCCTCGATCTCCCCGAGCCCGACGACGACCCGCCCGCGACAACCCGCCGCCGCTCCGGCCAGCTCGCGTGGTATTGGCTCCTCGCCGTCGTCATCGTTCTGCTGATTCTCGTTCTTTCCGCCCTCGGTCTGCGCTGACGTTTGCTTCCCCGGCACTGCGTCCGCCCCGTCTCTTTCCCCCGCGGACGCAATCCCCGCGCCGTGAGTCCGACCTCTTCACCCATGATTTCGCTGCGCGCATTCCCTTCCTGCCTCCTCGCCTTCTCTCTCACCGCATTCGCCGCCCTCGCCGCCCTCGCCGCCTCCACCCCGCGCGCGATCACTTTCGAGAAACTCACGCTTACCACCGAATATTGGTCCGACCGCCTCAACGCCGCCGACATCAACGGTGACGGCCAACCCGACATCATCTCCGGCCCGTTCTGGTATACCGGCCCCGACTTCAAGACCGGCCGCACCTTCTACGAGCCTGTCCCGCAAGAGCCCGACGCCCGCTGGAAAAAGCACCTCGTCGCCCAGCGCGTCTTCGGCGAATCCCCGCGCTTCACCGATGTCGATGGCGACGGCCACCCCCAACTCGTCTCCATCTCCGGCACCACCGCCGCCGACAAATTGAAACAATGGGGCTGGTATGCGCCCGACCTCGCCGCTCCCGACCAACCGTGGCGATTCGTCCCCATCACCGAAAAAGCCGAGTTCGGCCACTACTACCACGGCGAGGGCATCGGCGATGTAAACGGTGACGGCCGCGCCGATCTCGTCCTCAACGAAGGCTGGTGGGAACAACCTCCCGCCTCGGCCCCCGCCGGCACGCTCTGGAAAAAGCACCCGTTCACCTTCGGTTCCGACCGCGGCGGCGCGCAGATGCTCGTCGCCGACATCAACGGTGACGGTCGCGCCGACATCATCACAGCCAAGGACGCCCACGGCTTCGGTCTTTCCTGGTTCGAGCAACGCCGCACCGCCACCGGCGAGATTTCTTTCACCGAGCACAAAATGATGGGCACCCGCGCCGAGGAGAAAACTTACGGCGTCGCCTTCTCCCAACCCCACGCCCTCACGCTCGCCGACCTCGACGGCGACGGCCTGCCCGATGTTATCACCGGCAAACGGCGCTGGGCCCACGGTCCCACCGGCGACGTCGAGCCCATGGCCACGCCCGTCAACTACGCCTTCCTCCTCCGCCGCGACCCGACGGCCCCCGGCGGCGCCCGGCTCATTCCCCAACTCATCGACGGCGCCTCCGGCCTGGGCACCCAAATCGAAGCGCTCGACGTCAACGCCGACGGCGTCCCCGATGTTCTCACCGCCTCCAAACTCGGCACCTTCGTTTTCCTTACTCACCGGCAATGAACCTCCGATCATTCTCCTTCCTCATTTCCGGTCTCGCATTCTTCGTCCACGCACCCGGTTCGCTCCGCGCCCAACCCGCCCTCGCGCCCGGCGAAGTCCTTATTGAGCGCACCGTCCTCCCCGACGCTCACGCCAGCAGTTTCGCCTTCGGTCTGCCCGGCGGCATCAACTTCTGCTACGATCCCGTTCGCGGCGGGGTGAACTACGCGTGGACCGGCGGCTTTCTCGATCTCACCAACGTCCGCCCCGGCCCCGGCAAACTCATCAAGCCCGCGCAACTGCTCGGCCCCATCGTCGCCCGCGAGTCCGGCCCGGCCCCTCTCCGGCGCGGCGATCCCGCACACATCCCCGTCATCGAATTCAAAGGCTACACGCTCCGCTCCGACTCGGTTGAACTCCGTTACACTCTCGACGACACGCCGGTGCGCGAGGAAATCGCCGCGCTTTCCGACGGCAGCGGGTTGAGGCGCACCTTTCGCTTCGACCGCTCCGGCACTGACGCGAAATGGTTTTACGTCACCGCCGGCCAGCCCGCGACCACCCTCACCGCCGCCGCGAGCGGCGCCCTCGTTCTGATCACGCGTTTCACCCCAACGTCCCCCGCCACCACCGCGCCCAAGCCATGATCGCCGCTCTCCGCTTTACCCGCCGCTCGCTTCGTCTCGCCGTCGCCCGCTTCGCCCTCCTCGCGGCCTTCGCCGCGCTGCCGCTCGCACACGCCGGCTACCGCGTCGAAAACATCGCACGCCCCGTCGAAATGCGCGGCGGTATCAGCGCCGTCGGCTTCACGCCCACCGGCACGCTCGTCGTCGCCACGCGCTTCGGCGAGATCTGGATGCGCAGCTCCACCGGCGCCTGGCACTGCTTCGCCCGCGGCCTCAACGAGCCCATGGGCTTCGTCATCGACTCCGAAAAAATCCTCTACGTCGCCCACCGCCCCGAACTCCTCAAACTCACCGATACCGACGGCGACGGCCGCGCGGACACGTTCGCGGCGCTCGGCGGCCAGTGGGGTATTTCCCACAACTACCACGAGTTCTTCTTCGGCCTGCGCCGCGACCCCGCCGGCAATTTCCTCGGCGTCATCTCGCTCACCTCGAATGGCGATAAACTCACCGTCCCGCCCGACGAAGTCCGCGGCACCCTTGACCCTGCGCCTCTCCTCCAACCCACCGGCCAATACTCCGATCTCCCGTTGCGCGGCTGGGCCGTGAAGATCGCGCCCGACGGCAAACTCACTCCCATCGCCAGCGGCTTCCGCCAGGCCAACGGCATCGGCCTCAGCCCGGACGGCGATTTTTTCGTCAACGAAAACCAGGGCGACTACAAACCCTCCTGCGGCCTCCTCCACGTCGCGCCCGGGGACTTCCACGGCCATGTCGCCAGCTTGAAATGGGAGCCCGGCTTCGACGCCAAGAATTTCACCACCGAGCACGCCTGGCGCCGCTACAAATCTCCCGCCGTCGTTTTCCCGCACGGCCCGATGGGCATCTCCGGCGGCGAACCCGTCTGGGATTTAACCAAAGGGAAATTCGGCCCCTACGCCGGCCAGGTTTTCGCGGGCGACTACTCGCGCCTCGTCGTCCGCTCCTCGTTGCAAAAGGTCGCCGGCGAATGGCAGGGCGTGTGTTTCCCGTTTCTCGGTCGCAACGAAACGCCCGCCTACACCACGGGCGAGAAACTCCTCTCCGGCATCACGCGCAGCGTCTTCGCGCCCGACGGCAGCCTCTACCTCGGCGCCACCGGCGGCTGGGGCGCCGGCGCCGACGGCCTGCAACGCATCGTATGGGACGGCGAGGTCGCCGCCGAGGTCCTCGACGTGAAACTCACCGACCGCGGCTTCGCGCTCACCTTCACGCGCCCCATGGACGCCGCCACGCTCACCCGGCTCACGAATTTCGAGATCAACCGCTTCCGCTACTACTATCAGTTCAAATACGGTTCACCGTGGATCGACGAGGCCCGCGTTCGCGTCAACGAAGTCCGCCCCGGCGCCGACGGCCTCTCCGCCGAACTCATCGTCTCCGAACTCCGGCCCGGCTTCATCTACGAACTATCCGTCCCCGCGTTGCGCACCCGCGATCACCAGCCCCTCGCCAACCCCCTCGCTTACTACACGGCCAACCGCCTTCTCAATGGCGAGAAGACTATCGGCGGCACCACGCGCCTCCCGCGGCCCGGTGAAATCTCCGGTGGCGCCAAGGACGAAGTCGCTCTCACCAACGTCTCCGCCGCTGCCCTCGTCACCGCCGGCGAAAAAACCTACCGCCTCTACTGCGTGGCCTGCCACCAACCCGACGGCCGCGGCATCCCCGGCGGCGCCGCCAACTTCCGCGAAGACAAAACCCGCCTCGCAAAACCCGACGCCGCTCTCCTGAAGATCATCGCCGAGGGCAACGAACTCAAAGGCATGCCCGCCTTCGACGCGATGGTCACCGGCGCCCAACGCCGCGCCGTCCTCGCCTACATCCGCGCCACCTTCGGCGCGCAGAACCCCGAAAATTAAGGTAGGGCGGGAGACTGCTGGGCCGGCCGCTCCGTCATTCAATCTCTAATCCCGCGCTATCCGACCGCGTCCTCCCGCGCCTCCGGTCCTTCAACTTTCATTCTTCATTCCTCAACATTTGGCGCCCCCCGCGCCAAACTCAATCAAACCACTCGTCGTGCGGGTCGAACGCCGGCACCGGGGTGTTCACGATCTTCATTTTCCCCACCGCCCGATGCCGGCAGCCGGGCTTGATAAAAATGGAAGTCATCGGCTTCACCGGGAAAAGTTCACCGTCGAGCTCCATGAACCCCTCGCCTTCGAGGATCAGGTAAATCTCCGTCAGCTTCTTGTGATAGTGCGTGCGGGCGTCGCTCTGGATGTCCACGAGATGGATCGTCGCCGTCGTGTTTTCCGGCGTCGCAAATCCCCGCCGTGAAAAGCCGCACGGGCACGGCACCGCCGGCACCGCGTCGAGCTGCGTGATCATATAATTCTTCGCGCCGTTACCGCCGGGGCTGGAGGGAGTGGTGAGCGTGGACATGGTTTTATAGAAACAGGGTTGGGGTTCTCTGCGGCTGCGACCCACCCAAACGGATTTCGTCCGCACGCCTAGCCAAAATTCTGCCGCGTCCACTTGCTACCGTCGGGAACCTCCCCGTCTTCTCCCTACTCTGCGCACCTATGCCTTGGGACGTTCAATTTCTCACCGGGAGCCTCTACCTTCCGCAACTCGATTGGTGGCTCGACGCCCATCATCCCGCGCCGCGCTCGTTCGTCTCCCACGCGCATTTCGACCACCTCGCGCCGCACCGGGAAATCCTCTGCTCCACCGGCACCGCCCGCGTCATGCGTGCCCGCATGCCCGGCGAACGCATCGAACACATCCTTCCATTCGAGCAGACCGAGCAACTCACCGCCGACACCACCATCGCGCTCCACCCCGCCGGTCACATTTACGGCTCCGCCCAGTCGCTCCTCACCCACGCGGACCACGGAAAACTCCTCTACACCGGCGATTTCAAACTCCGCCCCGGCCTCTCCGCGGAACGATGCGCCACGCCGCGTGCCGATGTCCTCATCATGGAGACCACGTATGGCCTGCCGCATTACGTGCTTCCACCCACCGCCGACGTCCTCGCCGCCATCGTGGCGTTCTGCCGCGAAGCCCTCGCCGACGGCGAGACGCCGGTGCTTTTCGGCTACAGCCTCGGCAAAAGTCAGGAGATTCTCTCCAGCCTCGCGGGCGCCCGACTCCCCGCGATGCTCCACCCCCAAACCCTCCGCCTCACCCGCGTCTACGAGGAACTCGGCCTCACCTTCCCGCCCTACCGCGAATTCTCTGCCGACGAGGTCGCCGGCCATGTTGTTATCTGCCCGCCCCAGTCGCGCACCTCTGCCTTCCTCAAAAAAATCCCCACGCGTCGCACCGCCGCCATCACCGGCTGGGCCCTCGATCCGGGCGCAATTCATCGCTACCAGTGCGACGCCGCCTTCCCACTCTCCGACCACGCCGACTACGCCGATCTGCTGCGCTTCGTCGAGCTCGTCCAACCGACCCGCGTGCTCACGCTCCACGGCTTCGCGCGCGAATTCGCCGCCACGCTCCGCGAGCGCGGCCTCGACGCCTGGGCCCTCACCCACCCCAACCAGCTCGAGCTGTCCCTGCCGAAGTTAGGGCGCGTTATCCCCAACGCGCCGTCTCCTCCGCCCGCCCCCTCGGGGCCGCCCATTGTCCCAATCGAAAATTTCCAAGCCTTCGCGCTCCTCGCCAACCAACTCAAAGACACACCTGCGCGCCTCGAAAAAACCGAACTCCTTCGCGCTTATTTTTCCACCTTCAGGGGTAGCGCCGGAACCTCCGCGCCCGGCGATCCGACCCCCGCCCCCGCCGCGAATCCCGCCGCAGCCTCCGCCGCACTCGCCGCCCTCTACTTCACCGCACGCCCCTTCCCCCAATCCTCCGCCCTCACGCTCAACCTCGGCTGGGCCCTAATCAAACGCGCCCTCCACGCCCTCTCCGGGCTCAACGAAGCCGACTACCGCGCCGTCTATCAACGTTTCCCCGACGCCGGCGACGGCGCCGAAGCCGCGCTCCAAAATCGCACCACACCCGCGCCGTTCTCGCTCCTCGCGACCGCCGAGTTTCTCACTGCCCTCGCCAACACCCGCGCGCCCACCGACAAACTCGATCTACTCCAATCGCGTCTCGGCACGCTCACGCCCGTCGAGGCGAAATTCCTCATAAAACTTCTGCTCGGCGATCTTCGCATCGGCCTCAAAGACAGCCTCGTCGAAGACGCCCTCGCCGCCGCCACCGGTCAACCGCTCGAGCTGATCCGCGAAGCCCACATGCTCTGCGGTGATCTCGCCGCCGTCACCCGCGCCGCCTTCGCCGGCACGCTGGAGTCGATCCAGCTCCGGGTTTTCCAACCGATCCAGTTCATGCTCGCGAGCCCCGAGCCCACCGCCGACGCCATCCTCGCCCGTCTCACTCCTCCCGTCTGGCTCGAGGAGAAATACGACGGCATCCGCTGCCAGCTCCACAAATCCGGTGACCGCGTCGAACTCTACTCGCGCGATCTCCATCGCATCACATCGCAGTTCCCCGACCTCGCCCGCGCCGCCCTCGCGCTGACCGGCGATTGCGTCCTCGACGGCGAACTCCTCGCTTGGAAAGACGGCCGCGCCCTCCCCTTCGCCGAGCTTCAAAAACGCCTCGGCCGCACCGGCGGGGACGATTTCTTTCTCGGCGCCGAAATCCCCGTCGCCTTCTCCGCCTACGACCTACTGTGGCTCAACGGCGACTCCCTCCTCAAAGCCGCGCTCTCCACCCGCCGCGCCGCCCTCGAAAATCTGCTAAATCGGGAATCGAGAATCGAAAATCGAAAATTCCATCTCGCTCCCACCACCGCCGCCCACACCGCCCTCGATATCGAAGCCGCCTTCCTCGCCGCCCGCGCCCGCGGTCACGAGGGCCTCATGGCCAAAGATCCCACGAGCCTCTACACGCCCGGCCGCCGCGGCCTCGCCTGGCTGAAACTTAAAAAAGCCTACGCCACGCTCGACGTCGTCGTAGTCGCCGTCGAGTTCGGCCACGGCAAACGCCGCGACGTGCTCAGCGATTACACCTTCGCCATCCGCGACGAAAATCAGGGCGACCGCCTCCTGACCGTCGGCAAAGCCTACTCCGGCCTCACCGACGCCGAGATCGCCGCGCTCACCGCGCATTTTTTGGAAACGACTACCGAAATCAAAGGCCGCCTCCGCCACGTCGTGCCCGATACCGTGCCCGAGATCGCCTTCGACAGCATCCAGCCCAGCGCCCGACACCAAAGCGGCTTCGCCCTCCGCTTCCCCCGTATCGCCCGCATCCGCACCG
>JACMRG010000096.1 GCA_014376585.1 Opitutaceae bacterium | reverse complement strand
TCGCCGACGACGACTTTGATCCCGAGCGGAATGGCGCGGGTTTTGACGATATCGATCGTCTGCGGATGGCACTTCGCGGAGACGAAGAACATGCGGTGGGCGTCGTCGTCACCGTCCTTGGGGCGGTGACACATCATCATGGCCTCGGCGGCGGCGGTGCCCTCGTCGAGCATGGAGGCGTTGGCGATTTTCAGGCCGGTGAGGTCGGTGACGACGGTCTGGAAGTTGAGCAGCGCCTCAAGGCGGCCCTGCGATATCTCGGCCTGATAGGGCGTGTAGGCGGTATACCAGCCGGGGTTTTCCAAGACCGTGCGCTGGATGACGCCGGGCGTGGCGGTATCGTAGTAACCGGTGCCGATGAAATTGCGGAAGACCTTGTTCTCGCTGGCGATGGTGCGGAGTTCGGCGAGCGCGGCGGTTTCGCTGAGCGCGGCGGGGACGTTGAGCGGGCTGCGGCGGATGTGCGGGGGCACGGCGGCGTCGATGAGGGCGTCAACTGAAACGTAGCTGAGCAGCGCCAGCATGGCGGCGGTCTCGGCAACGCTGTCACCCGTGTGGCGACGGGCGAAGGTGTCGGTCGGAGCGAGGAGGTCGGCGGACAAAGACATGAGGTTGGACGGTAGGAGGGGAGGGCGACCGCGCAACCGCGATTTGATGCGGGCGGGCGACCGGCGGGCAGATTCCGCGCCTGCAAGGCGGCGTGACGTCTCGCGCTCCCCCGGGCGTGCGCGGCTCTGCGCTGTCCGTGAGAGGGATGGGATAATTTGATGTGTCGCCTCGCGGCGTCCGTCCGTCGCAGATTTCGCCGATGAAAAATCGTGGGTGGTTCATTCTCCTCGCTTTGGTCCTGGTGGCGCTGGTCGCCGTCTGGGCGCTGCGTAGCCCGCGTCCCGCACCACCGGCCCCACCCCCGGCCGCAAACGCGGAGGGGCCCGCCGCGTTGGGGTCCAAGCCAGCCGCTCCTGTTGCGGCGGGAGAGGAAGTGTCCGCGTCGCGTGCCGCGGTCGCGACGGCGCTTGAGATCAGCGATCCCCGTCAGCGTTCGCGTGAATTTGGCCGGGTGTTCCAACGGTTGCTCGCCCGCGATTTCGAGGATGCGCTCGTCTATCTGCGGCAGATGCGTCCCGGTTTGGATTACGATACGGCGCTTTTTCTTCTGCTGGAAACCTTGGGTCGAACGGATGCCGATCGGGCGCTCGGGCTCGCCCGCGAACTCGCCACGACGCGTGACCAAAGCGCGATCTACAGCGCGTTCTTCGACCGCTTCGCGCAGGAAAATCTCTCCGGCGCCGTGCAGCGTCTCACCGCGGTTCCGCCCGGTCTCGGTCGTGATAACGCCCTGCGCGCCCTCGCTAGTGTGTGGGTGCGTATCGACGCGCCGGCCGCCTTGGTCTGGGCGCAGGGTTTGCCTGCAGGCGACCGCTCGTCGGCACTTGAGAGTGCGCTCACGGAATTGGCGCTGAAAGATCCGTTGCAGGTCATCGACCTCGCCCAAAAATTTCTCACCGGCCCCGGGTTGGAGCGCACGGTGCTCAACGCGGTGCAGAAACTCAGCGCGACCGATCTCCAGGGCGCCGCCAGTCTGATCACACTGATGCCCCCCGGCGACACCCAGACGCGCGCCGCCCTCGGGGTTGCCCGCACGCTCGCGGATAAGAATCCGGACGCGGCACTGGCGTGGATTTCCACGTTACCCCGCGGCGGCGCCCAGCGCCTCGCGCTCAACAGCGCCCTCGATAGTTGGGCCTCGAAAGACGCTGCTGCGGCGGGTTCCTATGTCGCCCAGCTGCCCGCCGGCGCGGCGCGGGATGCCGCCGCTGACCACTACGCCCGCATCGTGGGCGCGCACGCGCCTCAAACCGCGATCACATGGGCGCAGGCGCTGATCGGTGACTCAGCGAAGCAGGCTGCCTTTGTCACCATCGGTTCCGCGTGGGCGCAGCATGAGCCGGCGGCAGCCGCGCAGTGGGCGGCGACGTTGCCCGTCGGAGCGACGCAGACCGGTGCGTTGACGGGCGCTTATTCTTACTGGCATCAGCGCGATGCGGGGGCGGCGCAGACGTGGCTGGCGACGGTCAGCCTATCCGCGGAATTGAAGGCGCGGCTTTCCAACGCGCGGTGAGGCGCGGCTCGTCATGACCCGTCTCGAACGCGCCGTTTACGCGGATCGCCGGCTGGCCGAGCTCTATCCGGAGACTCCGGTGCCGCTCAACCATAAGGATGCTTACACCCTGTTGATCGCCGTGCTGCTCTCGGCGCAGTGCACCGACAAACGCGTCAACCTCGTGACTCCGGTGTTGTTCAAACTCGCCGACACTCCCACCGCGATGGCGGCGCGGACGGTGGAGGAGATCAACGCCATCGTGCGGCCTTGCGGACTCGCGCCGCGGAAGGCGCAGGCGATCCACCGGCTCTCGGAACTTTTACTCGAGCGTCACGGCGGACACGTGCCGCGGACATTTGAGGAATTGGAAGAACTGCCGGGCGTGGGGCACAAGACGGCGAGCGTCGTCATGTCGCAGGCGTTCGGCGTGCCGGCGTTTCCGGTGGATACGCACATCCATCGGCTGGCGCAGCGCTGGCAATTGACGAATGGAAAAAATGTGCGGCAGACCGAGATCGATCTGAAAAAACTGTTCCCGCGCGAACACTGGAACGCATTGCACCTGCGGATTATTTTTTACGGGCGCGAGCATTGCACGGCTTTCAATTGCGACGGGACGGTGTGTGAGATTTGCCGCACGGTGGCGCCGGGGCGGATGCGTGCGGTGAAGACGAAGAAATGAGGGTTGGGAGTGGGGGCCGCAGACTCTGGCCGAGCGTGGGCGACTCTATGAAAACAGGATTGATTCGCCCGGGAGGCGGCTACACGTTTCCCGCTCGTTCAAGGGACGCTTAGCTCAGTTGGTTAGAGCACCTGCTTCACACGCAGGGGGTCGGCGGTTCGAGTCCGCCAGCGTCCACCATTTTATAAACCATATCTCCGAAAGTGAGATGTGGTTTCTTGCAGGAATCAGTGACCACCCTCGGGGGGATTAGGATTTTGGGAATTGCTAACCGTCGAACGGTTTTCGGGATCGTCAAAGAAGTGCTGGGGTTCCGGCGCTTCAGCCTGCGCGGCCGACCGGCGTGCCGCCGGCCCTCTGCGTCTCAAAGAAATCCTCTTAGCACCGAAAACCCAATGCGCCGCCGAGGTCCACCACACCACTCCGGTCGGTGGCGTGCCGCACGTGCGCGCCGCGCCCTCCGGCTCGGCGGTCGTGCCCTACTTCGGCGGCTGGCCCGGACGGGACAGACCTGCCACCGCTTAGGCCGCACCTTTTCCCCAATCGGCCGGCCGCGTGCGCCAGACCGTGTTTCGGCTCACCCTGAGAATCGTCCCGATCGCGTGATCGCTCGCGCCCTGCGCCAACGCCGTCAGCACATGGGCTCGGTCACTTCGCGCGCGCCATGCCTCCCGTTGCGGCGCACCCCGCTCAACCCCGCGTGATCTGCCTTTTTCAGTGTCAGTTCGGCTTGCTTCAGAGCTGCCGCTATCATGCCGCATAACAATTCGTCGATACGCTAGCGCAGCACGTTGAGGTGATCGAGGGAGATGACGGCACCAGGTTGGAGGGCGATTTTGTTCTCTCCGCGGCGGAGAAACACGACCTTGCGGTCCCACATCCAGGATTTTGCGCCGCCCGTCGGCCAGAGCATGAGTTCGGAAGTGGCGCCGTTAACCGCAAGAGTTGCGGGACTCGTTTCGCCCCGGCGCATCGCATAGCGGAATTCGAGGACATGAAGCCCGGCCTCGCGGGCGTTGAACGTCCACGTAACCGATCTGGGGTCTTTGGTGTGGTCAAAGTCGAGATAGCCGCGACCGGTGAAACCGGGCATGGTGTTGCCGAACGCGAGACGCTCGCCGGTGGCGTCCTCGGCTTCGAGGACGGTGCCGCCGGGAGTGGGAGCAAGTGAGGGGACGTCCGCCGCCACGTCCGCGATGGTGAGGTCATAGAGCACGCTGGCAAAGGTGCGGCGCCAATCGACGATGCCGACGCGGTTGGTCCAGAGCGGATTCGCGTAGCGGGACACCGCGGTGGCGGCGTAGGTGCGCCAAGCGCACGCGGCTTGGTTGAGCTGGGCCGCGACGATCGCATGCTGCGCGCGGTCAAGCGTGGAGCGGAATTGCGCGAGGGCCGTGGCGGCGCGGATCTTGTGGGCGTAGTAGTGGCCGAGGTGGGCCATCGCGCGGATGTCTTCGAGGGTATGCCAAAGTTCGGAGCCGAGAGGAGCGGTAGAAGCGAGGCGTTCGAGTGCGGTGAGCGCTCGGTCGGCGTGGGCCTGAATGCGCCCGGCCACTTCGGGCGGGGTGGTGCCGGCGAGGGTTTTGCCGGCGCGCGTGGCGGCGACGAAGTCAGGGATGGAGAGGTTGTCGGTGGCGGGGTGGGGGCGCAGCGAGATGAAGCGGTTGATATCGTGGAAACCGGTGGGCGTGAGGGCGAATTCGGCGCGGCTCCGGCAGCCCTCGATATACCACTGGAAGTCGAGCGCGCCCCAATGAAAGGCGGTCGTGAGCGGGTAGATCATCGACGCGTCCTGCCACGCGGCGAAGAGCACACGCGCGTCGGTCGCGGGAAATTTTTCGTGGAGCAGCGCGATGAAGCGGTCATCGGGCAGATCGGGATCGTAGCCGAGGCGGCCCCAGAGAAGCCAGTGGTAGTCGTGTTTCGCGAGTTCGAGTGGACGCGCCTGGGCGGACGGAGTGCGCGCGGCGGCGGTATCGGGCGCGGGCGGCGTGAGGTCGAGGAATTCGCGGCCCCAGATCCACTGGTCGGAGCCGTAGTAGAAACCGCGGGTGTTGGCGGCGGGGATGCCGCGAACGAAGGCGCGCACGAAGTCCGGCGCGCCCCAACGGAAGATGTAGTTGTCGTCGTTGCGCAGCGTCCAGAGCACGGGGGCGTCACCGATGTCGGCCACAAATTTCTGGTGGAAGCGCGGTTGAGGCGCGGCGAGCGCGTGGGCCTCGGCGTATTTAAAACTGAAAACGAAATCGACGCGCGGGTGTGCGAGGAGCGGGGCGAAACTTTTCCGAATCTCCGCGGCGCCGGCCTCGTGCTGGCGGTGGATGAAGGTGATTTTCCGCTGCGGTTGCAGGGCGAGCGCGTCAAGCACGCCCTGGCCGTAGGTGCGAAACGCCCAGTCCTCTTTTTCAGGCGCGGTCGCGCCGGGCATGAATTCGCCGGTGGTGAGGCCGAGGCCGGCGAGGTCGGGATAGGTGAGCACGAGTTCGCGCACGCTGCGGCGGAAATAGTCGGCAGTGGTGGCGTTTTGCCGGTCGGGCGTGATCCCGTGCTTTCCGTCGATGCCGTTGGTGAAGATATTCCACGTGACCACGTAGAACTTCACGTTGCGCGAGCGGCCGTAGCGCATGACCTCGCGCCAGAAGGAGATTTTCTCGTCGATGCTCAGGCGACGGAGCGTCTCGACTTGGCCGAGGATTTCGGGGGTATCGAGGCCCGTGGCCTGCAGCGCGTAGTGCTCCTGCCACGGGGCCGTCGAGCGCTGCACATCGGCGAGCGCGATGTCGGGATATTCCGGGACGCGCACGAGCGAGGGGAACGGATGGAGATTCCAGAGGGAAACGAGATTGTAGCGGTCACGGGCGAGGCGATCGATGAACTCGTGCCAGAAGGAAATATCCCAGACGGTCGCGATGTTGCGCTGGGCGGAGTCGGAGGCGTCGCTGTAGCTCGGCGAGCGGGCGTCGAGCGGGAGGTTGAACTTCACGCCGCGTTCGGCGAGGTGCGGGGCGCGGTCAAGGTCACGCACGCCGTCGAGACCCGAGAGGCGGAGGGTCTCGGCGAGTTCCAGCGCGCCATACATCACGCCGGGGGCGTCGGCGCCCTCGACGCGGATTTCACGGGCCGCCCCGCTGCCGATGATGCGGATACGGAAGCTCTCTGGTGCGCCGGCTCCGGTGACGGAGAGCATGACGCGCGGCGCGGTCTCATCGCGTCTCGATTCGAGTGCAGCCGAGATTTCCGCGGCGCCGAAGGAAACGGGTCCGCCATCGGCCTCGAAAATAACCGCAGCGGTCAGCGGTGTTGCCAGCCCTATGACGAGGAGTGAGAGGGTCCGCCGCACCGTGGCGTGGAGTGAAGGGCACATGAAGCTAAGGTGCACCGCGCAGCGGCCGGCGACGAGGGGGATTCCCTCTTTAACGTAAACCCAGCAAGAGGCGGAAGCGTTTACGTTAAACACCGCATCGAGGTGCGTGGTGGCGAAGTTCTGCCAAAGACGGGCATTTGCAGCGGGCAAACTGCCCGTGACCGAGCCAACCCCGTTATCTATGAAAAATCCCCTGACCCCAGTTCCCGAAATCTCGGCGCCTCCGACCGAGAATTTTTTCTTTCCCTCGCGCCCGCATTTTCGTCGGCCCCGTCTCTTCTCCGCCGCGATGCTTGCCGTCTTCGTCGCGCTCGGCGCGGCCAGTGAGACGCTGGCGGCGGCGATCAACGTTTCGCCCACCGAAACCCCGTCCACGACGGAAATCGTCAACCCGATGCGCGGATATTTTCGCTGGCGCGGAAACTGGACTGTGCCGCAGCCTGCCGTAGCGGTTGACCACTACGACCGGTTTTTTTGGACCGACTTGGAAGGCGACGCACTGTTGCCAGGAGAAACACACGGGGCCTACACCATGCAACCCATCTACGACGGCATCGCCACGGCGAAATCCATCGGCGGACCGAAGGCAAAATTTGCGCTCCGCATCCGCTGCATGCCGGGGTCGAGCGAAAGCGGCACCCGCGTGCCGCTCTATGTGCGCAATCTCATGCCGAAGGGTTGGATGAACGGTTCCGCTTACGTGCCCGACTGGAACGACTCCGATTTCATCGCGCGCTACAACGCCCTCATCGCGCGCGTTGCGCAGGAGTTCGACGGCAGCCCGGACATCGCCTACCTCGACATAGGCACCTACGGGTGTTATGGCGAGTGGCACACCGGCGGCCTGAGCTATCCGCACAGCACGCCCAACGGCACGGCCGACAAGGCGACCACTGCCACGCTCCAAGCGTATGTCGATGGCTACGTGAATGCGTTCTCCCAGACGCGACTCGTCATGATGAGCGACAACGAAACGGCGCTCGTCTACGCCATGGGGAAGGTGCCCTCCGGTTCCACGCCGTGGATCGGATGGCGGCGCGACAGCCTCGGCAACACTCACTTTGACACGGGCATGACGACCGCAAAGCAGACGGCGGTGGCGAATCGCTGGCAGAAGGCGCCGGTTATCACCGAGACGTTTAGCTCCAGCGGCGTCACGCCCTCGCTCATCCCGGGTCAAGTGCAGGCGTGGCACATCGCGGCGCTGGGCAATGGAAATTTCGGTTCGTGGAGCAGCCTCAGTTCGACCGATCAGAACTACTTCCTCCAAGCCGGCCTGAACATGGGCTATCGGTTCGTGCTGACTAATCTCAACATCCCGCAGGCATTGCAGCCCGGTGGTGCATTCACGGTCGCGAGTTCCTGGAAAAATGTCGGCGTCACTCCGCTCTACGAGCCCTTCACGGTAAAATATCAGCTCCGCAGCGGCAGCAACGTCGTGTGGGAAGGCGACTCGTCCCTCGATCTCGAGGGCTTTCTACCGACGGGCTCGACGCCGACGGCGGTCAACGACGCCTTCACGCTGCCGACTTCGATCGCGCCCGGCACCTATAGCTTGGTCGTGGTTGTGCTCTCGCTGGACAGTTCGCGCGATGCGCTGAAGCTCGCGATCACGACGGCGCAGAGTAGCGATGGCAGCTACACCCTAGGAAATGTGCCGGTCGCCGCGGCCTACGTGAACACCGTCGACGATTTCGAAGACGGCAACGTCACCGCGCCGACGCCGTGGCTGAGTTCAGTAGGTTCGGGCGCTGCGATCGCGATGTCCGCCGCAGCCGTCAACGGTTCCGAACCGGCCGCTCACGCGGGCTCCCTATATCACGCCATCATCGATTTCGGGAGCACGGCGACGTGGAAATACGCCATCCTGAACCGCGGCACCGCCGTGTTTGATGGGCCTTGGAGCGCCAACGGAGTGAACGCGATCCGGTTTTATCTCAAGGGCAGCGTCGTCAATCCCGCCTCCCTCGCAAACAATGCGATCAAGGTGCAACTGCGCGAAGGCGATGCCGGAGACCGCTGGAGTTTCGACCTCGGCACCGCCGTGCAGAACAACAACTCGGCGTGGGTATTGATAACTGTGCCGCTCAGTTCGTTCTACGGTGAATCGAGCAACGCGCCCGGGGCGACGCTCAACCTTTCCGCCATCGACCAGATCCGATTCTTCGACAACTCGGTCGCGGCCCAGATCAAAATCCGCGTCGATCGCATTGAGGCAGTCGTGCAGTAAGCGGCACGCTAATCCTCGGACCGAATGCCGTCGGCGGGTCCCAAAGCCGGGCCGGGCGGACTAAGGGTCCGTCCGGCCTATTTTTCGGCCTCGACCCATCTGCCCTCGACCATGCTCACGACCGGATCGATCGGCAAGCCGCGTTCCTGGCGGTGCAGTTGCGCGACGAGCAGGTCCACGGCAGTGGCGCCGAGCAGGTCGGTTTTCTGATCGATGCCGGCGATCGGGTAGGCCGGGTCGTAGTCGAGCACGGCGAGACCGAGCCGGGCGATGGTGGCTGCGCCCAGCTCGGGGAGTAGTTCGTTTTTCACGTGGCGCGCGCCGGTGAGGATGAGTGCATCGGGCTGGTGTTTGCGAAACCAAGCGCCGACGCCCGCCAGCCCGTGGGGCGACGCGGCATCCGACACGAAGGGCGGCAGCGCCGGCTGGCCCGCAAGCTGGGCTTCGGCGGCGACCGCGCCCGCGTAGGCATAGTTGGCGCGCAATTCGACGCCGCGATTGATGGCGAAAGTCGGTCGGCGATAGCCGCGAGCGCGCAGCGTCTGGAGCACGAGGAATGCGTTGTGAAACCCGTGCGGCACGACGCGATGAAAACGGGGCTCGGTCACCGAATACGTCATGGCGACAGTCGAGAACTGCGACCAGTCGAGCATGGCGGCGAGCGACCGGGGCGTGCGCGCGGTCGGCAGGAGCAGGCCCTCTATGCCGCGGGCCTGCAGCATCCGGGTGAAGCCCGCGGGATTTCCGTCGAAGGGTTCCGGCGCAATCTTGTCCATGGCATAGCCGAGATGTCCGGCGCGCTCCTCGACGCCGGCCATAAGACGCTTCGAGTAGGCATCGTCGTTCAGCAGGAGCACGCCGAGATTCGCCTGGGTGTGGCGGATGCGCCGCGAGCGCACGTGATGCATCAGGTGCGTGAGGAGCGGGTCGGGCTGATAACCGAGACGTTTCGCGACGCGGAGGATCTTGGCGCGGGTGGCGGCCGAGACGTGGTTGTTGCCGCGCAGGGCGTTCGAGACGGACATGGCGCTCACGCCCGCGGCGGCGGCGATCTCGGTGACGGAGGGGCGGGGTTTGCTGCGCATGGGTGCGCCGTTTACATTAAACAAACAGTGGGAACGCCAGCTTCGATATGCCCGGGGCGCGTTCCTTCCCCTCGGCGGCCGGAGGATTCAGCGGATGAATGGGCATCCACGTGCCGGTGTTCAGTGGAGCGCCGTTTGTTGCGGGACGGCGTTCCCCTCCGAGCGTCTTCGTGCCCACCCCACCATGAAAATGACCCTGCCCCTTCGTCTCGCTTTGCTGTCGGCCGGCGTAAGTTCGTCGCTCAGCCCCGCCGCCGCGCAGACCGCTCCCGCCGCTTCCCGCTCCCCCGGCGCCGACCCCGCCGAGGAGCGAGTGGATGGAAAAAACTGTCGGCGCGTGGGGCGGAGGGCAATCTGAGGACAGCGGTGGGCAGGCTTACGGCGCGCCGCACGTTCACGCCGCGCCGACCCGGCGCGGCGAATCCGCGCACGGGTCGGTTTGGGTTCGGGGCCTCACGGGCCCACAAACGAGAGTTTGTCCGCCGTGACTAGGTAGCTCGTGGCGGAGGCGTTTTTTCCCGTGACGGTCAGGCGGACTGTGTGCGTTCCGGCGGTGGCATAGGTGACATTGCCGAAGATTCGTTCCCCTTAGGCTTGAGTGGCCGCGTATTGGTCGAGGGTCGTGCCGACTTGCGCCCCGTCGATGGTGAGCGAGTGAGTGGCGCGCCCCGTGTTCGATTTATAGCCCAGACGCACACTGTAGGTCCCCGCTGGTAGGCTCGGCGTGGTGAACCCGATATAGTGACCGGTAGCCGTGGAGTTGAGATAGAGCATAGTGCCACTGCTGGCTCCGGCTTCGGCATCGACGCTCACCGCCTGTCCACTCGTGGTGCGATCCAAGGTCTCGGCCTCCGAGGTCACGGCCGACGCCAGTGGCGTGAGCGTAAATTGTCCGCCGTAATCAACCAACTCGACGAGGCTGCGTTCTTCCCGGTGACCGGAGGGCTGCGGCGGCGGCCGGTCGCGTCGGGCGAAAGGGGATTTGCCCGACGGTGAGGCAACAGATGGGGCGTTGCGGTCGCCGTGACAAAGGTGGCGCCGTTCATGCATGAACCCGGGACTACCCGGTCGCGTCCCGCAGGCCGATGTGCCGCAGACCTTTTTTCTCCAAAACACGGTAGCAGTCCGGAAGATCGAAGTGGCGGAGGACGTCCGGCAAAAACGTGGAGAGCGGCCAGGCATACTCCGCCGACTCCGCGACGATGGCGTAGCTCGACAACGCGTGTTTCAACGTCACCTTCACCACCTGGGGGGAGAGCAGCGCGGCGAACGTCGCCGGAATCGTGCCCCGGCCCCGGGCGATCAGATGAATGTCGCCGTGGCCGCAGGAGACGAGCCAGTCGATGACGCGGAGGACGTCATGCGTTTTCTGACCGACGTAGGGCCGGTCGAGCATCACGCCGTGGGACGCGTAGAAGTAGTCGCTGCCGTAGGGGTGATCGAAATCCTGCCCGCAGGTGTTGGGCTGCGACTCACCGATGCCGCGCACATCGCAGGCGAAGAACGGCACATCGGGCTCCGCTGCGACTGCCTCGCGAATCAGGGTTTCCTCGCGGAGTTCCGCGTCGGCCGACCGGTGCGCCACGTAGAGGGTAGCTCGTTTGCTGCCGCGCGTGGGGCGGGAGAGGAGTCGTGCGTCGCCGAGCCGATACACCACCGTGAAGACTGGAGGCTCGGTCGCGACCGCGTAATCGGTCGCATATTTCTTCGGGTAGTTGCGGTTGTAGGAGGCCCGCAGGATGCGAAACTCCGGCGCGCCGCGCCGCTCCGGCAGCCGCAGGAGCGCCCGCACCGCGCTCCGCAGTGCATCCCCGGTGACCGTGCCGCGCTGCGCCGCCAGCGCCTGCGACCGCCCGCGCGTGAAAGCGAAGACCGTCTTCGAATCGAGTTTCGACACCCGTCCGGAAGGGGCGGCGAAGAGCGTCTCGGGTTTCTCGAGGGTGACCGCCGGCTCGGCTGCGAGCCGGGGCTTTCCGGTTGCGGCGTTGAAGCCGCGATACATCGCCTCGCGATTCTCCTGCGAGTAGCTGTGCACCGTGCCCGCGAGACTCTGGGCGAAGGCCAACTCCGCGCCGAGCAGCCGGTAGAACGCGCGCAGCCGCGCACCGGCCGCCTCGAAGCCGCGCGCGTCGAAGAAATCCTGCTCCTGCCCGAGGATCTGCAGCGGGCGCGGGGCGAACGGCGCGAAGAAGTCCGCGTGGTCGAGCCCTTCTGCGAGAGCGCGCGGCGGGCACTGCTCGGAATCGACCGGCAGCTCGTTCTCGGCGTTGCGGCGGAAGGTGGAGACGAAACAACTCGGCGCGGCCATCGTAAGTCGCGGCTCGAGCGCGCAGAGCCAGGCCGTCATCGCCCCGCCGCCGGAGCTGCCCGTTACGCCCACGTGGCGCGGGTCGACCTCTGGGCGCGTGAGCAGGTAGTCGAGCGCGCGCATCCCATCCCAGAGATTCCACGCCGCGAAGTTTTCGCCGACGAGCAGTTGCTGGTTGCCCGCCTGCAGGTGCTCGCGGACGCCGGCGGTGCCCTTGAGCGGCTTGTGCTCCGCGTTCACGTATTGGAAGCGCTCGCCGAGGCCGATGGGGTCGAAAACGAGGACGACGTAACCCTGCCGCACCAGCCCTTGCGCGAACGATTGATAGGTGGGGCCGGCCTTACCGACATCCGAATGACCGCACGCGCCGAGGACCGCGGGCGCGGGCGACGTCACGTGTTTGGGCAGATACAGGTTCGCCGTGACCACAAACCCGGGCCGGCTCTCGAAGAGGACATTTTCGACGCGATAGGTGTCGCGTTCGAACGCTGCGGTCGTCCGTGCGTTCAACGGCGTTTTCTCCGGAAGCGCGCCGAAGCAGCGGGCAATTTTTTCGCGGGCCGCAGCCGCATACGCCTGCGCATCCGCCGCACTGCGCAAACCCGCCCGTTTCTGCTCGGTCGCATCCTCGACGGCAGTCACCAGCCCTACGAGGTAGTCCTGCATCATGCGGGGAAAGCGATTTTGTGGCGTGAGCGCCGAGGAACCGCGTGCGGGCGTCCGTGGCTCGGCGTCGTCCGCCGCGTTTGCCGTGGGCAGGGCGACGCGTTCGAGAGCGGCGACGCCGAGAGCGCCGAGGCCGGCGACACGTAGCAGTTGGCGGCGCGTGAGGGAGGCGGCAGGGGTGGTTGGGTTCATGGGGGGGGTCACGCTCGTTGGCGCTTACGCAAGGTCCATCGCGATGACCTCGTGCAGCGCGATGGAGGGCACGGTCACGGAGAGGATGCCGGAGGCGACGCTAAATTCCGGCGTGCGATCGGCCGTGAGGAGATGGACGCGTTTCGGCACCGCGCCGGCGGGCAGGATAAACTGCACGCGTTGTTCGCCGACGGGGATGATCTCGCGGAAGGGGCCCTTCATCATCATCGGGTTCGTCAGATTCACGAGATGCACGGTGAGCGACGTGGCTTGGCGAAAGATGGAAACGTCGAGTATGCCCGGCCCCTCGATGCGAAGGGGCTGCGTGGGCCCGGCGGCCCAGCGGACGGCGTTGACGAGGAGTTGGCCGTGGTCGGGAGACATGAACTCCCAAAAACTGCGGTCGATATCCCACGGGAAATACACGATGCGGCTCGCGCCGATCTCGCGCACGTAGGCCACGGCGATGTCGGTGCGCGGCTGGCGCGGGTAGAGCTCCTCCATCGGGAGATCGGGATAGGAGGGGATGAGGGTAAGGGGTTTGACGGGAAAATTCGCGACGGGCTTCACGAGCAGGCGAGTCACGCCATTGATGATCCGTTCCGCCTGCGGATCGAAACCTGCGAGCAGCGGATGGAGCGTCGCGTGTTCGAGCGTGAGGTAGGAATTTCGCATCGGGCCTTCGGCTTTGCCGGCAAAGTTGACGCCGAAAATATCCGCGAGGCCGAAGTCGGCGCGGCGTTCACCGACCTCGTTGCAGAGCGAGGATTCGTGCGTGGCGACGAGACTGCCGCCGCGGCGCACATAGGCGCGAAGTTGTTCGCACTGCGCATCGGACAGCGCGGCGATGTTGGCCAGCACAAGCACAGAGTAGCGGTCGGTCTCTTCGGGCGTGAGAAAATCCTCATGCACCATTTCGGTGGGAATGCGGGCTTCGATGAGGGCGTGGTAGAGGCCGTTGCCCGCGTCGTCCATCGTGCCGGCGCCGCTGTTGGTGCCGGCCGCGGAGTTGATCGAGGTGGCGGCGGCTTCGTGAAAGCGTGCGGTCTGCTGAGAAACCACGATACCGACGCGGGCGAGGCTGCGGATGTTGCGGAGGTATTTTTCGTGTTTCCACTGCCACGTGTAGAGCTCGTCCACCGACTGGAGCCAGCGGCGGTCGCGGAGCACGCCGGAGAACTTCGCGATCTTTGGGCGTAAGCCGTGGGCGACGCCGACGCTCACCCAGACCTTGAGTTCGGCGGGGCTCTGCACGGAGTCCTTCCAACGATAGCGCTCCTCGACACTGACGCTGAACGTGAGGCCGGCGGGTTTGTCGCCGAGGACGGCGCGGAGTTCCTTGCCCTTCTTGCCGACGATCCAAGGTGGGATCAATCCGTGGCGGCCCTGGTAGTCGAGGTAGAGGGTGTGCGCGCGTTTGCGGAGTTCGCTGAACTTGAGCTGAGCGCCGTTCATCGGCACGCCAGGGAGAATGCCGCTGTCGGGATTGATTTTGCGCACCTCGCTGTCCCAGAGATCCCACAGCTCCCAGATGCGGCGCTCGCGCCATGTGACGTATTTCACCCACGTGGGATTGCTGCGTTCCTCCTTCGCGGGGATGGCGGCGCCGGCAAATTTATTGAAACTCCGCTGGCACCATTCGCAGTGGCAGACGGTAGGGCTGGACCAACGGTTGTGATTGAAGCCGTCGACGCGGTAGTTCGTGGCGATCTCCTGCATTACGCGCGTCATGAAATCCTCGTTGTAGGGACCGAGGGTGCACGTGAGCCAGAGGTCGGGTTGCGCGGGATGGCGCTTTTTTTTGCCGGCGGCATCGACCTGAATCCACTCCGGGTGAGCCTGCGCGGTGTCGTCGTAGGTCGCGTGGTGATCCACGCGCGCGGTGATGACGATGCCCTGCTTGCGGCAGCCATCGACGATGTAACGGAGCGGATCGGTGTCGCCGAGGTTTGGGTTGCGGCGGTGGAATGGAATCTTCGTGGGATAAATCGCGATGATGCCGCCGGAATTCCAACTCGCGGCGTCGACGTGGCAGCGTTTCATGTAATCGAGCCAGAAGTCCGGGTCGTATTTGCCGGGTTCGTCGTTGACGACGGTGAGCGTGAGCCAGCGCATGGCGGTGGTCATGCGGGGCGGTTGGGCGGGGGCGAGTTGAGTCGCGCCGGGGAGGGCGGGGGACGAAGCTCCTTCAGCGCCGAAGAGATCCAGCGGTCCGTGAGCCGCGAGCGCGGAAAGCGCGGCGGCGGATTTTAGAAAGGTGCGGCGCGGAAGCACGAAGGGACCGGAGGATGGAGGGACGGGGAAGTTGGCGGGCATTGGAGTGGGGAGGGTGGGCGGAGAGCGGAGTGAGATCGAGGCGGAGCGGAGTGGGGTGGCGGCTAGAGATCGCCGCGGCGGAACTCGGCGAGCAGGTGGTCGCAGGCGCGCCAGGCGAGGGCCATGATCGTGAGCGTGGGATTTTTTTCGGAGTTGCTAGCGAAGGTGGCCGCGTCGGCGACGACGACGTTCTTCGCGTCCCAGAGCTGGCCCCACGCGTTCGTCACGGAGTTTTCGGGGGCGTCGCCCATCGTGGCACCGCCGACCTCGTGGTTGACGCGGCCGGGCGCGCCGATGGCTTTGGCACCGTCGTCGGAGGAACTGGGCGCGGACTTGGCGCCCATCGCGGTCAGGAGTTCGGCGAAGGTCCGGCGCATGTGGGCGACCTGTCGCGTCTCATGGTCGGACCAGCGCCAGTGGAAGCGCAGCACAGGAAGACCCCAGCGGTCCTTGAGCGTGGGATCGAGGGTGCAGAACGAGTGCTCGTTGGGAATCATTTCACCGCGGCCCGCGAGGTTTACGAAGGCGCCGTAGTAGCGGCGCTGGTCGGCTTTGAACTGGCGGCCGTAGTTGCCGCCGTTGAGCGCTTCGAGATTCGTGCCAGTGGTGACGGTGGGCATGCGGCGCTGCGCGATGACGTCGATGTGGTAGCCGCGCGGGAAGCCGAGTCGCTCGGCCTCGTGGTGCAACCACCACGGCGCGTAAACGTGCGGCCCGCCCGCGCCGTCGTCGTTGTGCGGCGGGAGATTTTCGAGGGCGGGGATGTAGGCGCCGAGGCTCGTGCCGACCGTCTCCATGAGACGACGGCCGAGGAAACCGTGGGTGTTGCCCAAACCGTCGGGGAAATGCGCGGAGCGGGAATTGAGGAGCAGGCGCACGGATTCACAGGCGCCGCCGGCGACGACGATGGCGCGGGCGGATCGCGCGTGCTCGGTGCCGGTGAGTTTGTCGATCCACACGACGCCGGTGGCTCGGCCCGCGGCGTTGACCGTGATTTCGCGCACCATCGCGTTGGGGAGGAGGTCGAGGTTCCCGCTGGCGAGGGCGGGCGGGAGGTGCACGGTTGGCGATTGGTAGGTGGCGCGAATGGAGCAGCCGCGGCCGCAGGGCGTGGCCCAGAAACACACGGCGCGGGTGCGCATCGAGTCGGCGAGGAGGCGTTGGGCGCGGAGATTGCCGGGATGAATGCGTGCGGGGAGTGTGTCGGCGTCCTGTTTCGCAGTGAGGACGGCACGACGGATCGGGATGATGGGGATGCCGAGTTTGCGCGCGTGGTGCTGCGCGAGGAGTTCGCCGGCGCGGGCCTTGGGCGGAGGCTGCAGCACGCCGGGCGAGGAGTCGGGGGCGTTCTCGATACCCTCGTTCGTGCCGTGGACGCCGATGAGCAGCTCGACCTTGTCGTAGTAAGGCGCGAGCTCGTCGTAGGTGAGCGGCCAGTCAAACCCGAGACCGTCGCGGGTGTGTGGTTTGAAATCGTAGGGGCCATTGCGGAGCGCGATTCGAGTCCAGTGGTTGGTGCGACCACCGAGCATGCGCGCGCGCCACCAGTGAAAGCGCGTGGCGGAGTCGGCGGTGGCGTTGGTGTAGGGCTCGCCGGGAATCTCCCACCCGCCGTCAACGGTGGCATCGTAGAAACCGTTCGCCTTGTCGGGCGTGTTGGCGCCGCGTAACGGCGCATGCGACGGGAGCTGAAACATCGGCGTCTCGGTGATGGGATCGTAGTGGCGGCCGGCCTCAAGCATGAGCACTTTGGCGCCCTCCATCGTGAGCGTGTAGGCGGCCTGCCCTCCGCCCGCGCCGGAGCCGATGACGATTACGTCATAGGCTGGGTGGGTTGTGCTCGCGGAAACAAGGGGCATCAAAGGAAGGGAGGAGCGGAGTGGTGGTCCGGCGGGCGCTGCGGCCAAGCGGAGAGCATTTCATCAGTCGAGCCTACAGCGACCTCCGAGTCGGGTCCGATGCGGGAAAGTGTTTAGTGTAAACCCGCGCGGGGCCTGGCGGGTGCGGCGGAAGGCCGGCGGAGCGCCCTTGACGGTGGCGGGGCGCGCATCGAACCTCGGCCAGCCCCATGCTTGGTAAAAATCCGCCCACCCTCGCGCAGATCGCCGCGGCCGCGGGAGTCAGTTCGATGGCCGTTTCGTATGCGCTGCGCGGCAAGGCTCATGTCGCGGCGGCCACCCGCGCCCGCATCCTGCAAGTCGCGGACCGGCTCGGTTATCGCCCTGATCCCACACTCACTCATTTGATGCGCTATGTGCGCTCCCGCCGCATTCGGCGCACGCAGGCGAACCTCGGCGTCCTCATGATGGGCGGGGAAAGCCACTATGCGCAGCGTCTGATCGCGGGCGTCGAAGCGCGCGCGGAACAACTCGGCTACTCGATCGATAAAATCGAGGTCGCGCCCTATCTCGGCAATCCTGCGGCGCTAACCCGGATTCTGCGGACGCGCGGGATCGCGGGGTTGCTCCTTCCGCCGTGCCGGGTGCCGCAGTCGCTGGAGACGCTGTTGGATTGGTCCCACTTTTGTGTCGTCGCGATGTCGTATTCGATCCTGGCGCCCCGGTTTCACCGCGTCGTGCCCCATCATTTCCACAACGCGCTCGTCGCCCTGCAGCATCTGCGGGCGCGCGGTTTCGAGCGGCCATTCTTTGCGGTCGACCAGAACATCGACGTCCGTGCCAACCACGCATTCACGGGGGCACATGCGTGGTGGGCGCAGGATGCGCGCTGCAAATTGATCCCGCCCTATATCGCCAAGGCGGGATTGGAGGGCATTCGTCCCTGGATGAACCGGCATCGGCCGGACGCGCTGCTGGTGAGCGGCGTCGCCAGCGTCGAGGAGTCTCTGCGCGCGCAACTCAGCTCGGGGGCGCTCGCGCGCCTGGGCATCGTCGTGATGGACCACCGCGTGGGCTATTTCCGCGCGGGCATCGATCAGAAGACGGCTTTGATCGGAGCGACGGCCGTCGACTCGTTGGTGTCGCGACTGCATCTCTCGGAAAGCGGGATACCGGCCGACGCCACGGTCTGCATGATCGAAGGCTCCTGGGTCGAGGGTGTGGTGGCCGAAGGACCGGACACTCCCGTGCTACGCGGTGCGCGCCGGGCGAACAAGTGATTGCCCGATCCGACTGCACGGAAAAAAATTCCGGTCGCACGACGCAATGGCTGCGACCGGAACGACGGAGGCGATTTATTGCCGGAGAACTTCGATTCGATCGACGTAGATCGCGAGCGCGGTGGGGTTGGAGTTGTCGAAGAACCGGATCTGGTCGATCAGGCTGAGATCGAAAATATTCGCGGTGCCGCCGGGCGTCTGCATGCCGTCACCTGCCAGCCGATACAGCGCGCTAAACGGAACGGTGATCTGCTGCCAGGAGCCGTTGCTGGCGGCGTTGCCCAGATCGTAGCTCCAGCGCTCGCCGTTTTCACTCTCGCGCAATTGCACGCGGACGCGGTTGTTCGCCGACACGACATTGCTCGCGCTACCCTTGAACCAAAAGCAGATGGCGTTCGCGCCGGCATTGGCCCACGCGGTGCCGAAGACGCCGGTGCCGCGGTTGAGGACCGCATACTGATACGTCGCCGTGCTGTTAAATTCGATTTTCACGTATTTGGCCGATGCATCGGGCGCAGCGGGCCACGTGGTCTGGCTGACCCAGAAAAGCACGCCGCCGCCGGAGCCGGTCGAGGTAGTCCAGGCCGGATTAGTCACATCGCCATCGTCGAAATTTTCGATGCCCAGGGTGGGGCTGGCGTTCACCACCACATTGCCGAGCGTGTAACTGCTGTCGGTGTTTCGGGCGGTGCCGATCGCGAGCTTGATCGGGTCACGGGTGCCGTCGAGGGAGGACACGACGACGGAGAGCGAGTAGGTGCCGGGTGCGACGGTGCCGGCGAGCGCAAAGGTGTCCGCATGCAGAGTCGGGGTCGCGCCGATTTTCGTCCAATCCTCCAGGTCCAAGGTTGAATTCCACTGCTGCACCACGGTGCCGCCGCTACGCAATTGATACTGAACCGTGAACGGCTCGAACAAGGGGTTCAGGCCCGCGTTCTGCCACTGGGCCTGCGCGGTCAAGGTGCCGCCGGTGTAGAGAGTTTCCGGGATCGTGAAATTGGTGAGCGAGAAACGATAGCCCGCTTCTTTGCCGGCTTGGATGAAATCAGCCTGTTGTGCTGCCGGGTAGGTGCTCCATCCGGCTTCGTGGCTGGACCCCGCTTTGTCGAGGTTGCCGTTGCCGATTACAGAAACGTGGAAATTGCGCGTCTCCTGCAGGGCCACGGTGCCATCGGTCCGGCCGCCTCCGAAAAACTCGCCGAAGACTGGCGCCTTTTTCCAGCGGTCAGTGATAGCCGCGAGCTTGGCGGGCGTCATCCCCGTGGTGAAATGTCCTTGGGGATCGCCCAAACTTTTCCGACTCCAACCGATCCAAGGCGCAACGCCGGTGGGCCAGGTGGTGGGCGAGAGTCCCATCGCATAAACAAGCGCGTCCTCGTTGTCCGTCATCATCAAGAGCTGGGTCCGATGAAAATTGGCCACATGAATGTCCACGTAACTATGCAACGTCGGGGAAGTCGCCTCAGTCCCTCCCGCGCTCGACTGCGGGAGGCCGGAGGGTTGCACGACGGTGTAGACTCCTGGCTTGTTCCATTCTCCGTAGGTGCCGTAAACGATCATTTCGAAAAAGCCGATGTCAGGATGGCCGTCGTAGATTGAAGCGACCTGTGCGAGCAATGCATTGAACCGCGATATGAAATAGGGATCGTTCCAGTCCGGGATGTAGTTGGTTCCTTTTAGGGTCCCGTCGCTGTTATAGATATTGTGAGTGAATCCTTTGATCATAGCGCTGCGCACGTAGGCGGGCACCAACGGCACAGAGACATCCGAGGTGCCTTTCATGACGCGGATGCCGAACGAATATTTCGCCTTGGGACCGCCCGCCGCTTTGGCCGCGGCGATTCCTTCTTGGATTTTTCCAGTCAAGGCCGTGAAGGAATATGAACCTGCGGTGTCGCCTTCCAAGTCGGTCCATGAAAGCCGCGTGTAGGCATCGCGGGCGGGCTCGGTTTGCGGCACCGTTTCCTTGCCGCCCCAACGAATGTAGCCACGCATCGGGTTGCCGATCTCCGCGGCGGACAGCGGCGTGACGGTCGGTGAAACGTTGATCGTCGCCGCGGCAACATCTCCGGCCGGCATCAGCGCCAGCGCGGAAAAAACCAGGGCGGGCAGGCGGGCAAATCGCGCCACGCGGAAGGCGCGGACGCGGGCGATGAGGGAAGGAATCCAGGATTTCATGGGGGTTGGGGTGGGGTGAACGGGCGAATCGGAAACTGACCGATCAGGCGAGCGGGCTCCGGCCGACCTCGCGACCGCACGCAACGCCAAGAGGCGACCTATCGCCACCTCGGGTAGATTGTAGCGTAAACCACCCGCCTCGTTGCAGGGAGTGCGAGGCGGCCCATGGTTTACGTTAAAGAGTCATCGGCGTCGCGACGCCCTCCTCGGTCCTCTTGCTGCGAGAACACTATGCCTCTTGTTTTTACCCGTGGTCGGCGTCGCCTAGCTTCCTTTCTCGGATGCTTTCTCGCCCTGAACGGTCTCGTGATCGCGGCGGCGCCGCCACTCCGCGAACAAATTTCCCTCAATGGCGAATGGCCCGTGGGCGGCACCGTGCCGGTGTATGCGGGGCTGCCGAAATTCGACGCGCGCACCTACGAGCGCGACGTCGCCGTGCCCGCGGCGTGGGCCGGGCGCATCGTGCAGCTCGAATTCGGCGCGGTGAATTTCATCGCGCGCGTGTTCATCGACGACACGCAGGTGGGTGAGAACATCGGCGGTTGGTGTCCCTTCGCCCTCGACGTCACGCGCCTCGCGGTGCCCGGGCGGACGTTTCGCCTCAGAGTCGAAGTCAAAGGCCCGAAGCATGCCCCCATCGCTGACGCTGCCGGCAACTCTGCCTGGCCGGTCGGCGGCTGGAAGGATCGTGGCGGCATCGCCGATGACGTGTGGCTGCGCGCTTACGGCGCCGTTCATATCACGGACGCATTTATCCAGACCTCAGTCGAGCGTCAGACGCTCACAGTCGCTTACACGTTGCGCAATGCGACCGCCGAAACGCGTCCCATCGCGCTCGCCGCCGAAACCTCGGGAATCAAGCTCTCGTGCCCGCCGGTGACTCTCGCCGCAGGTGAGGTGAAGACCGTTACGCTCAGTGCTCCGGCGGGCGACCTTGCGCTTTACTGGCCCGACCGCCCTTCGCTGCATCTCCTTCTGAGTCGCGTCGTCGATGCCGCCTCCGGAGCTGAACTCGATCGTGAAACCCGTCGCTTCGGCTTTCGGGAAATTACCCTTAAGGGAAACCAATTCTACTGGAACGGCGTTCGCGCAAACCTCTATGGCGACTATCAGGTGTTCGGAGACACGTGGTATGTCGACTCCGCTAAGTTGCACAGCCCGCAAGCGTGGCCCGCGACCGTTGATCGCATAAAAGCGATGAACCTCCGCGTGCTGCGCTGGCACCACAATCCCGTGCCCGCCTACCTCCTCGATGTCGCCGACGAAAAGGGCCTGCTGATCTGCTCGGAGGCCGCTAACTACGGGCGCGACTTTCACCAAAAATCCGACCGTGCGCTCTATGTGACCCATGCGTTGAAAACCATCGCTCCGTGGATTCGCGCCGAGCGGAACCACCCTTCGATTTACCTCTGGAACGCGACCAACGAGATGACGCACAGCTTCACCGGCCCGTTTGCCCCTCCGTCCCTCGTGCCACTGGGCGAGGAGATTGCGCGCCTCGATCCGACGCGGCCGGTCGGCTACGACGGCGACACCGGTCGCTCCAACCCCGTGGCGAATCCCGACCCGAAGGACCTGCAGCGGAACCGCATCACCGAATCCGCGCTCGTCGACTATCACTATCCGGAGGCCTACAACAAGGAGCCGACCGGCAGCATCTATGGGTGGGCGAATATCGTATTTCCCGACAAGCCCACCGGCTCGGGGGAGATGCTCCACACGCGTTCGCCGCTGCCCGAGATGCAGACAGCGATGGAGCGGAACACTTGGTGGCTCGGCGTCTGGCTCCGCGGTTTGCGCTTTACCGATTGGACAAATGTGAAGCCCGCGTGCTGGTGGTTTACCGACGCCGATCTCGCGAGCGACGATCCCGCGCGGCGTCAGCGCACACTCAATCTTCGCAACGCTCTCGCGCCGGTCGCACTCTTCGACAAGGCCTACGACGACCTCGGCATCGCGCCCTATGTCACCGGCGCGACGCCAGGCGGCACGCTGCCGGTGCTTATTGCGGGTGCTGCCGAGCGGCGGACGCTGATCGTTTACAACGACGAATTCCGCGACAGCGTCGTGACCATCGAAGTCACCCTCCAATCCGGTGGCAAAACTCTCGCCGTCGGGCGCACGGAGTTCACCGTCGAGCTCGGGTCACATCGCGAGATTCCCTGTGCGTTCCGCGTTCCCGCCACCGCCGCCGGCGGTGAACTCGCGATGGTGCTTCGCACTTCCAAGCGGGGCGCGCTGCATTTTGAAGAGGTCCGGCGCTTTTTGGTGCAGGTCTCGCCGGGCGATCTTTCAGCCTCCAGCGACGGGCCACCAGCCGGTGAGGTGGTCTTTCCGTAGCAGGTCGGTGCGTATCGTCTCTGCACCGTCGTGTTTACGGTAAACAATCGTTCACATGGCAGTCGGCGTTCCCGGCTCCCCTACTTTTGGCCCCTGCGCTAAGTCGCCTCTGCTTTTAACCCACCCCACCATGCCCGCCTACTCCATCCCGCATTTTAATTACCGCCGCGAAGCGCGGTCCTTCGCCCGTCTAGTGATGGTGCTCCTCGTCGGCTTGACCGTCGGGCTCACGGTAGACGCCCCGGCGCAAACGGCCGTCGAAAACGTCGCACCGAAGTCCGAAGTAGCCGTCACGCTCTCGCCCTTTGAGGTCTCGACCTCGAAGGATGTCGGCTTTGTCGCCACGAGTTCGCTGGCTGGTGGGCGTCTCGCTGGCGAACTGCGCGACACGCCCGCGGCGTATTCTGTGCTTACGCGAGAGTTTATCGACGCGCTCGGTCTTCTCAATCTTACGGAAGCCAGCGAATGGACCGTCAACTCGACCAACGCCACCACCAACGGTAGCGAGGAGATTTTCGGCAACACCCAGCAGATCAACTCCCGCGGAGTGAGCGCCAGCGCGCCGCAGCGCAATTTCTTCGAGTTGGCCGTGAACTACGACAGCTACAACATCGAGCGCTTCGACTATTCGCGCGGGCCCAACTCGATTCTATTCGGCAGCGGCACTTTCGGCGGCGCGGCTAATGTCGTCACCAAGGTGCCGCGCACCGACCGGCAGTTTGGCAGCACCCGCGCATCGTATGGCTCGTGGGACAACCTGCGCTTCGCCTTCGATCTCAACCAGCCGCTTTCGAAGACGGTGGCGCTCCGGCTTAACACGCTCTGGTCCGACCGCTCGGGCTGGCGTGATTTCGAGATGGAGCGCAAGAAGGCGATCACGCTCGCCGGCCTGTGGAAGGTTTTCAAAAACACCGAGATTCGCGCGGAGGGGGAGACCGGCCACATCGAGAAAAACAACCCGATCACCTCGATGCAGGACCGCATTTCCGGTTGGGATGGCGTGACCACGTTTTCCGCGCCCCTGCTCACCGTTCCCTCCAATTCCGCCGCCCTCGGCATCGAGCGCATCGGCTCGCCCACCGCGCCCTACTTCCTCTTCGCGCCCGGGCTCGGGATGAACAGCGTGGGCAACTTCGCCAATGCCGCGCGCACCCTCGGCGGCGGCCAGTCCACGGGCACGCTCATTGGCGGACGGCCCATTGTGGGGGCCGGTGGAAATTTTTCCGGCAACCAGCTCAACGAGGCGCTGAACGCCCCAGCGGATCGCTTTCGGCTCGCGCAATCGGGCTCGAGTTTTCGCTTCCCCAAGCATTCCGATGCGCTCTCGACGAACACCCCGACGGTGAAGCAGGACTATTCCACCTACTCGACATTCATTCGGCAGAAAGTGGGCGAGAATTTTTACGCCGAGGTCGCGGGTAACTTCGCCCGCGAACGCCGCGAAACCCAATACATCAATTTCCGCAGCCTGCGTGACGTTTATATCGACATCAACCGCAACCTCCCCGACGGCCGGCCCAACCCGCACTTCCTCGACGCCTACAGCGACGGTCAGCGGTCCCGCACCTTCTACAAAAACGAAATCCGCAATCTTCGCGTCGCGGCCGCCTACAATCTCCAGAATACCCGGTTCGGCAGCTATGTGTTTAACACCTACGGGGGCCTCACCCAGTCGGAAAATAACACCAACATCACCACCCTGCGGGTGCTGCGTGATTCGAACCCGCGCAACTGGCCGTTCTCGGACACAATTTTCTACCGCTATTATCTGAACGAAAGCGACCGCCCGTTGCCGCAAATCGACACGGCTACGTTCGCCGATCCCGCCACGGGCGCGACCACGACCTACCGCACGGGCTGGATCAATGACGGCGCCCGCGCCACGGACGCCGCGCATACCCTCAGCAAGCAGCGTTACGTGCAGGGCGCCATCAAAGCCGCGCTCTGGAAAAACCGCCTCCATCTCCTCGGCGCCGTGCGCAACGACCACCTCGATCTGAATCGCCAGATCAACCGAAATTTCGGCGACTACCCGGCGAATTGGGACGGCCATGCGATCTATTTTCGCCCTGATGCACCGCGCGATTTCCTCGACCTCACCTACGTGCCGAAGAACGCCGCCGGCCAGCCCACCGGCCCGGCGCAACTCGCCGACATTCGTCCCCGCGACAACAGCCGGAATCCGTTGCCGCAATATGCCAACGACCGGTTCCAAAGCGATTTCACGCCTCCGCGGACGATCCTCAGCAAGACGACCTATTCCACCGGCGGCGTTTTTCATCTCACGCGCTGGCTGAGCGTGTTCGGCAATTACGCCACGAGCTTCAATCCCACGAGCGGCAACCTCTACCTCGACGGCACTTTCCTTCCGTCCGCGCAGTCGCACGGCGAGGATTATGGCGTGCGCTTCAACCTCCTCGAGGGTCGCGTGGTCGTGAACATCGGCCGCTATTCCAGCTTCGAAACCCCGCAGTCCGTCGAACTCAACGGCACGCAAAATACCAACCTCAACGCCATCGCGAATGCCAACGCCATCGGGGATTTCGCGACTGACGGCCGCAATATGCGTAGCTTCGACAACGTCCCATCGCAGACTTTCGACACGCGTGATCGCAGCAACAAAGGCTATGAATTCGAGCTCATTGCGAACCTCCTCCCCAACTGGCGCCTGTCGCTCAACGCGGCGCTGCCCGACGCCCATCAGTCCAACGCGTTTGCCAACACGAGGCTCTTCCTCGCGGCCAACGAGCCCGTGATGCGCCAAATCCTCGCCGATGCGGGCGTGCTCATCAACGCGACCAACGTCGCTTCCGTGGATGCGTCGATCCCCACCGCCGATCGCTCGCCCGATGCCTCTGCGGCCGCCAACGCCTGGAACTCGCTCCAGAATTTCAAGGCGAGCCTCGTTACCGGAAAGCAGAAGATCGTCCGCCTCGCGGAATCGACGGCCAATATCTTCACCGATTACCGTTTCGTCCATGGTCCCGTGAAGAACCTCGGCGTGGGAGCGGGCGCCAATTACCGCGGCCGGCAGGTGATCGGCTACCGCGGCGCCGATACCATCACGAACCCGGCCAGCCCGACGTCGGCCATCGACGATCCGGCCGTTGACGCCTACACTCCCGTTTATCTGAAGGGCTACACCCTGTTCACGGCCACGCTCAGTTATCGCTACAAGCTGGCCCAGAGGCGGGAGCTCAATTTTCAGTTCCGGGTTTCCAACCTACTAAACGAGGACACCCCGATCTACTACGACACCGTGCAACGCCCGGCAGGCGGCGACCTCACGAACCCCACGCGCGTCGCAACGCCCAACAATTTCGCCTACCAGACGCCGCGTTCGTTCACGTTCACGACGACTCTGAGCTTCTGAGGACGGAGTTCACGCGGATTCGCTTTCACAGCAGCGGCGAATCCGCGGTCGGTCCGATCCGATAAGCTCGAAACGGGCGGGCTCATTGGCGCGCCGGGCCATCCGCCTAGCGCACCGGGCTTCATCCGCTCCGACAACGGGCCGGAGTTCATTGCCAAGGAACTCCAGCAATGAGCAGGAAAGCCGCCGTAGCCGAACAGTCGAATTTTATTAGACGCGCGACTAACCGTGAGTAATTGTTTGGCCGCCCGGACGGCGCTTGAATTCGTTTAGGAACGGACAGCTGGGACGTTTGCGGTGGCGGATGCAGCGACCTCGCGTCGGGGGCTGTAGAGGGTTCTGCCTAAGAGGTGGTCGAGTGACCGCTGCCAGAAACGCACCGCTAAATGATCTGGCGGCAAGGCCCGATCAAAGACCGACCCGCGGGTCGCGGGATTATGAAGACCTAACGGCTGAAGCCGAATTCTCACCGGAGGCCGTCTTGCGACGGCCTTTTTTGTGGTCGCGACCAGATATAATACCGGACTGATTTTTTTAGAAAAGCGGGTCGCCCTTTGCGTAAGCACGACAGCGTGCTAAGACCCGCGTTTCTCAATCAACGGGTGAAACGATACCGTCGAAAGCTACTCGATGAATTTATGTCCGAACATACCGGTGGTTCACCGCCGTTTTAGTAATGTGCCGCATATGACATTTGAACAGAATTGTAGTCTAGGTTCTTTTGGTAGCCTAGGAGCGCGCTTCCGCCGATAAAACGGACACGCGTTGAGCGTGAGTTATGGTTGGTCAGTTGAGGATAAATTCGTAGTCGAGGGGGCTTTTGAAGCCAAGGGCTGAGTGAAGGCGGGTGCGGCGATAAAACCCCTCGATGTAATCGAAGATGGCGGTGATTGCTTCGGTGCGTGTGGCGAAGCTTCGGCGATAGATCAGCTCCTGTTTGAGCGTGCTCCAGAACGCCTCCATGGTGGCGTTGCCGTAACCGTTGCCGCGACGACTCATGGAGGCGATGGAGCCGTGATCGGCCAGAGTTTGGCGGTAAGCGGCGCTGGCATACTGGCAACCCCGATCGGAGTGATGCAGCACGCCTGAGGCCGGTCGTCGTTACCGCAGGGCCATGTGCGGCGCAGCCAGGGGCAAGACGGTATCCAGACTCGATCCCATGGCCCAACCGATCGGCCGGCGGCTGTAAAGGTCGAGCACTCCGGCCAAGTATAACCCGCCTTCGGCGGTTTCGACCTAAGTGATGTCGGCGACCCAGACCTCGCCGGGCTTGGTCGGCTCCGGTGCATTCGCCGGCAGGTTGTCCGCAATCGGATGGTCATGGGCGCGGTCGGTCGTGCGCACCCGGTAGCGTCGTTTCGTCCGGCCCTGCAGGCCGGACTCCCTCATCAGCCGGGCCACCCGGTTAGGTCCGACCGACTCGCCTTGGTCGCGCAACGCCTCCGTCATCCGGGGACTGCCATAGGTGCAACGTGACGATATATGCGGGCATTCATCTTGTGCATGATCGTGTCGCCACCGCACGCACGCGCACCCCTTGCCGCCTGGCGCCACTGGTAACAGCCGCTGCGGGAGACTCCGCTGTGTCTCGCCCAGCACGTTGATCACGTGTTGGTCGCTCATCGCTTTGATCCGGGCATACCGCTCGGCGACGGTTCCGAGAGGATGCCCGCGGTTTTTTTAGGATGTCCCTCGGCTCGGTGATCCTCGCCAACTCGCGCGTGAGCCGCTCGTTCTCGTCTGCCAGCGCTTCTTTGCTCACGTGCGGACCGGCGGCCCGGTCCGCACGGCCCGCACGTTTACCCCATTCGTAGAGGTTGAACACGCTTACGCCCAGTCCCCTTGTCGTGTGCTCCGCCGCCTGGCCGCTGCTACGCCACAGCCGCACCGCTTCTTGCTTGAACGCTTCGTCCTATTGCCGGGGCGTCGCCCCGGTCGGTTTCTTCTTCGTCGTCATGGTTGAGTCTTTTTTTTGGGCTCAATTCGTGTCCGTCAATTCGGGGCGTCCTCGGGGGAGAGGCGGCGTGGACCCGGATTCCTTAGGTTATGAGGCTGACAAGGATCTATCAGTAACCCACGACTGGAGTAGTTAGGCGCCCAATATTAAGGAAAAATTGGGCCGGGTTTCTTCCACGACCCGCACAATGGAGGAGCTGCAATCTTTAGTTAAAGGGCGCGGCCCCTGCAGCCATAGTGACTCGCGCCAGGCCCGCGGCGTGGGCGGGGGAACCGTCCCAGACTTGTCCCAGCACGTGCTGTTAATCCTCCTTCACAAACCCGAAAACGCCAACTTGGTTTTATTCAGCGCTCCCCTTGGGCTAGAATCGCGGCGGCGATACGCTCGGCGCCGTGCGCGAGCCAGCGCTCGCCGTTTTCACGGGTGGCGGCGGTCGCCTCGCCCATGATGCCGGAGGTGGAAACGTCGCGCGTGACCCACGCGAAACGCGCGGGCGCGGCCTCGGGCCGCAGTTGGCCGGGTGAATCAATCCGCGCGGGAAACTCGCAGCGCGCCTGCGCCATGTCCACGTGCTGGCCGGCGACGGCGAGCATCCACGCGGTTTCAAGCTCGCCCGCGTGGAAGCCAAACTTCGCCTCCTGCGGCGCGAGGCCGAAGTCAAACTGCGGCCGCAACAACTCGGCGCGCATGGCGTAAGTCGCGGCGATTTCGCGGAGCACGTAGGTAAGCACCGCGGCATTACCGCCGTGGTTGTTGAGGACTGCCAGTCGGCGAAAATCCCACGCGTGCAGTTGGCGCGCGAGCGCGAGCAACTGCGCGCCCAGCGTCTCTTTCGAGATTGAAAGCGTGCCAGGGAAACCGGTGTGTTCGTTGCTCTTGCCGATCGTGAGCGGCGGCGCGACGTAGCACGCCGTGGCGGCGGGGAGCAGCGCGAGGGCGCGTGCGAGCCACACCTCTCCCATGAGCGCGTCCACCGCGACAGGAAGGTGCGGGCCGTGCTGTTCGATGGCGCCGGCG
>JACMRG010000095.1 GCA_014376585.1 Opitutaceae bacterium | reverse complement strand
TCAACGATGGAGCGCGTGGGCAACGGGCGATACCAAATGTTACGGAAGCGGACGGGATTACCGTGGTCCTGAAGTTTGAGCGGGCCTTTTTCAGGGAAGGGGCCGGCGAAGGTGCGCTTTATGTGGCCGCCGCCGCCCTCTAGGGGCGTGTGGTCCTGGACGAGGACGCCGTTGCAGAAAACGGTGACGTAGCCGGCATCGACGACCTTGCCGTTGTCGTAGATGGGGCGGCGGAAAATGATGTCGTAAACCTGGAATTCGCCGGGCGCGCGGAGGGCGTTGGCGAGGGGCGGGTTGGTGCCGTAAACGGCGGCGGCAAAACCGTCGGCGTAAGTGGGGTTGTTGTAGTTATCGAGGACTTGCACTTCGACGGCGCCGGAGAGGAAAACGCCGCTGTTGCCGCGGCCCTGGCTATCGCCCTGCACGGCGGTGGGTGCGGACCATTCGACGTGGAGCTGGCAATCGCCGAACTGCTCTTTGGTGCGGATGTAGCCCGACTTGGGGACGCATTCGAGCGCGCCGTCTTTTACTATCCACTTGGTGGGCTCCGGGGCGGCGCCCGGCTTCGGGTCGGCCTCCCAGTTCCCGAGGGTAGCGTCGGTGCCGTCGAAAAGGATGATGGCGTCGGAGGGCGGTTTACCAGGCTGGGCGACGGTGCTGAAGGTGCCGGGCTCGACACGTTTGGGCTGCGGGCGGTTTTGGTCATGGACGGCCCACGGGTGGTTTTTATCCGGAGCGTCGCCGTAGAAAGGCAAGCCCGTGTTCGGGGCGCCGCGGCCGACCGTGACGAGGAGCGCCGCGGAGCAAAGGCTGATAAGGGTGGGTGTAACGAAACGCAGGGTGAATTTCATGGGGAAGCCTTGAGCTAGAAGCGTTGCGAATCGCGCCGCAACCCAAAGGTGCGCGCTATCCGTGGCCCGGACGGAAATGAGCCAGCGGGAACGGTATCGGCGTTTACGGAGAGGGCGCGGGGCCACGACCGCCGTATTGGTTGCGCCAAGCCTGGAGCGATTCCTCAGAGAGGTGTTGGATGGCATCGGAAATCGCAGCCACGGAGCGGGAGATGAGTCGGGTGGCATGCTGGGTCTGGGCAGGGTCTTCGGTGCGGAGGTAGTCCATGCCTTGGATCACAGTGAGCTGGTTATTGATGACATCTTTGAGCATGACTTGGATTTCTGCGACCGCCTGCAGACGCACCGCCCGTTGACGCCTGCGGACGGGCCAGAAGAGGATGCCGTGCACGACACCTACGAGCGTGGCGGTGATTGCGGCCACCTGCCACGGTCCCACGTCGCGGGGGGCGATCAGCGCGGTGACACCGGAAATCACGACGAGGCCGACGAGGGTGAGGGCGAGTTCGAGGTGGCGCAGCAAGGTATTCATGAAATTTTAGGTGCTAACGATACGTTCAGTCCCCGGCGCTCGGATGCCAGTCAAAGTGTTCGAACGCGGGTTGTGGATCGGAATATGGATTTCGGGTTGCGGACTCCGTTTAGGAGCGGTTGAGTCAGCTTCCCATGAGTCTCGACGCACCCGCACTCAGTCCGGTGGACGGTGCCCCGTTTTCCTTCGGGATTGCGGCTGCATGTTTCAATCCCGAGCTGGTCGATGGGCTGATGACGAGCCTTCGGGCCACCCTGCTGGCGGGCGGAGTTCGGCCGACCGCGATCGAAATTCTGAGGGTGCCCGGCTCCCACGAAGTGCCCTACGCGATTCAATTACTCGCCGATGGTGGCCGACATGACTGCCTGATCGCGCTGGGGGTGTTGATCGGCGGTGACACGAACCACCACGAGATGGTGGGCAACAGCGTTTCCCGGGCCCTGCTGGAGGTCAGCCTCGCCGCCCGCCGCCCCGTGATCAACGGCGTCATCGTGGCCAACACCCGCGCCCAAGCCGAGGCGCGTTGCCTCGGCCCGATCAACCGCGGGGCGGAGTTCGCCCAGGCCGCGTTGGCGATGGCCGCGTTGAAGCAAACCCATTCCCGATGAGCAAAACCCTCTTCTCCCAGCGTCGCGATGGTCGCGTCGCCGCCCTGCAATATCTCTACGCTTGGAGTCTGAACGACCCCAAAAATCTTTCGGAGGACTTGGTGACGTTCTTCGAGAACATGGAGCACCCGCGTGCGCACTACGCCTACGCCGAGGAGATCATCCAGGGCGTGATTCTCAACCAGGCGGAAATCGACGCCATCATCAAGGGGCTCGCGCAGAACTGGGATTTCGCGCGGATCGCAAAAATCGACCTCGCGATCCTGCGGCTCGCGGTTTTCGAAATGAAACATCGCAAGGACATTCCGCCGGTCGTCTCCATCAATGAGGCCATCGACCTTTCCAAACAGTTTTCCAACATCGATTCCAAGCGTTTCATCAACGGCATCCTTGACCGCTATAAGGGACAGATCGGACGTGATTCGCGGAAGGTGGAGACCGCGTGAGGCAAAAGCGGGGGGGATGTGGAAATCAGGAAAGCAGGAGCCTAATACCCCATGGTCGAACTTGGTCATAGGGAGCTTAGCGGGCGCGTTATTGAGGCGGCGATTGCCGTTCATGCGGCTTTGGGGCCGGGGTTCATTGAATCAATCTACGAGAGCGCCCTTTGTATCGAACTCACCGCTCGCGGGATCGCCTTCGAACGGCAAAAAGCGGTCTCCATAAGTTATCGCGGGAATGAGATCGGTCAGCACCGGCTCGATATCGTGGTCGAGAAAGTGCTGCTCGTGGAATTAAAGGCGGTCCGGGCTATCGAGGATATTTTCTTTGCAGTGGGTCGTTCCCAAATGCGCGCTGCCGGGATTCCGGATGGCTTAATTCTGAATTTTGCAGCGATGCCCCTAGCCATCAAAAGAATCGGTCCGGACCTTATCCCTTCCTGATTTCCAATTTTCCACATCACATGTTCGGACTTTTCAAAAAATTCAAAGACGGCTTCGCCAAAACTTTCGCGGCGATCGGCGAGAAAACGCGTGGGCTTTTCGGCGGGCGCAAGATCGACGCGGCTTCCCTTGAAGAGCTGGAGGAGGCGCTTTATACGGCTGACTTCGGCGTCGCGACGACCGAGGAAATCCTCACTGAGATCAAGGCGGCCTATAAAAATGACGCCACGCTCGCGGGCCGGCAGGCGGCGGTCATCGGCGCTTCGGTGCTGAGGCGGGTGCTCACGGGCAGCGAGGGCGTGATCAAGCCCGCGGCGCAGGCCCCGACGGTGATCGTGCTGATCGGCGTCAACGGTTCGGGCAAGACGACGACGACGGCCAAGCTCGCATGGAAACTGAAACAGGACGGAAAGTCGGTCGTGGTGGCGGCGTGCGATACGTTCCGTGCGGCGGCGGTGGAGCAGCTCAAAGCATGGGCACAACGGCTCGACCTTGAGATCGTCGCGAGCCACACGGGCGCGGATTCGGCGGCGGTGGCGTTCGACGCGCTGCAGGCGGCGAAGAGCCGGTCGCGCGACTACCTGATCGTGGACACGGCGGGGCGGTTGCACACGAAGAGCAATCTCATGGAGGAGTTGGCGAAAATTAAACGCGTGCTGCAAAAACTCGATCCGGCGGCGCCGCACGAATCTTGGCTCGTCGTGGACGGATCGCTCGGCAGCAATTCCATCGAACAGGCGAAGGTGTTTCACAAGAGCTTCGGTCTGACGGGGCTGGTCATCACGAAACTGGACGGCACTTCGCGCGGCGGCGCCATCGTGGGGATCTGGCGCGAACTGAAGCTACCGATTTATTTCGTGGGTCTCGGCGAGCAGAAAGAGGACCTGCAACCGTTCAGCGCGGAGAATTACGCGCAGGCGGTGTTTGGGCTCGGCGAGTGATCGCGCGGACGCGGCGGCCATTCGCCCGGTGCATTTTTCGGTGAAGTGGCGGCGGGCGGGGCCGATGTTAAACCGTGACGATTTCGCTGCCTTTTTTGCGACCGACCCCGCACGCGTTGGTGCGGCGCATCCGGGATCTGCCGCCGGCGCCGAAGGTGTTGCACAAGCTGCAACAGCTCGTGAGTTCGCCGACGGCGACGATCAGACAGATCGCGGAAGTCGTGCAACTGGAACCGGGGCTGGCGGCGCGGGTGGTGAAGATGGCGCAGGGCACGCGGTTCGGCCGCGGCGTGCCTTCGGCGAGCATTGCGGAGGCGATCCAGCGCGTCGGGTTGGCGGGCGTGCATGAACTCGTCACCTACGCCGTCGCGGCCCAGCTCGTGGGGCGCCCCTTGCGCGGCTACGGGCTCGAGGCGCAGGCGCTGTGGTCGCGCGCGGTGGCGTGCGCGATCGCGGCGTCGAGCTTGGCCGAACGGAGCGACGTGGATCGAGGGGATGCCTATACGGCCGGGCTCATGCACGGCATCGGTCTGCTGGTGATCGACCGGCACGCGACGCAGAAGGAACAGCCGCGGTTGGAGTCGGTCGGATATCCGTGGGATTTCGCGCCGGCGGAACGCGCGTGGCTCGGCTTCTCCCATGCGGAGGCCGGGGCGGCGTTGCTGGAATTGTGGGGATTTTCCGCGCCAGTGATTGCTGCGGTGCGGTATCAACTTGAGCCGGAGGAGGCGGATGCGGGGGACCGGAAGCTGAGCATGGTGGTGGCGACGGCGCGCTGGGCGCGGTCGCTGTTCTGCGTGCCTGAGGAAAAAATTCCCGAGCTACCGGCCGCCCATTGGCTGGAGGAAGCGGGCGTGCAGATCGGTGACTTCGGTGAGTGGCTCGGCACGGTGCGGCGCCGTTATCAGATCACGTGCGGCGAGCTGCGGTTGGGTTGAAGGGGAACGCCAACCCGCACAAATCACACGCGAACGAGCAAAAACGGAACCCTACCGGCGGCTGATAAAAATTGGACTTCACCGGGTAGCGTCGGGCGCGCTGGGGCCGGTTTTGGCAACCCTCTCCGTCAGCCGGGCCTTGAGGGCCTGGCTCTACCCCAGAGCGCCAAAAATATAAAAAAACAGCCGCTGGTATCACAGAGGATACCGAGCCCAGCCTAAAAGAGCACAGAGCAGACAAGGTGTTTGGCTCCGTGTCCTCGGTGTCAGGACTCCGTGCACTCTGCGTCGGGGGATTCCTGCACGAAAGCGTGATGGGACCGGTCCGGCTAAATGGATGGGGATATGGCCCCGCGTTGATCTCCGGAGTGGTCAGGGCTGCGGTTTTTCGTTCCAGACGGCGAGCAGTGCGGAGGAGGCTTGGCTGCGCACGCCGTTGTCGGTGAGGATTTCATCGGTCGAGGCGATGAGTTCTTTGCGCGGGAACACGAGCGTTTCGTAGCCGCGGCCCTGGAAGTCGATGACGATGTGTTCGGAGCGGGCGTCGCGGAGCAGCTCGACGAGATGGCGGAGATTTTTGACGGGCGTGCCGTTGACGGTCTTCACGACGCGACCGACGGCGGGGCTGTAGCCCTTGGCGAGTTTGTGCGGGAAAAACGGAGCGGTAATGATGACGAGTTCTTCGCCTTCAAAGGCGGGACGGACGCTGCGGCGGGTGACGAGAGGGCTGCCGTCGGCGCTGAGCCCGTTGAGGATGCCGACGTTGTTGATGCCGCCGATGAAGTCCTGCGTGGCGGTGGCGAAGGCGACCGGTCCGCAGATAAAGTAGGCGGGATATTCGCCGATGAGGTTGGGGATGAGCAGCGGGCGGCGCTGTGAGACCGGCACGTCGAGACTGACGGGCTGGCCCGTGCGCATGACGGTGAGGGGGAGGTGACCGGCTTTGGCGACGTGTTGGATGAGATAGGGGAAACGCAGGCGAAGGTTGGCGCCGATTTTGACGTAGCCTTCGTTGTCGATGGGGGTGTCGCCGATTTTTGTGATCACATCCCACGGTTGGAGCGGGTAGGTGGCGTCCGGGGAGTCCAAGCCGTTTACGATCATGCCCTCGGCGTTCTTATCGAGCTTGAGGTAGGGGCGCAGGGCGGGGTTTTCAAAAGTCTGGAGCGAATCGAAGAGAGCCGGTTTGCCGTCGTAGCGGCCGTCGCCGATGTCGGCGAGGAAGAGGTCGATCTCCTCGTTGGGGATGATGTAGCCGATGTTGTCGGCGCTGCCGAGGCGGCTGAAGGCGAGGCCGATCATCTTCTCGCCGCCGAGGGCGGGGCCGCCGCTGTTGCCGGGGTTGATGGCGGCGTCGATTTGGATGCGCAGGCCCGACGTGCGGAAATTATAAGAGGTGAACTCGACGCGGGAAACGATGCCCTTGGTGATCGAGAGACTGGTGCCGCCCGTGGGAAAACCGTAAACGAGCACCGCGTCCTTGATGGCGGGAATGGACGGGTCGCGGGCGAGGGGGCGGTGGGTGTCAAAGAAGGTTTCGTCGTCGAGCTTGAGCACAGCGAGATCGATGCCGGGGGCGACGAATTCAACGGTGGCGGAAAGTTTGTCGCCAGACTGATTGGCCTGCACCTGGACCTGGCTCGCGTAGAGCGCGAGGTGGGCGTTGGTGAGGATGCGCTTGCCCTCGATCACAACGCCGGAGCCGGTGGATTCCCGCGGGGCCTGCTTGGTCCAGGGCTTGGTGAGATCGGGATAACGCATCGTCGAGAAAATCTTCACGACGGAGTTTTCAACGACATCGCCGGCGGCGACCGGAACGGGCGCAGCTGCGGCGGGCTTGGGGTCGGCGGCGTGGATGGAAGGCGCGGCCAAAACGATGGTTAGGGCAAGGGCGGTCGAAACGCGGGACAGCCGCAGGGAGAGGCGCATGATGATTCGCAGCAGAGGCGGGCACCGCGGGGTTGGCCAGTTTGTTTTCGTGACCGCAGCAGAGGGGGCGGCGATTTTTAAGCGCTTCACCTCTGGGCGGCGTTCTCGTCTTGTTAGGGACCAATCTCTCTGCACAAAAGGTCCTTTCTCATCATGATATTTCGCGTTCGGCTTTTCCCTTGGATAGCATTGGCACTCGCGCCACACGGTCTCGCACTCGCTGCGTTGACCGAGGCCGGACCTTTCTTCGAAAAGGAGCAGCCGTTTTTTCAATCGCAGGTTGAGATCGTGGCGGCGGGGAAAGGGCAGGACGGCAACGGGAATTTTGTGGTGCGCGGCATCGTGCTGCCGCTCGCTTCGGGGCACGCCGTGGTTTTTGACCAAGAACTGCTGCGCATCGCGGCGGTCTGGAAAGTGCCTGCGGGCCAGCCGCCGGTCACGCTCATGGGCATGGCGCAGATTTCCTACTCCGACCTCAGGAAAAAGGCCGACTCGGCGCATCCGCAACCTAGCGGGCCGGCGTTGCTGAGCACGGCCATGCATCCGGGTATCGGTGCCGACATCGCCGCGTTGCATGTGGACGCGAGGCCGGCGATGAGCCCGGGTGACGTGGGGCGCGGGGCGCTGCCGGCGGCACGCGCGCACTTCGAGGGCGTCGAGCTCGCGCGCAACACCGCTGTGCTGTGCTACCGCAATGGCGATACCGCCGTGAGCGAGTGGCTGGAGTCACGAGTCGACGGCGCGGTGACGCAGATTTTGCGGCATCTCGAAGTTGCGCCGCATGCGGCGCCATTGGTGCTCACCGTCGGCGCGACGGGCACTGCGTCGTGGGCAGTGCGCACTGCCCATGAAGCGAATTCCGGAACCACGCGAGTCGGCACCAATACGGAAGCACTGGTGCTGAGCGACGATCAGGGCGAACTCGTGGCGTCGCTCGCGCCCTCGACGACGACGCAGCGCGTCAGCCTGGGCATCACCTTCGATGCAAATGCGGATTCGTCGGTTGCTCTGGATCCCACGCCTCCGCGGCCCGTGGCCGTGGGCGGATTGCGCTGGCCCGCTCTGCTGACGGCCCCGGTGGATCTGGGCACCGTGGCCCAAAACGGCCTCGTGCTGGACCGGATATCCGTGCCCGAGGCGAATCCCTGGAACCGCCGTGTGCGTGTGGCGGATATTGCCTTTCTAACGGCAGATCGCGCCGCGGTGGTCACGTATGACGGCGACGTCTGGCTGCTCGATGGCGTCGCGGACGACAAACTGGCCGGCTTGAAATGGCGACGCTTCGCCTCGGGCCTGCAGGAGCCGCTCGCAATCGCCGCGCCCGGCGGCGTGATCCAAGTTGCGACCAAAAACGGCGTGGTGCGGCTTTACGATAGAGACGGCAACGGCGAGGCGGATTGGTTTGAGAACTTCAACGACCAGATGATTCAGAGTCAGACGACGCGCTCTTTTCCGCTGGATATGGCGATGGGCCCCGACGGATCGACGTATATCACCCAGGGCGGCATCGTGAATCGCAGCGGCATGAAATCTGGCGGGGAAGGCACGTCGCAGACGGGGGCGATTTTTAAGATATCGCCGGATGGCCGTTCGTCGGAAGTGGTCGCGACCGGTGCGCGCGAACCGTTCGTCGCCGTGAATTCAAAATCCGGAGTGGTGACCGCGACCGATCAGCAGGGGCACTTCATCCCGTCGTCGGTAAGTTATCTCGTGCGGCCCGGCGACAATTTCGGTTTTTTGCAGGAGAAACCGGCGAAGCTCACGCCGCCGCTCGCCTGGATTCCCTACGAGCAGGACAACTCTTCAAGTTCGGAAGTCTGGATGAACGGCGCCGGGATGGGAGCTTGGAACGGCAGGTTGGTGCATCTCTCCTTCGGCACGGGAAGGCTGTTTGTGATCACGCCCGATCTCGACGCGCCGATCCCCCAGGGCGCGGTCATCCCGCTTGAACTTAAAACGGATCTGCCGTTGCTGCACGCGCGGATGAATCAGCAGGGCGACGCGCTATGGACGGCTGGCTTCCAGCTTTACGGTTCACGCGTGGCGACCGAGGTGGCGCTGGGCCGGTTGCGGCGCGGAGTCGCGACGATCACGACGGCGGTTGCGGCGCGGTCCACGGCGGATGGTGTCGTGCTGGAGTTCGCGGCGCCGCTCGATCCTACGTCGGTGCGGACGGAAAAAGTTTCCGTGCGCGCCTGGAACTACAGGCGCAGCTCCGCGTATGGCAGCGGGCGCTACACGATTGCCGGCGAGCCCGGCACCACGCCGTGGGGCATCGCGCAGACCGTGCTCTCCGAAGACGGGAAATCGGTTTTCGTCCACCTGCCAAAACTCCCGCCGGTGATGCAGCTCGAGGTGCGCCACGACTTCATGCTCGCGGGCGGCACCGCGGCGCGCGGCGTCGTTTATTTTACCATTCACGGGCAGCGTGCGCTCGATCTCGCGACCCTCGGCTTCGCCAAGGTCGATCTCACGAAGCAGGCCGCCGCGATCAAGATCGTGAAGGAAGAGCCCCCCACGGCGGCGATGGGCAAGGGCCTCTCTGAGTCGTTGGGTTGCGTGGCCTGTCACTCCATCGATGGCACCACGGAGGGTAAGATCGGGCCGACGTGGAAAAACCTTTTCGGGACAAAGCGCACCTTCGTCGATGGCGGCAGCGAACTCGCGGATGAATTCTACATCCGCGACAAGATTCTCGATCCCCAGGGCAAGCGCATGAAGGCGGGCCAGATTGAGATGCCCAGCTACCGAGGGGTGGTGAGCGAGGGTCAAATGGAGGCGCTCGTGCTCTACATCAAGACCCTCGCGCCCAAGCGCGCCGGTGATCGGTGACAGGCACCGGCGCAAGCCCCGGAAAGGTGAAGGGGCGCGGCGGAAGTGGCCGGGGTGCGGCCGCGCTACCGGGGACATCACCGTGTGAGCGGAGCGGGAGGTCCGCTCTCCGGTCGGGGCTTACGGGGCGCACGTGCGGTGTGGGGCGTCAGGCGGGCAGCAGAAGCGGCCGACCGGATTCCACGACGAAGGACCGGTGCGTTTGCAACGGTGCGCCGGCCCGGCTGACGTAGGGCACGGTGCGGTAGTCGGTGCGCCAAGTCTGCGGCGTCACCTCGCAATGCACGTAGCCGCGCTCGGCGTTGAAATATTTCACGAAGGGATTTTCGGCGTAGAGCAGATCAAGGTCCTTGGACTTCGCCGAGCCGTCGCCGCCGGAGCTGATCGAGGTGCCGACGAATTCGGTCGCGACGCTCTGCGAATCGAGCCGGTCGAAATCCGCGATGAGTTCGTTGGCCCAGTTCGTGTGAATATCGCCGGTGAGCACGACGGGGTTTTTGATTTTCTTGTCGTGGAGATGGCGGAGCACGCGGCGGCGCTCGAATTCGTAGCCGGGCCACTGGTCCATGCTATGGGCGACGCCGGGTCCGCGCGTCCGGTCAACGCGGGCCATCATGATTTGTTGGGCGAGGATATTCCAAGTGGCCGGGGAGCGTTCAAGGCCGGCGCAAAGCCAGTCGCGTTGCTTCTCGCCCAGCAGCGTGCCCGCAGGGTCCATGAGCACGGGGCTGGGCGGTTTGTTGCCGTCGCCCTGGGGTTGATCGGTGCGGTATTGGCGGGTGTCGAGGACGTGGAATTGCGCAAGCCGGCCGTAGGCAAGGTTGCGGTAGAGGAGGGCCTCGGGGCCGTGGGGCTGCGCGGACCGGCGGAGCGGCATGTGCTCGAAATACGCCTGGTAGCCGGCGGCGCGGCGGAAGAGAAAAGCCTCGCGGGTCGCCGGTTTTTCGGGGATGTCGCCGGCGTAGTTATTGGCGACCTCGTGGTCGTCCCACGTGACGATCCACGGCGCGATGGCGTGGGCGGACTGAAGGGCGGAATCGGACTTATAGAGGGCGTAACGTGTGCGGTAGTCATCGAGCGCGAGGCATTCCTGGACGTTGTGGCGGCGCGGGTGACCATCGTGCGCGGCGCCTTCGTAGATATAATCGCCGAGGTGGACGACAAGGTCGATGTCCTCGCGCGCGAGATGTTCGTAGGCGGTGTAGAGCCCGGTCTCGTAATGCTGACACGAGGCGAAGGCGAAACGGAGTTTTTCGGGCAGCACGCCGGCGGCGGGCGCGGTGCGCGTGCGGCCGACAGGGCTGATGTCGGGGCCGGCCTTGAAACGATACCAATACCACCGATCCGGACGCAGGCCCTCGACCTCGACGTGGACGGAGTGGGCCCATTGCGCGTTGGCGACGGCGGTGCCGGATTGCACGATCCGGTTCATCGCCTCGTCGTCGGCGATTTGCCACGCGACTTCGACGGGATCGGGCTCCATACCGCCGCCGATTTCGAGTGGCCGCGGGGCGAGGCGTGTCCAAAGCACGACGCCGTCGGGAAGGGGATCGCCCGAAGCGACGCCGAGGGAAAACAGATAGGCGGAGAATTTCGGCGCGCCGGTGACGAGGCCGAATGCGCGCGTGGAGAGCAGGGCGGCCGCGGTAAAGGAGGCGGTGCCGGCGATGAAGGAACGGCGGGTGAGCGGAGACGGATGGCGCAGTGGAAACAGGGGCGGGGGCGGCATGGACGTCTCGATAGCGGGACGGACTGTGGCCGGTCAAGTAGCCGTGCGGGACGTCACCCCCTCGTGACCCGGCGACGCCGGAGGGCTGACCCCGGGGGTGGCCCATGGGGGTGCGGAGGCATGGCTTTGGGCCTGCGTCTGCGCTTGCCTGCGCCGCGGATGCTTCACTTCCTCGGCGTCTTGCACGTGATGAACCTCCCCGCACCCGAGCCCGAGGATGTGGACTTTTTGCTGGCGGTGGGGCGGCGCGCTGAAAAGGCCTTTGCGGCGCTTTACGACCGGGTTTCGCGGCCCGCGTTTTCAATCGTGATGCGCATCGTGCGCCCGACCGCCAAGGCGGATGCAATTTTGCGGGAGGCTTTTCGGCAGGGGTGGGAAAAAGCGCCGATCTATCAGCCGGCGGCGGGTTCGCCGTTTGCGTGGATCAAAACCCTTGCGCGGCGCAAGGCCATTGACCGGCTGCGCGCCAATCTGCGGCATCTCCAACGCATCACGAAGGCGCAGTCCGCGGGCGACGACACGGCCGTGCGCGCCGCGCGAAAGGCGATCGGCATCGGCGAGCGGCGCGCGATCACATTGGCTTTCCTCGACGGGCTCACGCATCTTGAAATCGCGCCGACTTTGAGTCGGCCCGTCGGCACGGTGAAAGCCCGCATCCGGCGCGGCTCCAAGTTGCATACCGCGCTCGCCCACGGACGTCGGGAGGGGGAGCCATCATGAGCGCCAAGAAAATCTTATCCCAATCGAGCCCATTCCCGACGACTTCGCCGGAGCCCGGGGCCGCGCTCTCCGAGACCGACGCGCTGCTCGCGCTCGCCGCTCCGGTCGCGCCCGCCCCCGGGCCGGCGGTGAAGGCGCGGCTGCTCGCGCGCATCCGGGCGGCGCAGATGGGCGTCGGCTGCACGCCGGCGATTATTATCACGCCCGTCCCGGCCCAAAACACACTCACATGCTAAGTCCAGGCGGCTGCGTCGCGCTCGTGTCCTTTCCGGTGACCGCCTGTAGCCGCTGGAAACCCGGGATGATGGCCGGCGCGGCCCAGGCCTGAGTGATCGCGGCATCTTCGGTTCCAATCCAACCGTATTCCCTGCATGCGCATTCGCCTTTCGTGTTTCCTGTTTTTTACCGGCTGCCTCGGCGTGGTGCGGGCGCACGATCCCGGTCTCAGCACTGCGCTGGTCACGGTGCGCGGCGAAAGTGTGCGCGTCGCGGTGACATTTTCCACGGCGGATTTACACGCGTTGCAACCGCCCGATCCGGTCAAAGGTGACTGGATCGAGAGGTTGATCGACCTCCGCGTGGACGGCGCTCGCTTGGTTCCCCGCACCGCGCGATCGCGTGCGGTGGATGCGGGCGAATTTCAGTTTGAACTCACGTGGACGCGGCCCGCGACCGGCGGCGCGGCTGAGCTGCGGGTGCTGCGGCTCGCGGCGCTGCCGGCGGGGCACAGGCAGTTTGTGACGGTGAGCGCTGAGTCCGGGCCCGTGCCCGCCGAGCGTCTGCTGACGGCGCGCGAGCCGTCGCTGGGTTTTCCGCTCGCGGCGATGAGCGGGTCTTCCGCGCCGGCCGCGACGGCGGATGAAGAGCCGTCCACGTTTGCGGCGTTTCTCCGGCTCGGGGTCGAGCACATCTGGACGGGTTACGATCACCTACTGTTTCTCTTCGGGCTATTGGTGGTCTGCACGCGCTTCCGCTCCAGCATCGCGATCATTTCGTGTTTCACGCTCGCGCACTCCATCACGCTCGCGCTCGCGACGCTCGATCTGGTCAATCTGCCGAGCCGCTACACCGAGCCGCTTATCGCGGCGTCCATCGTGTATGTGGGCGTGGAAAATCTTCTGCGGCGCGGTGCCGAGCCGCGCGGGCGGTGGGCGCTTACGTTTCTGTTCGGCCTCGTCCACGGCTTTGGTTTCGCGACCGTGCTGCGCGAGCTGGGCGTGGGGCAGGGTGGACGCGGGCTGGCGATGCCGCTCTTTACATTCAACCTCGGGGTTGAATTGGGGCAGATTGCCATCGCGGCAGTCGTGCTGCCGATCATCTGGCGGCTGCGCAAAAACGAGAAATTTCTGCGTCGCGGCGTGCCCGCGCTTTCGGCGGTCGTCGCGCTGGCGGGGCTCCACTGGTTAATGGAGCGCACGATTTTCGCGTGAGGATGGATTTCTTCGCATCCGCTGGACCTTCCAGGGCGAATCACCGACCGATGAAGCGCGTCTCGCCCAATCGTTCCGCCGCCCGCTGGCCATTTTGGCTGCTTTTGGCCGCGTGGTTTTGCGCGAACAGTCCGCAGCCGGCGACGTATGAGATGGTCGTGTGGTTGGGTAATGCCCGGCATTTTTCTCATCAACAGCGGCTGAGCGCCGAGGTAGCTTTCATCCTCGCGGGCGCCGAGGCCCCGACTGCCACCGGCGCCGCACCTGCGGACGCCGGGCGGCCGTTTACGCCGCCTCAGCCGGCCGAGGCCACGCTCAATAAAATTGATCTGCCAGTCGTCCTTTCGCCCGAGTGGGCGCCGGTCGCCGTGCGGATGCCCGCACCGAGACAAATTCCGTTTGCGCCGCCGATCGCGCCTTGGCGCGAACCGCCGGCCGACCCGCCGCGGGCCGCCTGAGATGTCCGTAATCCCGCTCCGCCGTCGCGCGAAGCGGTGAATCGGCGTGCCGCCACGGTGATGGTGGTGTTTCCAGAAAATCATGGCCGGTCCCCACGCGGGCCCGCGCCTGAACCGCAACTCAGGTCCTCCCATGCACTCTCCCTTTTATCTCTTTCGCGCGACGCTGCGCGCCTCCGTCCTCTCCCTCCTTGCCTGCGCCACTTCGGCCGCGATCGCCCAAACCGAGGCCGTTAAACGCGACCGGTCCCAAGACGATCCCGTCCGCCTCGGCCAGGTCGAGGTGACCGCGGACAAACAGAATAATTTTTCCCTCCCTCTCGACGCCGTCGCCGGCACCGCCTCGCGCCTCGGCCTCGCCAACCGCGACGTGCCCGGCAGCGTGAGTGTCATCACCCGAGAGGTGATCCAATTCCGCGGCTTCCGCACCGCCCTTGAAGCCGTCGAGGGCGCGGTCGGCATGACTGGGGGCACCTTCTTCGGCTCGATCCCGTATTTGGTTTACCCGCATGAAGAGCCTGGTATCGGCCCGAACAAATACAATTTCGACGACAACGTCCTCTACCAGATCTTCCTGTCGCGCGGTGCGGATCTCGCCACCGGCGCGGACTCGGTCGCCTACCAGTTTCAATTCTCCACGGCTTACAAGACGCGCGACACGATCCTCCAGAGCTACGTGGGCGTGGTCGCCGCCAACGGTGACGCCAGCCAGAACCTCACCCAGACCTACACCATCACGAAGGTCGTCGGCGGCACGAGCACGGTCCTCGGCACCGGCACGGTCCCCCCCAACAACCAAGGCATCGCCACCCCAAAATATAACAAAGGCAACGACGGCAACGCCACGGCCAAGGACGGCGTTTCCGATGCCACCCAACTCGACGACTACACGGCGGGCGCCATCGCCAGCCTGAGCGGCGGCTACCGGTCATTCGCGGGTCAGCGCGAAGACGGCTTCTACGGTGACATCAACGCGATCTTCGATCTCCTCGCGCTCAAAAGTGGAGCCGCCAATACCTTCGACAGCCAGGGCGGCTTCAACATTCACATGATCGTGCTCGAAATCCCGGTCAGTGATATCGGTGGTGACCAGCAGAACGTCGGCGTCTATGCCACGACGAGCCGCCGCGCCACCTCTGTGCTGACAGACGGCGCCAGTTCCCTCAACCCCGCGCCCACCGGCGCATGGGTGCAGGTCGCTCGCCAGGGCAATCCGCTCTTCAACGAGGTTTTGGTCGCCCTGAAGGACAAGGATCTTTACAGCCGCACCAAACCCACGAGTGACGCCGCGTTGTTTGCCAAATACGCCAGCACGCCCGAGCTCGCCGCGCTCATCAACACTATCGTCTTCAAGTCCAATGTGGCTCCGACTACAAATCGCACCGATCTCGCCGGCATCTTCATTCCTGACGTCATCAAGGTCGATCTCTCCACCGTCGCGGCCCGCCGCGCGGGTGGTGGCGCCACCTTCGGCGCCAATCCCGATGACGCCGGCATCTCCCGTCTCGGTGTGTTTGGTGGCGACATTCTCGAAAGTCCATTGGCTGGCCACCCGCTCCGTCTTCCCGGCAGTGCCCTCGGTGCCGACGCGAGCAAGTCGTTTGTCCCCGGCGGTTGGCCCAATGGGCGTCGCTTCGGTGACGACGTAGTCGATATCGCGATCACGGCCGTTATCAGCGATCTCCGCACTCTGCCCCTGACGATCCGATCGGCTGATGGCATCGACAACGTGAGCGCCAACGACGCGGTTTACAGCAAGGTTTTCCCGTATGCCGGGACGCCGTTCAACGGTCGTAATTCCACGCACAATGCGAAAGCGGGGGTTTCTCCGCTCGTGAATTTTGCGACCCGCGGCGCGGTCGGTTCCGGTGACGCCGTTCTCATCGGCGGTTTCGTGATTCGCGGCAACGCACCCGTGCAGGTGTTGGTGCGCGCCACCGGTCCTTCGCTCACGGCCTATGGCGTGACGAATGCGGTCAGCGACACGGTGCTGGAGATCTATTCCGGCCAGACGCTCGTCATGTCGAACGATGACTGGAAGTCTTCGCAACAGGCCGCGATCACCGCGACCGGTCTCGCGCCGACCAACGACCGGGAATCGGCGGCTACCTGGTTGGCTCAGCCCGGCGCTTACACCATGTTCGTGCGCGGCAAGGCCGGCGCGACGGGCGTCGGTCTCGTCGAGACGTTCTTGGTGAGTCCGTAATTTTAGCGAGGGCGGTGACCGGGATATTTCCGGTCGCCGCCCAGGTTTATCTGGCAACGAGCCCGCGTCATGCGGGCTCGTTTTTTTGTGAGGCCGTGGGCGGGGCGGGCGGATCGACGGAGAAAAAGTGGAGGGATCGAAACGTGACTCAGAGATCGACGTGCGCTGCGAGCTCGCGGCGTAGAAGTTCGATGAGGGCCGGGTCCATCAAGGCGTAGTCGTTGGGGATGCGCAGGGTGATGAGGGGTTTGTCGACGAGCTCCGCGGCGAAGCGCTCGGTGACGCGGGCGGCGTGCTTTTTCTCCATGCAGAAAATCAAATCGGCCCACCCGACGTGGCCGGCCGTGAGTTTGATGCGGGCGCCGTTCTCCGTGCCGGCACTGCGTGCCTCGTAGCGCGGGTGGTCGCGGAAGAGGGCCTCGGCGGTGGGGCTGCGCCACTGGTTGCGCGAGCAAAGGAAGAGGAGCTTGGTTTTCATCGCGGAGCGGCGAGCGGACACATCGGAGCGAACTTATGAAAGCAAGAATGCGGGCGAATACTTCTTTCCGCGCGTGTGGCGGATCTGGCTAAAGGAGGGGATGTTGGGTGGGCTGGTCGCTTAAACCGCTCCCTCCATGCCCGAAGTCTTCGCCGTCCTGATCGTGTTCGTCGTCGCCCTTTTCATCTACGTGATGATGTGGCTGAAGTCGCGCGACCCGGCGTTTTATAAACCCAAGGAAGAACTCGTGCGGTTGCAGCACCAGGTGATTTGGCTCGAGGACCGACAAGCGGTCGCGCGTCGCGAACATTGGGACGCGGGTTTGCAAGCCAGCCTCGTCACGCAAATTGAGGAAACTGTGCGGGAACTGGACCGAGTGAAGGCGTTGCTCGCTGAGAGTGCCGGGGCGCCGGCGGTGGAAGCGGCGCGTTGAGTTGGGTCTGCGTAGGGGTGCCGTTTGTCGGCACCCGAGGCCATTAAAGGGCGTCCACAAGAGGTGAGGCCGGCTCTCCGAGGCGGCCTGGGTTCCACGGTGATTCGCGAGCGCAAGTCAGGCCGCTTCGGAGAAGCGGCCCGACCTCAAGGCAGGCTTTTCCGACGTCTCTCCTCGGGTAGTGTCCCGCAATTGAAGCGCCATAAGCGGCGGATGTTTGCACGGGCCTGATTTTAAGTCCGAGTGCGTCGGCTGATCGCGGTTAGGGTGGTCGGCGTGTTTAACGGAGTGGCTCGGCCGGACTCCTCGCCCTACCTCGGAGTGTGCGGAGGAAGGGGCATGAGTGGTTCTAGTTTGAGCGGCGCGTGCGGCGGCGATACGCGGCGAGGGCGAGGGCGGCGGCGCCGAGGACGGCGGCGTAGGTGCTGGGCTCGGGGATGGCGCTGGCGGTGGCGATGAGGTTGAGGGAGTTGCTCGCGAGCGCGAAGGTGTAGTCATAACCGGCGGGGCTGGTGCCGACGGCGAAGGAGGAAGCGGAGAAATTCTGCGTGCCGCTCGCGGTGGCGTAGTTGAGGAGGTTGTAAGTGCCCGGGGCCGAGGCGCCCGAGGGCGAGAAGGTGGAGGTGGTGAGGCCGGGGGGCGGGGCGGGGGGGGGGGCGCCGGGG
>JACMRG010000094.1 GCA_014376585.1 Opitutaceae bacterium | reverse complement strand
CGATGGTTATCTCCGCCTCCACGAATGGATCCGCACAACTGCGCCGCAGTTGAAATATATTGTTCCAGACCACCGCCACAACACCGCGAATCCCGCCCCCGCCGGCGCCTAAATCCGCACTTCAACTGCGGAATCTAGGTTCATATGAAGAGGCAAGTGCGCAAAGGCGATAGCACTCGTCCATGCTATACGTCACAGCTTCCGCCGCCGCTGACCAAGCAGCATCGGCAAACGAAGAATACATGGAGCTTGTGGATTCTGCGGCGTCGGCAGCCTCCCATTCCGAGGCGGCGATTGCAGAATAATACGTGGCATCGTTGGTAAAGTCGTAGTAAATGTCGGCGGCGATTCCCCATTCCGCCGATTTGTCGTTATGAGACATAGTAGCGGTATCGAAGTTGTATTGTGCAGTTACCTTGTAGGAATTGCACGCAGACGCGTAAGACAACGCGTTTGCTTTAGCCGAAGTTTTTGAGGCTATGATGGCGGTTTGAGCAGCGATGTTGTCGCTCGCAAGTGTATATGCTTCGGCCCAAGCATTATCGCAAATACCCTGTAGCCACGTTTTTTTATCCGCGTCAGATGCGTTAGGATCGCGCCAAGGGATCACGGCGGAGAGAGTGGCTGCGATTGCGAAAATGCAAATAATCCAGTTGGCGGCTTTTTTTAGGGTCTTCATTATGTCTTAATTTTTTTTGGGGGTAGGATGCTGGTCAGTATTATTACTGACGCCAGTGTGAATAAACAGGGGATTTATTAAAGCAAAACAAATGAGGCGTTTATGAGTCTTATAGTGACTTGCGGAGCGTGGTTTCGCTCGTGAAACGCAGCGAATAGTTGCGGCGGAGATTTATCGGCACGTTGGCAAACAATGCCTCGCGGGGAAGCTCGGAAAAGGTAGAAAGCGCAGATGATAACGAACGAGCAGGAAGCTGAGTATGAATGGGCACCTGCCGCTTACCTCCGAATCCCAGCGCTTGACTCGCCCCCATCACTGGGAAGTATTCGTCCTTTCACCGAACACCAATCATGGGCCAACAACTTAATAAGCACATCAAACGCAAACGCCGCGCCGCCTATAACAAGCGCCGCAAGATTCTCGCCAAAAAAGCGGGTAAATCCTCCACCAAGAAGTAAACGCCTTTCGGCGTCTTTGGCTTCCGATGAAACCGCGGCCCGCGCCGCGGTTTTTCGTTCGTGAAATTCCCGCGCCTCCCGCCCATTTTTCCGTCTAGGCCATGATTAAAGTCAGTCTCATCTCCCTCGGTTGCGCCAAGAACCTCGTCGATAGCGAGATCATGATCGGCCACCTGCACCAAGCCGGCATGGTCGTCATTCCCGAGGCGGAGAAGGCCGACGTCGTCATCGTCAACACCTGCTCGTTCATCGACTCCTCCAAGGAGGAATCCATCGGCCACATCCTCGGGATTCACCAGAACCGGGGCATGAAGAAGCGTAACAAGGCGCAAAAACTCATCGTCGCGGGCTGCATGTCGCAGCGTTTCTCCAAAGACCTCTCCTCTTCGCTGAACGACGAAGTGGATGCCTTCATCGGCCTCGATCAGGTCACCAAGGTCGCCCCGATCATCGAGGGTCTTTTCGCCAAAGAGCGCGCCGCCGGCCAGGTGCCGGAAAATTTCGTCACCGCGCGTTCGACCTACATTCCCGATTTCAACACGCCCCGCTTCCGCCTCACCCCGAAGCACACCGCCTACATTAAGATCGCCGAGGGCTGCAATCACCCCTGCACGTTCTGCATCATTCCGCAGATCCGCGGCCGCCATCGCAGCCGCACCGTCGAGAGCGTCGTCGCCGAGGCCCGCCAGCTCGTCAAAGAGGGCGTGAAAGAGCTCAACCTCATCTCCCAAGACACGACGTTCTTCGGCATGGATACTTGGGAACAGCGCCCCAATCCCCGCACGCCCGTCGATTCCACCCGCGGCACGGCGCTCACCACCCTCCTCCGCGAACTCAACGCCATCGAGGGCGATTTCTGGATTCGCCTGCTCTACACGCACCCCGCGCACTGGAGTGACGAGCTCATCCGGACCATTGCCGAGTGCCCGAAGGTCGCCCGCTATATCGACATCCCACTTCAGCACATTTCCGACAACATGCTTGGCGCCATGCAGCGCGAGACCAGCGGCGATTACATCCGCGACCTCATCAACCGCATCCGCGCCGGCATCCCCGGCATCGCGGTCCGAACCACCTTCATCGTCGGTTTCCCCGGAGAGACCGAGGCCGACGTCGCCGAACTCGAGGCCTTTGTCCGCGAGACCAAGTTCGAACGCCTCGGCGTGTTCCGCTACTCGCAGGAAGAAGGCACCCGCGGCGCGAAGATGGAAAATCAGATTCCGCAAAAAACCAAGGAAGCCCGCTGGCATCGCCTCATGCAGCTCCAGCAGGACATTGCCGCCGAGGTCAGCAAGAGTCGCGTCGGCCAGACGCTAAAGGTTCTCGTTGAAGAAGTCGGTGTCGCCCGTGGCGATGCCGATGCGCCTGACATCGACGGACGCGTCTACGTCCCCCGTGAACTGACCGTCGGTGAATTCGCCGAGGTCACGATCACGGGGTTCCAAGACTACGATTTGCTCGCGCTGCCCCAAGGCCAACGCCCCGCCGAGTTCAAGGTCGCGAAACGCGCCCAGTAAAGGCCCATGGCCCCGCGTCGCCGACTCCACGCTTGGATCGCGGCTGCGGCGCTGCTCCTCGGAACCGGTTGCCAGCCGCAGGCCCTCGATGAAAAGGTCACGGTCCGTGACGATCTAAGCTTTTCCATGTGGCTGTCCCGTCAGTCGCGCGACCTCACCCTCACAGATCGGAGAGATCTCACCGACGCGCTCCAGCAGATCAAATTCACGGTCATGACCGCATCGCCCGGCCTCACCCCGGCGGAGCAAACGCAGGCCGCCTACGCCCAACTCCAAGGCCACACCATCAGAGAAATTCTGTCGGCCAGCTACACGCTCCAGCATGATCGCATCGCCGAGGAAGTCGCCGCGCTCCTCGGCCGCGAGGACCGCTATCGGACCGTGGACCCCGCCAAACTTAACGCGGATGCGCGCGAGTTTTTAGAAGGCTTCAAAGGCCGTATGGAACAACGTCGCTCCGAAATGCAACGACTGGAAGATCGCCGGCTCCTGATCGAGACCCGTTAAATTCCGCTCAATCGCCCGCGGCCGCCACATAGCGGCCGATGATTCCGTCGAACGAGCCGTTGCTGAAAAACGCCACCACGCGCGGCTCCGTGATCGGCAGCGTCTCCGTCTTCAATATCTCCAGCAGCGCCGCGTTGTTTGCCGCCGTGTGTGCGCTCACGCCCTGTGTCTCCAAATGCTGCACCACGGCCTCGGGGTCGAAGCGCTCCTCCGCGCTTAACTTCTCCGGGCGATTCACCGGACCGAGATAGACTTCGTCCGCGAATCCCAGCGCCCGGGTGAATCCCGCCTGCATCGCCTTCGTCCGCGCCGTGTTGCTCCGCGGTTCAAAAACCGCCGCCAACTTCGCGCCGGGAAACCGCGCTCGAAACGACTGCAACGTCTCCGCCAACGCCGTGGGATGATGCCCGAAATCCTCGATCACCGTAAGCAGCGACGTCTTCAACACCACCTCCTGCCGACGCTTCACGCCGCGAAATTTACCCAACGCCGCCAGCGACAGCGCCGTGGGCATATCCGGGTGCAGCGCCAGCGCCGCGGCCGTCGCCGCCATCGCCGCATTGCGCGCGTTATAAATTCCCGACTGCGCCCAAGCCACTTCGCCCCAGACCTGGCCGCGCCACGACAGCGAAAAATGCGCGCCGTCGGCGTTCTCGCAAAAATCCACGATCCGCACGTCGTTGGTCTCGCCCGTGCCGACCCGCACCGTCCGCGTCCACGCCAACGCTCCGAGCGCGCGGATATTGGTATCGTCACCGTTCAACACGACATAGCCGTTGCGCGGCACGATGCGCGTAAAGTGCGTAAACGTCCGCTGCACATCGGCGAGGTCCCGGAAAATATCCGCATGATCGAACTCGAGGTTGTTGATCACTGCGATGTGCGGCGCGTAGTGGATGAACTTGCTGCGCTTGTCGAAGAACGCGCTGTCGTATTCGTCGCCCTCGATCACAAACGGATCGCTCACCGCCCCGAGGTGATTGCCCACCGGCGGATCGAGCGGCACACCCCCGATGAGAAAGCCCGGGTCGCGCCCCGCCGCCCGCAGCAGATACGCCGTCAACGCCGTCGTCGTGGTCTTCCCGTGCGTCCCCGCGATCACGATATTTTTCCGCCCCTTGAGCACAAAATCCGCGAGCAACGCCGGCAACGACGTGAACGCCAGCGCACGCGTATCGAGCAACCACTCGACCTCGACATTGCCCCGCGACATCGCGTTGCCGATCACCACGAGGTCCGGCTCCATCCCCGCCAGCCGCTCCGCATCATAACCCTCGTGCAACGCGATGCCCGCGTCCGCGAGCACCGTGCTCATCGGCGGATAAACTCCCGTGTCGGCCCCGCTTACCTCATGGCCCGCCGCGCGCGCCAGCAGCGCGGCATTGCCCATCGCCGTGCCGCAGACGCCCATGAAATAGATCCGCATTTTTTTGTCCGTGCTCATGTCGCTTGTCCGCGACGCTGCACAAAAAATCGCGCGCGGGAAGCGCCTTGTTGCCGCGTTTCAACCCGCCCGCTCGAAATCGCCACGCCGTTTCCGAGCCGCCGCCGACTTCGCGCAGCAGACGCCCGCCGACTTCGCGCACCCGATCTACCGTGGCGCCAAGCCGCCGTGAAACTCCGCCGGACACCGCCGAGATTGCATCAACTTCGTCGAGCACACGTCGCTCACGGCCGTTTTCTGAGACGTCGTCCGCGATAAATCCTCCGACACGCCGCAGGAAAGCGAGGACGCACGCGTGCCGCACCGCCGCGACAAGATGAATTCACGCGGGAGTTTTGTTGCGCGCACGCCGCTCCGAATCCATCCGAAACTATGCCCCTGCCCCGCCGCCCGGCCTGCTTTGCGATTTTCCTGCTCGCCTGCGTCCGTCTCGCCTCCGCCCAAACCGTGCCGGACCCGGCCCCCGTAGCCGGGTCCGTTT
>JACMRG010000093.1 GCA_014376585.1 Opitutaceae bacterium | reverse complement strand
GCATTTTTTTCCGCCGCCACCCCGCAGATCACCCACCTCACCGGCAACCACGACCCCGACGTCTCCGGCCACCACCATCTCGACCTCGCCGCCGGCCAGGTCTTCGTGACCCACGGCGACATTATTTTCGACGACATCGTCCCGTGGAGCCGCGATGTCGCCGCGATTACCGCGCACCTCAACGCCGGCCTCGCCGCCCTCCCCCCTGCCGCCCGCGCTCAACTCGCCCCCCGCCTCGCCGTTTACCGCGCCGCCTGCCTCGCTCTGCCCCAACGCCATCAAGCCGAGCCCAACCCCGTCAAATATTTCTTTAACCTGGCTGCCGACACCGTCTGGCCGCCGCGTCGCACCCTCAGCATCCTCCGTGCGTGGCGCCAGACGCCCGCCCGCGCCGCCGCCGTCGCCGCCGCCCATCGCCCAGCCGCGCGCTTCATGCTCATGGGCCACACCCATCGCCCCGGCGTGTGGCGCCGGCCCTCCGGCCTCACCGTCATCAACACCGGTTCCCTCACCCGCCCTTTCGGCGCCTACGCCGTCGACCTCACCCCCGGCCGCCTCGCCGGCCGCCGCATCGAATTCCGCTCGGGCGAATTTCATCCCGGCCCCGTCATCGCCGACTTTGCACTCGCGGAAGCGCCCGCTTCCCCAAAAATGGCCCCATGAGTATCACGTTTGGCTGGTGGAATCGCGATCCCGTCGAGGGCAAGTTTCAGATCCACGTGGAGGTCCACGGCGGCAACATCGAGTGGTCGCGCCATCAGGGCCACAACACCTCGTGGCTCACCTACCAGCCGAGCGAAGAAGACCGCGAACGCCTCGTTTCCGAAGCCGAGAAACGCGTCCCCCGCCGTCTCATCAGCCAGAAGCAGTTCGATGAAATCAAGCGCCTTAGCCAAAACGACGTCCCCGGAAAAATTTCGGGCAAACGCGTCACCGGCCTCGGTCCGTCGTTCACCTAGGCTCCTCATCCACTCCGGGGATCTCTGCCGAGGAAGGTAGCGGGGGGACCATCGGGCCCGCCGCTCGCGCCCTGTCCGCGTGATTCGCGGGCAACAAAAAACGCCCTGCCTTCATCCCGGCTGAGCCCCGTTCTCGCCCGCCACGAACCGCTCCCAGACCAGCCGAAACGCCGGCGTGAACTCCGCCGGTTTTTCCCGCATCCACGTGGTCAAGTCCGCCGGCGCGATCCATTCCCCGCGCTCGATCTCCCCGGCGTGCAGCACAAACGGCCCCTCATGCCGCAGCCGGTAAACCCACAGAAATTCCCAACCCGTCTGCGCACACGCCTCGACGCGCCGCCAACGCACCAAATCCCCCGCCGCCACGCGCACGCCGATCTCCTCGCCCAGCTCCCGCGCCGCCGCCACATCGTAATCCTCGCCGCTATCGACATGTCCCGAACACGCCGCGTCCCAACACCCCGGCGACATATCCTTCGACATCGAACGTTTCTGCAAAAACGTCCGCCCCGCCGCGTTGAACACCCACACATGCACCGCGCGATGCCACAACCCCCGCGCATGCACCTCCCGCCGCGCCGCCCGCCCGATCACGTCGTCGTTAGCATCCACCACGTCGAAAAACTCTTCGCTCATATTTATCCGTTTCATTGCGAGCCCGCCGCTCCCGAGGCAATCCCGCACCGCCCCCGCCCTTTACTTTCCCACCCGTTCGTGTCCAGTCCTCCTTCTCACGCCCTTCCCTCATGCCGAAAATCGACGTCAACCTCGTAGCCGAGATCCTCAAAAAGAACCAACTCGACCCCAAGCTCCTCCGCCAAGTCATCGAGGAGATGAATCTCGCCGCGCAACCCGAAGGTCCCGAGGGCGACAAGCCGCCCGCCGTGAAGAAGCAGTTCGTCATCCTCGCCAGCGATCCCGACAACCGCCTACCGAACCACGATTTCGTCGCCTGGGTCCTCCAGATTCCCGAGGACGAAAGCGTCGCCACCACGCAGGAGCGCATCTTCCGTGGCGCCTACGATTACAACGCGTCAAAGAAGGGCCGTCTCTACCCCGCCAAAACCGTCGGCGAAGCCCTCGAAAACGTCCCCGCCAAATTCTTCAAAGAAGCTGAAGTCTGGGTGAAAAATAAAGTGCCGGTCCTCGTCCTCAAGACCGACAACCAGATCCCCAAAGACACGTCGAAATAAGGAGCCGCGTTCGCAGTCATGGCCCTGGTCGCATCACCCCCGCCCACGCTCAGGTTGTCGGGTGCCGTTTTTCTGCCGGCTCTACTCGCGTTACTGGTGGGCTGCGGCGGCAAACCCCCGGCGACCGCGACTCCAGGCGTCTCCACGCCCCCGCCGGCCGCCCTCCCTTCAGCTCCCGTTGCGAACACCGCAGCCGCGCCCGTTCCCGAATACACCTATCAAGTCGTAAGCACGTTTCCCCACGACCCCGCCGCCTTCACGCAGGGCTTGGTCTATCTCAAAGGCGTTCTCTTCGAAACCACGGGGCTCAACGGCCGCTCCTCGCTCCGGCGCGTCGAGTATCAGACCGGTCGCGTCCTGCAAAAATCCGATCTGCCTTCCCAATATTTCGGCGAGGGTATGACCATCATCGGCGACCGAATTTTCCAAATTACGTGGCAGAACCAAAAAGGCTTCGTCTATAACCTCGCCTCTTTCGCCGTCGAAAAAGAGTTCACCTACGCCGGCGAGGGCTGGGGCCTCACCACCGACGGACAGGCCCTCATCCTCAGTGACGGCACCCACACGCTTCGCTTCCTCGATCCCACCACGTTCACAGTCCTTCGCACGATCAGCGTCTTCGACCGCGGCCGGCCGCTCCGCAGACTCAACGAGCTCGAGTATGTGAAAGGCGAGATCTACGCCAACGTCTGGCAGACCAACACCGTGGTCCGCATCGATCCCACCAGCGGCCAACTCCTCGGCACCGTCGATTTTTCCGGCCTGCTCAGCCCCGACGACTACCGCCACCACCCCGATGTCCTCAACGGCATCGCCTACGAAGCCTCGGGCGACCGCCTCTTCATCACCGGCAAACTCTGGCCCAAACTCTTCGAAGTTCGCCTAAAACCCCTGTAGGGCTTCCGTCTTGCGGACGCCGTTGTGCATCACGGAAACCGCGTTTGCATTCAGTCCCGCGGGCGTGGCTAATCCTCCACTGTCCCCATCGTAATTTCCCCTCTTCAATGCCCGACGCTCCTTTGCCCCCGCCCCTTCTCTACGCCGACACCGAACGCAGCGCCGACGCCCTCTACTTCGGCCGCGTCTCCGTCCCAGATCCCTTTGTGGCCCTCGCCGCCCACGGCAAAAAATACGCCGTCGTCAGCGCCCTCGAGTTCGGCCGCGTGAAACGCGATTCCGCCTTCGACCGCGTCCTCCCGCTCGAAGCCTACCTCGCCAAAGCCCGCGAGACTTGGCCCCAGCGCAAACCCGGCGCCGCCGAGGTGATCTTCCTCCTCGCCCGCGAACTCCGCCAACTCTCCTTCACCGTCCCCGAAGATTTCCCCGCCGGCGTTTACGAAAAACTTTTTGAACTCGGTCTCGATCTCACCGTCGCCTCCGGCCCGATTTTCCCGGAGCGCGAAATCAAAACGCCGGCCGAGATCGCCGCCCTCCGCGGGGGCAACCGTTGCAGCGCCCTCGGCATCGCCGCCGCCGAACGCGTCCTCCGCGACAGCGCCATCCGCGGCCGCTCCCTCATCTACCGGGGCAAGCCGCTCACCAGCGAACGCCTTAAATTCGCCATCGAGTCCGCCTGCCTCGCCGCCGGTGCCGTCTCCGCCAACACCATCGCCGCCGGCGGCGACCAAGCCTGCGATCCGCACGGGCGCGGCACCGGCCCGCTCCGCCCCAACCAACTTATTATTGTCGATGTTTTCCCGCGCGTTTCCGCCACCGGCTATCACGGCGATATGACCCGCACCTTCCTCCGCGGCACCGCCTCCGATGCCCAGCGCGCCCTCGTCAACGCCGTCCGCGCCGCCCAACTCGCCGCGCTCAAAACCATCCGCGCCGGCGTCACCGGCCGCGCCGTCCACGAAGCCGTCGTCGCCATCTTCACCGCCCTTGGCTACAAAACCAAGCACACGCCCAAAGGTTCCACCGGCTTCTTCCACGGCACCGGCCACGGCCTCGGCCTCGCCGTCCACGAAGCGCCCGGCCTGAGCACCCGCTTCGATACCCCGCTTCGCCGCGGCCACGTCGTCACCGTCGAACCGGGCCTTTACTACCCCGGCCTCGGCGCCTGCCGCATCGAAGACGTCGTCCAAGTCACCGCCACCGGTCACACCCTCCTATCCAAATCTCCTTACACTTGGGAACTCTGAACCGTCTTCACTCCGATCCCCTGATTTCCCGATTTCCACATTCCACCTTTCTTCCCCCCGTATTTTTTCCCTGTCTTCCGTGTATTCCGTGGGCCTCTCCTCCTCTCAGTTCTCCGATCCGGTTTCGTGTCTTTTGTGTATTTCATGGTAATTCCCTCTGATTCTCCCCTCCGTCCCTCAGTCCCGATGCGCTCCCTTCCCGCTCTCCTCAAAAAAATTTCGGTCCTCCGCATCCTCGTCATCGGCGACGTCATGCTCGACCACTACCTCTGGGGCGACGCCACCCGCATTTCCCCCGAAGCGCCCGTCCCCGTCGTGGACATCACCCGCGAATCCGTCACCGCCGGCGGCGCCGCCAACGTCGCCCTCAACCTCGCCTCCCTCGGCGCCCGCGCGACCGTCGCCGGCTACTTCGGCGCCGACGTCGCCGGCCGCACCCTTGCCGCCACGCTCGCCGAAAAGAAAATCGACACCCTCTCCACCCCCGGCTCCGCGCAGACGATCGTAAAGACCCGCGTCCTTGTCCAACGCCAGCAACTCTGCCGCCTCGACCGCGAATCTCCGCCCGCCGCCTACGCCGTCACCGCCGATGCGGCCGAGAAACTCCTCCGCACCGCCATCGCCAGCCACGACGCCGTCATCTTCTCCGACTATGCCAAGGGCATCCTCTCCGACGCCGTCGTCGCCCGCATCACCACCCTCGCCCGCGCCGCCGGCAAACTCATCGCCCTCGACCCCAAGCCCAAGCACGCCCTCGCCTTCCACGGCCTCGACCTCATCACGCCCAACAAACGCGAAGCCCTCGAACTTGCCGGCCTCCACCCCGCACCCGGCACGCCCTTTCCCGCCGCCGCAGTCTGCGCCCGCCTCCACGAGAAATTCGCGACCAAGCACCTCGTCATCACCCTCGGCGAAGACGGCATGTTGCTCAGCACCGACGGCAAAATTCTAAAAAAAATCCCGACCGCCGCCCGCGAAGTTTACGACGTCTCCGGCGCCGGCGACACCGCCCTCGCCGCCCTCGTCCTCGCATTGACCGCCGGCGCGAAACTAGAAACCGCCGCCCACTTCGCCAACGCCGCCGCCGGCGTCGTCGTCGGCAAACTCGGCACCGCCACCGTCACCCCCGCCGAACTCAAGGCCTACGTCCGCGGCCACTGAAAGCTGCAAAATGCGACCGCTCATCGCCCTCATTTATATTCTTCTTAGTTGCTTCGCTTTCGCGGACATCACACCGCGAAAAAATGGAGATTTTTTCGAAGCATCATTTTCAGTGCAGGTGGCTTTAGTTAAGGCCGAAACAAAGTGGATACATCTTCCTCTGCCGATCAATCAACCTATGCCCCAATATCCGCTGGAAATGCGCGAGTCGGCAATTCAGGGGGAAGTGCTAGTTCAATTCGCGTTAGATAAAGACGGCAGTGTTAAGAGCTGGAAAGTGTTACAAGAAGCCATACCGGGGTTCTCCGAGGCGGCGAAATCTGTTGTGAAAGATTGGCGGTTTGGTGCCGCAGAAGACTACCAAGGAAATCGGCGCTCAATCGTCCTTAACTACGCCTTTATATTTTTACTTCCCGATTTGAATAAGACCAACCCCAGAACTGAGAAGTGAAGCGTTTCAATCTGGAACGGGACTCTCTGCATTTTTGTTATGTCCAAAGCCCTCTTCCTCGACCGCGACGGCACCCTCATCCTCGACAAGCACTACCTCGCCGATCCCGCCGGCGTTGAAATCATCCCCGGCGTCCGCACCGCGCTCCAACGTGCCCACGCCCTCGGCTACAAACTCTTCATGCTGACCAACCAGTCCGGCATCGGCCGCGGCTACCACACCTTCGACGACGTCCTTCTCGTCAACGCCCGCATAGAGACGCTCCTCGCCCTCAACTCGCCCCTCTTCGCCGGCATCTGCATCGCCCCGGAAAGTTCCGAGCAACCCTCGCCCTACCGCAAACCCTCCCCGCGCTACATTCGGGAAATGATCGCGCAGCACCACCTCGACCCCGCCCAGTGCGCGATGATCGGCGACCGTGCGAGCGACGTCCGAGCCGGCCTCAACGCCGGCATCCGCGCCATCGCCGTCTGCACCGGCGAACTCACCGCCGAAGCCTGGCGCACCCTTGCTCTCCCCGGCGTCGAAATCCACCCCGACCTCGCCGCCTTCACCGCCACCCTTTCCTAATTTCCGTCTCCCCCTCCGGCTCTCCTTCCTCCGATTTTCGTGTCTTTCGTGTGTTTCGTGGTCACCTCCTCCGTCTCCACGCCCTTCCGGTTTTACGTGTCTTCCGTGTGTTCCGTGGGCAACTCCTCCTCCTAAAAATCCGTCCCATGCCCGAACTCGCCGAAGCCGAATTCTTCCGCAAACGCTGGCACTTCGCCGCCGTCAACACCCGCATCCTCCGCGTCCACACGCACGACGCCAAAAAACTTTTCCGCACCGCGCCCGCTCCCGCCCTCCGCGCCGCATTGACCGGTTCCAAATTCGTTTCCTCGACCGCCGCGGCGAAGCAAATCCTTTTCCGTTTCAAGCGCGCCGCCACGAAGTCTGCTCCCGCCATCGACGGCTGGCTCGGCATCCACCTCGGCATGAGCGGCGACCTTTCCGTCGCGCCGCCCGATCACGCGCCGCGCAAGCATGACCACCTCGTCCTCTACACCGCCGCCCATGCGCTGGTCTTCGCCGATCCGCGCATGTTCGGTCGCATCCAATTTCACCTCGGCGCCCAACCACCCACGTGGTGGAGCAAGATCGCGCCCGCGCTTATCTCGTCCGAGTTCACCGCCACCGCCGTCGCCGCGTTTCTCAAGCGCCGCGCCCGCACCTCGATCAAAGCCGTGCTCCTTATGCAGGAACGCTTTCCCGGCGTCGGCAACTGGATGGCCGACGAAATCCTCTGGCGCGCCGCGATTCATCCCGCGCAGCCCGCGGGCTCACTCCGCCCTGCCGAGATCAAAACCCTCTGGCGCGAGTGCCGCGCCGTCGCCCGTCTCGCCCTCGCCACCATCGCCGGACGCGGCGACCACCTCCCGCCCGACCTCAACGTCGCCATCCCCGATTCCTGGCTCTTCAACCACCGCTGGCAAAATCACGGCTTCTGCCCAAAAACTAAAAAACCCCTCGCGCGCGCCGAGATCGGCGGCCGCACCACCTGCTGGTCCCCCGCCCCCCAAAAACTCAGCCCGTAAAGCGCACCCACACCCGCCATAGCTCCGATTCCTGATTCCCCGGGGTTCCGGATTTCTGCTTTTATCCCGTATTTTTCCGTGTCTTCCGTGGGTTCTGTTGGCCACCTCTCCCGCCTCCCGCCTGACTCCCCCCGCCTCCTGAAATGACCGTCCCCGCCAAAAAAATCCGCCTCGACGAACTCCTCGTCGCCCGCGGCCTCGCCGCCTCCCGCGCGCAGGCCAAGGCCCTCGTCATGGCCGGCCGCGTGCGCAGCGGCACCGAGCGCCTCGACAAACCCGGCCGCGATTTCCCCGTCGATTGCGAACTCTCCGTCGGGCAACCGCCCCGCTTCGTCAGCCGCGGCGGTGAAAAACTCTCCGCCGCCCTCGCCGCCTTCGCCATCGATCTCACCGGCGCCCACGTCCTCGACGTCGGCGCCTCCACCGGCGGCTTTACCGATTGCTCCCTCCAAGCCGGCGCCGCCGATGTCATCTGCGTCGATGTCGGCCGCGCCCAGCTGCACGCCAAACTCTTGGCCGATCCCCGCGTCACCAATTTCGAGAAAATGAACGCCCGCCATCTCAGCGTGGGCGATCTCCCGCGCGCCGAGTTCGACGCCGTCGTCACCGACCTTTCGTTTATTTCCCTGAAGGTCGTCCTTCCCGCCATCTGGCCCTTCGTGCGTCCCGGCGGCGTGCTGGTCGCCCTCGTAAAACCCCAGTTCGAAGCCGGCAAAGCCGAGGTGGACAAAGGCCGCGGCGTCATCCGCGACGCCGCCGTGCAACAAGCCGTCCTCGACGACATCCGCACCTTCGCCCTCGGCCTCCTCCGCGGCGCGACGCTCATCGGCACCATCGACTCCCCCATCACCGGCACCGACGGCAACCAGGAATTCCTCCTCGGACTCCGCCGCACCTAAACTACCGTTTCGATTCCGGATTTTCACCACGGAGACACAGAGGCATAGAGGACAAACTGAACCCGCTCGCTCCTCTCTCCAGAATTTCTGTCTCTGTGTCTCCGTGGTTCAATTCTGAATCCGGGTAAAAAAGTTTCCCCTCGGCCACGCTCTGTATAGCTCTGAGTCCGTTCATGAACGCCCTCCGCACGCTCGCCTTCGTCACCAACGCCGACAAATCCGGTGCCGTCGAACTCACCCGGGAACTCCTTACCCTCGCGAAAGCCGCCGGCGTCAAAACCAAACACACCATCCGCCTCGCCATCGCCCGCGGCTGGCTCACCGGTTGCGACGCCTGCTGCGTCATCGGCGGCGACGGCACCCTCCTCGGCGTCGCCCGCGAGGCCGCCCGCGCCCAGGTTCCGATCATTGGCGTCAACCGCGGCAGCCTCGGTTTCCTCACCACCTTTTCCGCCGACGAAGCCCGCGCCCAATTCGCCTCGCTCCTCCGCGGCGAGTTCAACCTGGCCTACCGCTCCCTCCTCGCCTGCTCCACCAGCCCCAGCCGACACGACATCGCCCTCAACGACGTTCTCATCAAAGACCAGGTCAACTCCCGCATCGTCCGCCTCGAAGTCTTCGCCAACGACCAGCTCGTCACCGAATACACCTGCGACGGTCTCATCTTCTCCACGCCCACCGGCTCGACCGCCTATAACCTCTCCGCCGGCGGCCCGCTGATTTCCCCCGACGCCGGCGTCATCGCGATGACCCCGATCTGCCCCCACACCCTGAGTAACCGCTCCATCATCTTTCGCGAGGACGTCCGCCTCCGCGTCCAGAGCAACAATCCACAGTCCACCCTCCTCATCGCCATGGATGGCCAGCGCAACCTCGTCTCCGGCGCCGACACGCCCATCGAAATCACCATCTCCCCGCTCAAGCTCCCGCTCGCCCAGCGCCTCGACTACGAACACTTCGCCGTCGTGCGCACCAAACTCCACTGGAGCGGCGGCTTCATCGAAAGAAAGTAATCCGCGCGCGGTGCGTTTCCGAAACCTTCCACTCGCACCCACCCTCCGCCCACAAAAAAGCCCCGGCATCACGCCGGAGCTTTTTAATTCAAACGTTCACCGGGTGAACGGAGTGATTCACTTACTTCTTCTCTGGAGCTTTCTCATCGGCCTTATGGCCGGCGCCATCCTTCTCTTTCTTCTTGGCCGCTTGGGCGGCCTTCATGGCGGCTTCTTCGGATTCGTCGAGTTTGCCGTCTTTATTCTTGTCCCACATTTCGAGCTGCTTTTTGGACGGCTCTTTCTTTTTGTGCATTTCCTCAGCCCGGAGAGCCGGGGCGGAGAACGTGGCGAGCACCGCGAGGGCGCTGGTGAGGGTGATGAGTTTGGAGGTAATGTTTTTCATTGCCCCGCCAACTTGGTAGTCCGGCCCGAAAAAATCCAGCCCACAGTCGCACACCGCTCAAAAAACTCCGCCCCCCCTCCGCCCCGCGCGGTCTTGCCGCCCCCCCTACACCGCTTGCTCTGGTTCGTTTATCGCATGGACCCCCCATTAGATTCTCTGCCCGCCCGCCTCGCCCGTCTCGCCGCCGCCCTTCCGCTCGGCGACACCCTCCTCGTCGTCGGCTCCGGCGGCCACGTGAAATTTCCCGAGATCAGCGAGCAAACGTATCCGTTCTTCAGCCACGCCGAGTATTTTTATCTCACCGCCCGAGAATGCGTGGACGGCATCGTCGCCTACGATCCCCGCGACGGCGAATGGCTGTCCTTTGTCCCCGCCATCACCGAAGTTGAACGCATTTGGGCAGGCAGCACCCAATTACCCGGCCTGCCCCTCGCCGAGTTCTCCGCGTGGCTCGCCGCCCGCCCCGACCGCCCCGTCGCCAATCTCGGCGTCCTCCGCCCCGATATCCCCGTCGATACCGCCCTCAATGCCCGCATCCGCGAACATTTCCACCACGCCCGCCGGCCCAAGGACGCCGCCGAACTCGCCACACTCCGCGCCGCCGCCGCCTCCTCCGCTGCCGGCTACGCCAAAATCCCCGCCCTGCTCCGCCCCGGCATCACCGAGCGCGCGCTCCAAGTCGAACTCGAGGCCGAGTCCTTCCGCGGCGGCGGCACCCGCACCGGCTCCGGCCCCATCGTCGGCACCGGACCCAACTCCGCCGTCCTCCATTTCGCTCCGTCCCACCGCGCCCTGCAAACAGGCGACTTCGTCCTCATCGACGCCGGCGCCGAGATCAACCGTTACACCGCCGACGTCACCCGCACCTACGTCGTCGGCCAGCCGACGCAGTTCCAACGCGATCTCTACCAAACCGTCCTCGCCGCCGAAAAGCGCGCCATCACCCGCTGCGTCCCCGGCGCCGAGTGGACCGACCTCCATCTCGCCTGCGCCGTCGATCTTGTGACCGGCCTCGTCGCGATGGGCGTGATGCGCGGCAACCCCGAATCACTCGTCGAACAAGAAGCCCACACGCTCTTCTTCCCCCACGGCCTCGGGCACATGGTCGGACTCGGCGTGCGCGACGGCAGCGGCCTCTTCCCCGGCCGCACCAAAAATCCGCGCCCCAGCCTCCGCACGCTGCGCATGGATCTCCCGCTCGCCCCCGGCTACCTCGTCACCATCGAACCGGGCCTTTATTTCATCCCGCCGTTGCTCCAAGACCCCGCCCGCCGCGCCACCTACCGCGACGCCATCAACTGGCCCTTGGTCGATCAACACCTCCACCTCGGCGGCGTCCGCATCGAGGACAACATCCTCGTCACTACCGGCGCCCCCGAAAACCTCACCGCAGCGATTCCGAAAACGCTCTGAGCACCCTGCCGTGTCGTCCGCGCCCGCCGATCATTTCTCTGTCGTCGCGAATAACTACCGCACGTTTCGCCCGACCTACCCGCCGGCCCTCTTCGACTATCTGGCCGATCTCGCTCCCGGTCGTGCGCTCGCGTGGGACTGCGCCACCGGCTCCGGCCAAGCGGCGCTCGCGCTGACCCGACACTTCGACCGCGTCATCGCATCCGATCTGAGCGCCGCACTCCTCGCTGATGCGCCGCCTCACCCGCGCATCACCTACGCCGAATTCACCGCCGAATCTCCGCAGCTTGATCCCGCAAGCGTAGACCTCATCACCGTCGCCCAAGCGATCCACTGGTTCGACCACCCGCGCTTTTTTCCCGCCGCCACCCACGCGCTCAAACCCGGAGGCATCCTCGCGTTCTGGGGTTACAACTGGCCCCGCGTCTCCCCCGAGATCGACGCTTTCCTCGATGCTTTCAACGCCACCGTGCTCGCACCCCACTGGCCCGCGCAGAGCAAACTCCTGCACGATGGCTACGTCTCTATTCGCCCGTCACTCCCCGACTTGTCCGCCCCCATCTTTACGATGATCACCCGCTGGTCACTTGCCCAACTCATCGGCCACTGCGCCACCTGGTCCGCCGTCTCGCGCGCCAAGACTCAACTCGGCTCTGATCCTCTCCTCGGTCTCAGCCTCGATCTGCAATCCGCGTGGGCCACCGCCGAAATCCGTGACGTCAGCTGGCCGCTGGTTCTGCGCGTTGTGCAAAAACCCGCCGCATCCCACCCGTCACAATCGCCAGCGTAGCGAGCGAGTTCACCGGCATCAGAATCGCCGCCACCAGCGGATTCATTCGTCCCGCCACCGCCAGCCCGACCGCTAGCAGGTTGTAGACGATGGAGAAAACCAAGATCACCCGCTGCGTGCGCCGCCGCACGGCATCGACTTCAAACAGTGCGCGGATGCCGCCGATCCCGCGCCCCAGGTAATAAAAATCCGCCTTCTGCTCGAGTAGTCCGCGATGAATTACCGGCGTCCCGCGACACAGCGCGCGGTCAAACGCTAGGCTGTCGTTGGCGCCGTCGCCCAGCATGAGCGATTGCTCCCCGCGCTCCCCGGCGAACCACGCGGCCTTCTCCTGCGGCGTCAATTCGCCGAGCGCGCACTCCGCCGGCAGCCCGAGTTCATCGGCCAGCGCCGCGACTTTCTCCCGCCGATCTCCGCTCAAAATCTGCACGGCAAACCCCCGCCGCCGCAGCGCCGCCACCTCCGCCCGCGCATCCATGCGCACCGTGTCGGCAAAATGAAACTCCGCCACCGCCCGCCCCTCGCACGCCAACACCGTCGCCCCCCCCGCGACCCGTTTGTAATATAATACGTTACAAGTTATCCCCGCCGATTTTACCCGCCAACCGGTCCGGCCGAGCGACCAACGGCCCAGTTCCACGCCGTAGCCGACTTCCTCGCGCACCTCGCCCGCGAGTGGCTCCGAAGCACCTTCGGCCAACAAATTCTCCAGCAGCGCCTGGCTCACCGGATGCGGATTGGCGCGCACCAGCGCATGCAACGCCGCGCGCGCGTCCGGCTCCAGGCCGCGCAGCGCCTCGGGATTTTGCAGCACCGGCGTTTCCAGCGTGAGCGTCCCCGTCTTGTCGAAGACGATCTGCCGCACGCGCCCGAGCTTCGTCCACAGGTCGCCCTCGCGCACAAACACTCCGCGCCGTCGCAACGCCACTGTCGCCATCTCGTCCGCGAGCGGAAACGCCAGCGCGACCGCACAGGGACACGAGACGACCAACACCGCCGTCACGACCGCCCCCGTGCGCAGCGCCTCGCCCGTGCCGATCCACCAGCCCAGCCCGGCCAGTGAGGCCACCCCTAAAATTCCGATGATATAACCGCGCACAATCCGCTCGATGAGCCCGTCCCGCGCACCGGCCCGCTCGGGCGCTTGCAGCAGCTGCGCGAGCACCGCCTCGCTCCACGTCTGCCGCGCGGTGAGCCGCTCCGCCGCGTGCCCGACGTTGACCGCGCCCGCCGGCACGCGCGCGCCGCTGCCAAACACCCGCGGCTCGGCTTCGCCGTTGATCGAAGCGAGCGAGAAATTCGCCGCCGCCGCGCCAAGCTGGGCTTCGACGGGATTCATCCGCCCCGGCGCGAGCGCAAAGTCCTGGCCGACCCGCAGCGCCTCCGGCGCCACTTCGCCCGCATCGTCGGTCATCACCCGCGGCCGCTCGGGCTGCATCGCGAGCAACCGCCTTTGATTCCGCTCCACCGCCGCCACCTGCGCCCAACGGCCAATGAGCATTAGCAAAATAAATCCGCTCACAAAATCGAAATACACCAACCGCTCCTCGCCCGCGAGCCAGCCATAGAGCGAGCCCGCATACGCGCCCGCGATCCCCAGGCCGATCGGCAGGTCGATATGCATCGCCCCCAGCCGTAACGCCCGCACCGCCCGGCCGATAAAATATTCGCCGCCCACGAGCAGACTGAGCGTGCCGAACGCCAGTGAGAGCAGGCCGAACAACCGCGCGTATTCGAAATCCCGGGTCATCCCAAAATACACGGGAAACGTGAAGAGCCCCACATTCATCGCGAACGCCGCGCACAGCCCGATCCGCTTCGCGAGCGCCCGACTCTCGGGCTCGCCGCGCTTCTCGCCGAGCGGTCCGACGAGATAACCAAACCCCTGCAATGCCCGCGCAAATCCCGCCGCGCTGAATTCCCCCCGCACCCAGCGCAGACGCACCGTGCCGAGCTGCGCGTTGGCCACGATCTGGCGCGCACCCGCCTGCTGCTGGAAAAGCCGTTCGATCAGCCACACGCACCCCGCACACGAAACGCCCTGCAAATCCAGCGTGAGTTCGGGAACGGCAGACCTGTAGGGCGGGGTCGCCGAACCCCGCCGGTTCGGGACTGCCTTTGCACCGCGATCAGCAGGGTTTGGCGACTCCGCCCGACATTCCTCCGCGCGCTGCGCCGTCTCCAGCCACGCATAATCGCGCGGCTGGAACACCGCCGCATCCGCCGGCGTCGTGATCTCATCCTTGATCCGGTAATAGCCCGCCAACCCTTGCTCATGCACGATCCGATAAACATACGAACACCCCGCGCAGCAAAAACCCGCCTCCACCATCCGCGCATCCAGCAGCGGCGCGCCGCAATGTTTACAGATCGGCTTGGAGCCGGAGCGCGGTGTCCCCGACGCGCTTTCCGGATTGTCCGTATTCAATCGCCGCACCGGCGCCCTAGGGACAACGCGCCCCACCTCGGAAAGGCTGGGGTCGGCATTCATCTCAAAAACAGATCAACGACGCCGGGTCCGGCCCCGCGAACCCCAGCGTGCCGCGCAACCGCCAGCCCACCACCGCCGCCGTCGTCAGCGCCAGCGCCATCCGCGTGCGGCCGAGCCAGAGCGGCGAGAGCTTGGTGCGCATCCAGTGAAACTGCGATTGCGCGAGCCAGAGCAGCGGCACTGTGCCGAGTCCGAACGCCAGCATAAACTCGACGCCGCGCAGCGCCGAGCCCGAGAGCGTCGCCAGTGCGATCAGGAAATACAACGGCCCACACGGCAGCAGGGGCGTCGCAAAACCCAGCGCGGCCGCCGCCTCCGTGCGCGAGTGTCCACGTAGCCAGCTTTGCAGGCGTAGCGTGAACCGGCCGAGGAACGCAAATTTCGGGATCGACCGGTCCCACCGCAGCGCGAGCGCCACGAAGAAAATCACCGTTACCCACGGCAGCCAACGCAGGGCCGAGTGCGAAATCCACGTCAGCGGGAGCCGCCCCACTCCGCCCGCCAGTGCGCCGAGCAACGCGTAGCTCGAGAGCCGTGAAACGTGATAAACGGTGCCCACTGCCTGCGCATCGGCGCGGTCGCCGCGCACCGGCATCAGCGAACACGCCAGCGGCCCGCACATGCCCGCGCAGTGGAGACACGTGACGAGGCCCGCGACGAAGGCGGCGGCGGGAGAATTGACGGCGGCGAATTCCATGACGTCAGCCCGGCTTCACCAGCGGGACTTCGGCGACGCGGTGCTTCGACGCGAACGTGATCCACGCCGCCCACGCGGCGATCTGCAGCGCAAATACCGCCACCACGATCCACACGAGCCGGGTGCTTTTGCGGCTAGGGCCGCTACTTTTTTTCGCGTTCACGTTTTTCCTCCGCTTCTTCCCGCAGCAGCCGCGCCTCGGGCCCGAGAAATTCCACGTCGCGCTCCAGATGGAAGCTCCCCGCGGCGTCTCCCAACCTGACCTCAAAGACAAAAGGCCCGGTGTAGGCCGACCGGGCCAGTTGCAACACGAGCGGCTGCACGATCTCGCCGAGCGCAGGGACTTCGACGGCCGTTGTCAGACCCGTCTGCCGCAGCGTCGCGGGCCCGTGGTTCACGCTCACGACGAAGCGTGCGGCTTGGTTTCGCTTGTTGACCACGCGGACGAGGAACTGGTTGCGGACAAAATCCTCGCTCACGATGTAGGGCGCACCCGTGATCCGAGTGACGCCGAGGTTGGCGGGTCTGATCGTGGAAACGGCCCAGAGCGTGACGCCCGCGCCGGCGATGAGGAGCACCCCGTAGAGCGCGGTGCGCGGACGGAACCACCGCGTGGGTCGCCCGGCGAACGCGTTTTGCGAATCGTAGCGGATCAATCCGGTTGGCCGCCGCACCTTCGTCATGATGTCGTCACACGCGTCGATGCACGCGGTGCAGCCGACACACTCCATCTGGAGGCCCTGACGGATATCGATGCCCGTGGGGCAGACATTGACGCAGCGGTTGCATGCGATGCAGTCCCCCGCTTCGGGCGTGCCCACTTTGCCGCGGGGCTCGCCGCGTTTCACATCGTAGCCCACGACGAGCGAGTGCTCGTCAATGAGCGCCGACTGGATGCGGCCATAGGGACAGATGACAATGCAGAGCTGCTCCCGGAACCAGGCGAAATTGAAATAGAGCGCACCGGTCGTGGCGGCGATAAAACAAAACGCGCCCCAGTGCTCCGCAGGCGCGGCCCGGATCATCGCCCACACCTCGGGAATCGAAACAAAGTAGGCGAGCAGCGAGTGGGTGATCACGGCCGAGACCAGCACGTAGAGCGAGTGCTTGAGCCCGATTTTGAAGATTTTACCGGCGGTGAGGGGCGCGGCGGCGAAGGCCCGGCGTTTGACCGCATCCCCTTCGATCCAGCGCTCGATGCGCCGATAGACGTGGTCGAGAAACACCGTGTGCGGGCAGGCCCACCCGCACCAGACGCGGCCGAAAAGCGCGGTCACAAAAAAGAGCGCAAACCCCAGTCCGGTTATGACGAAAAACAACAGCCAAAGATCCTGCGCGGCGGCCGTGAGGCCGAAGAGGTGAAAACGCCGCTCCGCCACATCGATAAAAACCGCCGGATAGCCGTTGATCTTGATCCACGGCAGCGAGAGGTAGAACGCGATCAACGCGAAGGCCGACCACCGCCGCGCCTGCGTGAACCGCCCCCGCGTATCGGCGGGATACAGAAACGGCCGCGAACCGTCATCCCGGATGGTGGTGACGCTGTCGCGGTTGGGGGGAGGCGGGATGATGGCCATCGATTACTTCGGCAGGATGGGCACCCAGGCGGTCTGGACTTCGATGGTCTCACCCTCGGTGTGGTGGCTGAGAATGTAGGCGACGACCTCGGCGGATTTTTTCGCGCCGATCACCGGGCCCCAGGGCGGCATGCCTTTGGCGAGCACGCCCTTGTCCACCACGACATAGATTTCGGAGGGTTTGCCGCCGTGAATCCAGAGTTGATCCACGAGATTGGGGCCGATCGCGCCGGTGAGTTTTTCGGTATGACAGCTCGCGCAAATGGTGTTGAACGTCGCGCGGCCGGCTTCGACGAAGACCGGGTTGCGGCTCATTTTCCAGAGACTGGGGTCGTCCGCCGTGGGCGCAGAGGCGAGACGGGTCGCCTCGACCCGGGCCATCGCCTGCTCGACGTGCTGCGGGCCGGTGAGCCCGACGTGGAACCATTGGAAATACGCCCAGTAGCCAACCCAGAAGATAATGCCGCCGTAGAGCGTCATCAGCCACCAGTTGGGCAGGCGTTTGTCGTATTCTTGAATACCGTCGAAGGAATGGTGACGGAGCTGGTCCTCGTCGTTAGGCGGCGGTGTCGGGATCATGGCGGGCGGCGGGTGTGGGCGTGGAGAAAGGCAGATTCTCGAAGTGCGCGAGCTGAGGGCGCTTCATCCGGAGCGCGCGCCAACTGATCGTGACGAAGATCGACACGGCGGTGATGAAGGCCACGAGGGTGAACAGCGTGGCGGAATCGTCGAAAATGAGGCGGCGGAACATGGTATTAGGATTTAAGATTTTGGATTCCCAATTTTCGATTTTAGGAGCTGCGGGCTCAGCGGGGGACGGCTTTGAAAGGCGCGACCGTTTCGTATTTCCCGAGTTTCTGGAGGTAGGCGATGAGCGCGATGACCTGTTTGTCCCGCGCGACGTAGCCGCCCGCGGCGCGCAGGTCGTCCGAAATGCCCTTGGCCTGCGTGTCCACGTTCGCGGCGATCTGCGCATCGGTCCAAGCGGGATAGGGCACGCCGAGGGTGCGTTGCACCGAGATTTTGACCGGGAGCGCGGCGACGTCGGTCGGCGTGGTCAACAGCCAGGGATAGTTCGGCATGTTGGAACCGACGGAGATCGAGCGCGGGTTCTCCATGTGGCGAAGATGCCAGATATTCGGATATTTTCCGCCGACGCGGGCGAGGTCGGGGCCGGTGCGTTTCGACCCCCATTGGAACGGGTGGTCGTAGATCGACTCGCCGAGGCGCGAATAGTCGCCGTAGCGGAGCACATCGGGCACGAGCGTGCGGATCATCTGCGAATGACAGTTGTAGCAGCCCTCGCTCACATAGAGGTCGCGGCCGGCGAGTTCGAGCGGCGTGTAGGGAATCTGCAGGCGGTCCTCGACGTTGGCGGCGCGGTGCGAGATGACCGACGGGATGATCTGAATCAGCCCGCCGGCGGCGACCGCCAGCACGGTGAGGATCGTAAACGGGAGCGCGTTGACGAGCAGGCGGTCATACCACGCGGCCCAGCTCTTGCCGCGCGATTCAAAGTGCGCGTAGGCCAGCACCACGCAAAGCATGAGCCCGATGAGGCCGGCGATACTCATAAAATCGCCGCCAAACATCCAGGCGCAGGAGAAGCCGACGCCAAGGATCGAGAAGGCCACGGGCGGATTTAGGAACGTGCCGACCAGCGTCATCTTTTCGTCGGCGACGGGTTCGCCGACGTCCTCGAAGACTTCGATGGTGCCGTTGACGGGCTGGGCGCCGGCGACGGTTTTCCATAGATTGTAGATCAGGAGAAACCAGCCGATAAGGTAGAGCCCGCCGCCGATCACGCGCATCAGCATCATCGGGCGGATGGTGTTCAGCGTATCGAGGAAGTTCGGGTAGGCGAGAATCGTGCCCCCCTCTGTCGTGGCGTTGAGCATCACGCCTTGGGTGATGCCACTCGTCCACATCGCGCCGACATAAAGGAGGATGCCGACGGTCCCGAGCCAGAAGTGAATGTTGGCGAGTGAAACGGAGTGCAGCGGCTTGTTCCAGAGACGTGGGATCAACCAGTAGATCATGCCCGCGGCCATGAAGCCGTTCCAACCGAGGGTGCCGCCATGCACGTGACCGATGATCCAATCGGTGTAGTGGGCGAGCGCGTTCACGGCCTTGATCGAGAGCAGCGGTCCCTCGAAAGTGCACATGCCGTAAAACGTCACGCCGGCGGCGAAGAACTTGAGCACGGGATCGGTGCGGAGCTTGTCCCACGCGCCGCGGAGCGTGAGGAGGCCGTTCAACATGCCACCCCACGACGGGGCCCACAGCATCAGCGAGAAGGTCATGCCGAGCGTCTGCATCCAACCGGGCAGCGCGGTGTTGAGCAGATGGTGCGGGCCGGCCCAGATATAAACGAAGACGAGTGACCAAAAATGAATCACCGAGAGCCGGTAGGAATACACCGGCCGTTCCGCCGCCTTCGGCAGGAAGTAATACATGATGCCGAGGATCGGCGTCGTGAGGAAAAACGCCACGGCGTTGTGTCCATACCACCACTGAACGAGCGCGTCCTGCACCCCGCCGAAGAGCGTGTAGCTGTGCACCGCGCTCGTCGGAACCGAGAGATGGTTGACGATGTAGAGGATCGCGATGGTGACGATCGTCGCGATGTAGAACCAGATCGCCACGTAGAGGCTGGGCTCGCGGCGCCGGGCGAGCGTCCAGAAGAAATTAACGGCAAAGACGACCCAGATCAGCGCGACGGCGATGTCGATGGGCCAGATCAGCTCGGCGTATTCCTTGCCGCGCGAGAAACCCAGCGGGAGGGTGATCGCCGCGGCGACAATTATCAATTGCCAGCCCCAGAAATGCAGGGCCGAGAGAAAGTCGCTCGCGAGGCGCGCCTTCACGAGACGTTGCGTCGAGTAGTAGATGCCGGCGAACATCATGTTGCCCACGAAGGCGAAGATCGCGGCGTTGGTGTGCAGCGGGCGCAGCCGGCCGAAGGTGAGCCAAGGCAGATTGAAATTAAGCCGCCAGTAGTTGAGCTGCGAGGCGATCAGCGCGCCGACCAGCATCCCCACCGCTCCCCAAATGACGGAGGCGAGGAGGAATTGGCGAACGACCTTGTCGTTGAATTCGATGGTTATTTTTTGGTCGGACATGGGACGGGTGAAAACCGGGGGTTGAACTAACGTGTGGGGGCGTGATCGCCGGCGTGCTTCAGACATCCGGCACAAAGGGCGCGGCGACCGTCGCGACCGACGCAGCCGGCGTGATCCTCGAAGTCATCGTGTTGGGCCGCCGGTTCATCGGCGCGACGGCCCGCGAGGCGCGGCGTCTCGTCGGTGAGCGGGAGCAACGAGTCGCGTTCGGCGCTGCTGACTCCGCTCCGGGCATGCTCACGCATAAAAAAGATAACAAAGGTGAATACCAGACAGAGGCTGATCGTGAGCGTGAGCGGGACGACGGACATAGTAACGGTGGGCTTGGCAGGCGAATGGGGCGTCAGTTCCGCGCGGCGGTGATATTCCTCGCGATTCCAGCAGATTTTCCAGTTGGGGCGCCGCCGTGCCGGTGGTGCAGCCTTTCGCGGGCACCCGACCAGCCATCGGATTTGCCACCCGCGCGACGACCGCCCTCCAGCCAGAGCAAATAGGCTTGGTGCTGGATTTCAGTCTCGGTCGGTTCGGCAGCGGCGGAGCGGGCGGTTCTCATCGTTGGGTGAGGTTGAGCTTCACAAACCATACCGCCTCGCCCGCGAACCCGCTCCGCAGGCTTTGGCGGAGGCTACGCATATCTTGCGCGGTGCAAAATATGCGGCGTCCAAGAGATGCGTAGCTTCCGCCAACGTGCGCGCAGCCACCGGGTGCCGTCTCCGCTACGCTGCGTGCCATGGAAGAATCACTCGTGCGGGCCCTGCGCACGCAACGCCCGCAGATCCGCGACCGCTGGGAAGCGCTGCTACGGGTGGAACGCGCCAACACCGCCCTCGCCCACCCCGACACCCTCGTGCACCTGCTCGACTGGTCGCTCGACGAAGTGCTACGCACGCTTCCGCTGCGCACGCAGCCCCACCGCAGTTCCGGCCAAGCCCACGCCGGCCTGCGCGCCGACTGCTCCTGCGGGCGCAATCCGCTGTTACATTTCTTCATCGCGGGCGAGCAGGCCCTGCTCGAGGCCCTCGTCGTCGCTCAAGCCGAACTCCCGCGACTTGACCCGATCCGACGCGACCGCGCGGTGACGGAACTTTACCTCGTGGTGCGCGGCCTCGCCCGCGCCGAAGTTACTTCGTTCTGCTCGCTCTGCCAGCACCGCGCCACCGGCCAAGTGGCGCGCGCCCTCCTCCCGTCCGCCTAAAACCGTTCAGTTTTTCTTCGCACCGCCGGCGTGCAACCGCTCGCGATAAACCGACGGCGCCTCGCCCGCGATGCGGTGAAACACCCGGTTAAACTGCGACAGCGATTGAAACCCCGCCTCATACGCCGCCTCGCTCACGCGCTTGTGCGGATTAAGCAGCAGGTTCTTCACTTTCTCCACCCGCACGCGCGCAAGGTAGTCGGTGAAGGTCATGCCGGTGGCCTTCTTGAAAGTCTTGCAGAAATAAAACGCGCTCATGTTCACCGCCCCGGCCACGTCTTTCAGCGCGATCTCCTCCGCCTGATGTTCGGCGATGTAGATCCGCGCGCGCGCCACCGCCGGCGTCTCACCCGCGGCTTGCTTCACACTGAGCTGGTTGCTGAGCGTCGAGAGGTGCTGTGCAAAAATCGTGAGCAGCCGCAGGATCGACTCGTATTGTTTCTTCGTGATGACGCGGGTCTGAAAATACGCCTCTTCCAACCGCTTCAAATCCACCTCGGTGCCCCATTTTACCAGTTGGCGCGTAGTCTTCGCGAACTCCGCCTTAGTGGGCGTATGGAGCAGAATCTGCCCTGTCTGGAGAAACGCCACGAGGTTTTCGCCCACGCGCACGGGCACCGCGGAATCGCACAACCCCGCGAAGCACTTGAGCGTCTTCGGCTCCAGCCGCGCCTGTTCCTCGACCTTTTTCTGCAACTGGAGGCAGGCAGAGCACGATTGGTTGCTCTGCGCCATCAGCGCACAAAACGGGCTCTCCTTGGGGTCGCCGCGGTGGGGCAGGTCAAACGCCTCGATCGCGCGCAGACTGATCGGCAGCCCCGTGGTTTCACGAAACGCCTGCTCGTAATCCCGGTAAATCTCCGAGCGTCGCAACTGCGCCACCACCGTGCGACTGCGTTGGGCGGCGGAGTCGGGAAGAACCATAACACAAGAGGTTGCGTTCGCGGCGCCATCCGGCAAGCGGAAGAATCCCCGGGGTCCCCGCAGCGGGAGAAATTTGCCGTGGACAAGCCCCGCCTTCTCGCGCTCTGCTTTTGCCATGTCTACGCCTCTCGGAAAGCTTACCAGTCCCGTCAGCCTCGTGGTGGATGCGGTGCTCGTCATCGGATTTTTCTGCATCATCTATTCGTTGGTTTCCTCCCACGTGATGTCCAACGACCCCAAGATGATCATGCTCTGGGCCGGCCTCACCTCCGCCTGCATCTCGGGCGTTTTCTGGCTCGCGGTGCAAATGTTCCGCGTGGTGCTCAAGGGCCAGCTCATGGCCAAGAAAAAATAACCGGTTGTGGTTATCACGCCCGGGCAGCCCGGGATTAGATTTTGGCGCGTTGTCCTCAACGCGCCTTTTTTGTGCCCGTATATTTCCGTCTACCGCGATTCCCTTTGCCTCGGCCCCCTTTCGTCCGCTGCGTCACAAGCGTCGCGCCGCCGCTGATGAGCACCGTCCACCTGCCTCCCCGCTTACAGACCTCGTCGCCTACCTCGACGGATTGGATGCACGGGTCTCCATCGGGCGGGTGCGCGAGTTGCTCGAAGCCAGCGATGTCGCTCTGGAAAATCTGCGCGATTTCGTGGTGTTCGATTCCACCCACTATCGGCGCAATCTCGTGAGCATCGGGCCTCGGTATGAAATTTTGGTCATCGGCTGGCAAAGCGGGCAGCGCGGTCCGATCCACAATCACGCCGCTTCCACCTACGACCCCAAGGTGCTCGAAGGCGTTTGCACCGAGACGATTTTCGGCCAGTCGCCGCGCGGTCAAGTCGTAGTGCCCAGCCGCCACCATGCCGGAGCCGGTTACGTGTGCGCCTCGCAGGATGCCGACACGCACCACTCGATGAAAAAAATTTCCATCACCGGTCCCTCGGCGGAAGAATGGCGCCCGCCTGTCTCTGAGTTTAGTCAAAGCGCGGGAATTCAGACCCACGCCACTAATTTTTGCATGATTTCACCCCACTCATTCAACCCCGCCCCGGCCCATAGCATCCGGAGCCGCGCCGGCTCATGATCGTCCCCCGTCTTCGGCACATCGCCATCATCGGCGGCGGTTTCAGCGGCACGATGACCGCCGTCAATCTCGCCCGGCTCAGCGAATCGCCGCTGCGCATCACGCTCATTAACCACTGCTATCCGTCCGGCCGTGGCATCGCCTACGGCACGCGCCGGCCCGAACACCTGCTGAACGTCGCGGCGCGCAACATGTCCGCCATGCCCGACCACCCGAACCACTTCGTGGAATGGCTGCGCACGCGCACTGAATTCGCCGCCCTCTCCGATACCGAGCTCCGCGAGACCTTCATGCCGCGCCGCGTTTACGGCGATTATCTCCGCAGCCTCGCCCACCACTACGCCAGGCCCGTCGACCGCCATGCGCGCGTGCAGATCGAATTCCGCGACGACGAGGTCGCCGACATCAAACCCGAAGCCGACGGCGCCCGTCTCATCCTCGCGAGCGGCCACAATCTCGACGCCGACAAAGTCATTCTCGCCACCGGCAACGAGCCGCCCGCCGATCTGCCGGGCAACGACACCGTCGCGAATCATCCCGGTTGGTGCGCCAACCCGTGGCTCGATTGGGAAAGTAAACTACCGCCTGCCGGTGAGACCATCGTCCTGCTGGGCACCGGCCTCACCACCGTCGATGCCATCATCACGTTGCTCGCCCTCGACTGGCGCGGCACGCTTCACGCCGTCTCGCGCCACGGCCTGCTCCCGCAATCTCACTTCAAAGGCACCGAAGATCCGCTCTTCCCGCCTGCCGACGTCGATCTCGCCAGCCTTGGTCTCGAAGCCCTCGCTGACCTTGTCGAAACCCACTGCGAACGCCTCCGCGCCCAAGGCGCCAATCCCGCGATGATCGTGGATAAGCTGCGCCCGCACACCCAGCGCATCTGGCAAACCTTCACCGACGCCGAACGCCGCGAGTTCATCACCCGCTACGCCGCGCGCTGGAACGTCATTCGCCACCGTATCGCGCCCTCGATTCACCGTCAGGTCATGACTGCGGTCGATGAAGGCCGCCTCCAAATCAGCCGCGCCAGCATCGCCGGCGTCAAACCGCTCGGCGCCAAGATCGGCATCGACCTCCGCGCCCGCGACGGCACCACCTCGACCCTTGAGGCCGCGCTCGCGATCAACTGCACCGGCCCGCACACGCGCTTTTCAGCCACGCGCTCGCAGCTGCTCCAAAATCTCCTCGCAAGCGGCCTTGCCCAACCCGACTCCATGAACATGGGCGTGCGCGTCGAATCCGACTTCACCGTCGTCGAACGCGGCGGGCATCGCTCCTCCTTCCTCCTCGCCATCGGGCCGCTCCTCCGCGGCACGCTGTGGGAAAGCATCGCCGTCCCCGAGCTCCGCGGCCAATCGCTGCGCGTCGCGCAGACCCTCCTCGATGAATTGCCCGCAGCCGCCGCCCGCTGGACCGATCCCGCGGAGAAGGCGGTGATGGAATATTGGATCTAAAGGCAGGGCGGATTATCCTTAATCCGCCGAGTTTGACAGGGAATGGCCTCCCGAGGGCGCGTCGGGGATAACGCGCCCTACCTTTCCCGATACAACCTTACGGCTTCTTGCGCTTCTCGACGCGCGTGGAGGCGATGATTGCGATCTCGTAGAGCAAATACAGTGGCACCGCGAACATCGTCTGGGTGATCGGGTCGGGCGTCGGCGTCACGATGGCCGCGATGATGAAGATCACCACGATCGCATGCCGGCGGTATTTGCGGAGAAATGCGGTCGTCATCAATCCGAGCCACACCAGCAGCACGATGATAAGCGGAAACTCAAACGAAGCGCCCACGCCCAACACCAGCCACGTAAGCAGGCTGAAGTAGTTGCCCGGCGTCCAGCGCATCGCGTAGCCGAAGAAATCATTGAGTTCGATCGCCACACGGATCGTGCTCGGGACTAGCAGAAAATACGAAAATGCCGTGCCGATCAGGAACAGCACCATCGCCGAAAGACACATCGGCAACACGGCCTTGAGTTCCTTGGCCGTCAGCGCCGGCGCGACAAATTGCCCGATGAACAGCAGGAAAAACGGCGCCGACATCACAAAGCCGCCCAGCACGCACATCTGGATGACGACATTGAACCCCTCCATGATCGACGTGGTTCCCAGCTCCAGCACCAGCTTCGGGTAATCCACCTTCACGGAGTTCAGCGGCCACAGAAGGACATCGTTGAACTCCTTCAAAAAATAACCGATGAGCGAGGCAAAGATCAGAAACGTCGCCGCACACTTGATGAGCGTCCAGCGCAGCTCTTCGAGATGGTCGAAGAAGCCCATGGGCTTCTCACGCGCCTCCGTCACCAGTTCAAGGTTCGGCTCTTCGTAGGGAGATTCGTCGGGTGCGCTCACGGTGTGCGAAAGGAAGGAACGTGCATCGTGGGAAGATTTTTCCAAAACAAAAGCGCGATGTCAGATATTCTGCCCACGGACCTCTTGATGGGCGGTGGCCCGAAGTGGCGGGGGTATCCTGCTCATGTCTGGTGTTCGCATCCCCTCCCGCCCCGGAGTTGACTCACCTCCCGCGCCCGCCTGATTTCTAAAGTGCTCCCATGCCGCGCTCGCCACACCTCCGCGAGACTTTCCCCACGCTCCGCTTGGTCGCGCTCGAAACGTTGCTCGCCGTGCCCGTCGGCCTGCTCGCCGGTTCAGCAAGCGCGCTCTTCCTTTGGGCGCTCGACCGCGTCACCGAGACCCGTTGGCAAAACCCTTGGCTGCTTTGGTTACTCCCGGTGGGGGGCTTTGCCGTCGGCTGGACTTACCTGAAAATCGGTGGCAAGGCCGCAGGCGGCACCAATCTCGTCTTCGATCAAATCCACGCGCCCGGCGGCGGCGTGCCCGCACGCATAGCCCCGCTCGTCCTCATCGGAACACTCGTCACCCATCTCGGCGGAGGCTCCGCCGGTCGCGAAGGCACGGCGATTCAAATGGGCGGCAGCCTCGCCAGCGCCTTCGGCCGCCTGTGCCGGATCGACGCCGCACATCTCCGCGTCCTACTCATGGCGGGCGTCGCCGCGGGCTTTGGCTCCGTCTTCGGCACACCGCTCGCCGGCGCGATCTTCGCCCTTGAAGTGCTCGTGATCGGCCGCGTGCGCTACGACGCACTCATCCCCGTGCTCGTCGCCAGCACCGTCGGCGACGCCACTTGCTCGGCGTGGGGGATTCATCACGCGCTTTACCACATCGGCATTGGCAACAGCACCGCGTTGCACGCCGCGCTCGACCCGCTGCTCATGGCCAAAGTCGTCGGCGCCGCCCTCCTCTTCGGCCTCGTCAGCCGGTTTTTCGCCGAGATCACCCACGCCCTCCAAAATGCCTTCAAGCGCCTCGTGGCCTACGCCCCGCTCCGACCCGTGTTCGGCGGCGTGCTGGTGATCGCGCTTGTTTACATCGCCGGCACGCGCGACTACCTCGGCATCGGCGTCAGTTCCCCCGATCCCGCCGCCATCACGCTGCTCGCTTCATTCCACATCGGCGGTGCGACCACGTGGAGCTGGGCTTGGAAACTCCTCTTCACCGTCGTCACCCTCGCCAGCGGTTTCAAAGGCGGCGAAGTCACCCCGCTCTTCTTTATTGGTGCCACCCTCGGCCACGCGCTGGCCCTCGCGGTCGGCGCGCCCGTCGATCTCTTCGCCGGCCTCGGTTTCATCGCGGTCTTCGCCGGCGCGACCAACACGCCCCTCGCGTGCACACTCATGGGCGTCGAGCTATTCGGCGCTCACTACGCCATCTATTTCGCCGTCGCGTGCTGGCTCGCCTACGCGCTCAGCGGTCACTCGGGCATCTACGCCGCGCAACGTCTCGACGTGCCCAAGCATTCGTAATTTTATCCGCGCCGCTTCACGCCCATCCGCAAATGAATTCATCCCCATGAAATCCCCATGAACTGGCTCACCTGGTCGCTCCTCTCCGCGGTCTTCGCCGGCCTCACTGCCATCCTCGCCAAGGTCGGCATCAAAGAAGTCGATTCCAACCTCGCCACCGCCGTCCGCACCGCCGTCGTTCTTGTCTTCGCCTGGAGTGTCGCCCTCATCACCCAGCCGGCCAGCGCCGTCCTCGGCCTGTCCAAGAAGACCTGGCTATTCCTGGTCCTCTCCGGCCTCGCCACCGGTTGCTCGTGGCTCTGCTACTTTCGCGCCCTCCAGCTCGGCGACGCCTCCAAAGTCGCCCCGATCGACAAGCTCAGCGTGGTCTTCGTGCTCATCCTCGCCGCCCTCTTCCTCGGCGAATCGCTCACGTGGAAAACCGCGCTCGGCGGCACCCTTATCACCGCCGGCGCGGTCGTCCTCGCCTGGCGCTGAACCGCGGCCCACCCCGGCTTTCCGTTCTCACCCCCGACATTCCCGGGACGACCACCGCTCCGGCCGCTCCGCGCCACGCGCGGCGTTGACAGCCCCTGCGGCGCGCGTTTTCAGTCTTCCCTTCCGCGCCCGGCGCAACCCGTTCGTTTTTTCAACCGCATAACCCATCCACATGGCCGCAAAAACCAAAGCTAAGAAGTCTCCCGCTCCCGCGAAGAAATCCGCCTCCAAGGCGCCCAAATACGTCTACACGTGGGGCGCCAACAAAGCCGACGGCAACGGCTCCATGAAGAACCTCCTCGGTGGCAAGGGCGCCAATCTCGCCGAGATGACCCGCATTGCCCTGCCTGTGCCCCCCGGTTTCACGATCACGACGGAGGTTTGCACTTATTACTACGCCAACAAGCGCACCTACCCCGTCTCCCTTCAGGCCGAGATGGAATCCGGCGTGAAAAACATGGAGAAGATCATGGGCTACAAGTTCGGCGACGCCGCCGGTTTCCCACTTCTTGTCGCCGTCCGCTCGGGAGCGCGCGATTCGATGCCCGGCATGATGGACACGATCCTCAACCTCGGCCTCAACGACCAGACTGTTCTCTCCCTCGCCGCCGCGACCAAGAACGAGCGCTTCGCCTGGGATTGCTACCGCCGCTTCATCCAGATGTATGGCGACGTCGTCATCGGCGTTCAAAAACGCGAAGGCGAAGACCATGATCCGTTCGAAAACGTGATCCACGCTTTCAAGCACGAGACTTATCACCGCGACATCATCGACTCCGACCTTTCCGCTGCAGACCAGCAGGAACTCGTCAAACGCTTCAAAGCCCTCGTCAAAGAACGCACCGGAAAATCTTTCCCCAACAATCCTTGGGACCAGCTTCGCGGAGCCGCCGGCGCCGTATTTGGTTCCTGGATGAACGACCGCGCCAAAGTTTACCGCGCGAAATACGGCATCCCTTCCGAGTGGGGCACCGCCGTCAACGTGCAGGCCATGGTTTACGGCAACACCGGTGACACCTCCGGCTCCGGCGTCGCGTTCACCCGCAATCCCGCCAACGGCACCAACGAATTCTACGGCGAGTTCCTGGTGAACGCGCAGGGCGAAGACGTCGTCGCCGGCGTTCGCACTCCCGAACCCGTGATCAAGCTCAAAGCCGTCATGCCCAAGTCCTACGCCGAACTCCTCAAAGTTCGCGCCACGCTCGAGAAGCATTTCAAGGACGTGCAGGACATCGAATTCACGATCCAGGAAGGCAAGCTGTTCATGCTCCAGACGCGCAACGGCAAGCGCACCGCCGCCGCCGCGCTGAAGTTCTCCATCGATATGGTGAAAGAGAAACTCATCGACTGGAAGACGGCCATCATGCGCAACCCAGCCGATCAGCTCGAGCAGCTCCTCGCGCCGATCTTCGATCTCGCCGAGGCCAAGAAAGCCAAGGTCATCGCTTCCGGGCTTCCCGCCGGCCCCGGCGCCGCCACGGGCAAAATCTACTTCAACGCCGACCGCGCCGTCATCGCCGCCGAGAAGGGCGAAAAAGTCCTCCTCGTTCGCGTCGAGACTTCGCCCGAAGATCTTCGCGGCATGATCGCCGCCGAAGGCATCCTCACCGCTCGCGGTGGTGTCTCCTCGCACGCCGCGCTCGTGGCCCGCCAGATGGGCAAAGTCTGCGTCTGCGGCGCCGCCTCACTCCAAGTCGATTACGACAAGAAGACCGTCACCATCGAAGGCCAGACCTTCGCCGAGGGCGACTTCCTCTCCATCGACGGCACCATCGGCGTCGTTTACGCCGGTCAGATCAAGACGGCTCCTTCGGAGATCGTCGCTGGCCTCATCAACGGCGACAAAGCCGCGCAGCAAACGGAGAAGTTCAAGAGCTACGTGCAGCTCATGAAATGGTGCGCCCAAGCCACCAAGCTCCAAGTCCGCACCAACGCCGACACGCCCGAACAGACGCAGCAGGCCATCGCATTCGGCGCCGTCGGTATCGGCCTCACACGCACCGAGCACATGTTCTTCGAAGGCGACCGCATCGACGCCATGCGCGAGATGATCCTCGCCGGCAACCTTGCCGACCGCCAAACCGCGCTCGCGAAGCTCCTTCCTTATCAACGCGCCGATTTCTTCGGCATCTTCAAAGCGCTAAAAGGTTTCCCCGCCACGATCCGCTTCCTCGACCCGCCCCTCCACGAGTTCCTCCCGAACTCCAAAGAGGCGCAGATGGATCTCGCCCGGAAACTCAGCGTGCCCGTCGAGAAAATCATGCACCGCGTCCACGAGCTCCATGAGTTCAATCCGATGCTTGGCTTCCGCGGCTGCCGTCTCGGCATCAAGTATCCGGAAATCACCGCCATGCAGGCGCGCGCCGTGTTCGAGGCCGCCGCCGATGCGAACAAGGCCGGCTTCAAAGCGAAGCCCGAGATCATGATCCCGCTCGTCGGCTTCAAGAAGGAACTCGATCTTCAGACCGAGCTTGTTCACCAGGTCGCCAAAGCCGTCATGGCCGAGAAGAGGACCAAGATCGCCTACAGCGTCGGCACGATGATCGAGATTCCGCGCGGCGCCCTTACCGCCGACGAGATCGCGCACACCGCCGAGTTCTTCAGCTTCGGCACGAACGATCTCACGCAGACCTGTCTCGGCATGTCGCGCGACGACTCCGGCTCCTTCCTCGGCGCCTATCAGGAGTCAGAGATCATGAAGAAGAACCCCTTCGCCTCGATCGACCAGACTGGCGTTGGCCAGCTCATGCAGATCGCGATCGAGAAAGGCCGGAAGACCCGTCCCGGTATCAAGCTAGGCATCTGCGGCGAACACGGTGGCGATCCTGATTCGGTAAAGTTCTGCCATAAACTCGGCCTGAACTACGTCTCGTGCAGCCCCTACCGCGTCCCTGTCGCCCGCCTCGCCGCCGCCCAGGCCGCCGTCGCCGATCTGAAGAAGTAAGTTCCTCCGAAACGACATCGTTCTCGTTCTCTTAACCTTAGTAGTTCTCTAAAAATTCAGCCCCGCGCCCTCACCGGCGCGGGGCTTTTTTAGTCTCTCCGGAACGTAGCGGGGAGCGCGGGCAAGCGGCTCCGAATCGTCGCGGAACGACGGAACCCCTTCGTCCGAAAAGTGGAGCGCGTCGTCCTCGACGCGCCGGCTAGATGCGTGCAAGGAGCGCCAGCGACCCGATCCGCTCGTAGCCTGAGGCCGATAAATCCACGGTGCCCTGCGCGGCAGGGCGCCGCCGCGCGGTGGTTACGCTTGACGTTACCAACGCTTCGCGCAACCTCCCCGTTGATGATTCTCTCGTTCGCCGACGATGAAACCAAAGCCGTCTTCGACGATCTCTTTTGTCCCTCCTTTCCGCCCTCCATCCTCAACACTGCTCGGCGAAAATTGATTCAGCTCAACGCCTCCCGCCTCTTGAGCGATCTCCGTATCCCTCCCGGCAACCGCCTTGAAGCGCTCAAGGGCGATCGCAAAGGCCAACACTCCATCCGCATCAACGACCGGTGGCGCATCTGCTTCACCTGGACCGGCACCGACGCCACCGGCGTCGAAATCACCGACTACCATTGACCTCATGAAAAAGCTCCCTCCCGTCACCTCCGGCGAAATCCTCAGCGAAGATTTTCTCAAGCCCATGGAAATCTCCGCCTACCGATTGGCCAAGGACATCCATGTGCCGCTCACGCGCATCACGGCCATCCTCCAAGGCCAGCGCGGCATCACCGCCGACACCGGCCTTCGCCTCGACCGCTATTTCGGCCTCTCCGAAGGCTACTGGATGCGCATCCAGCTCGATTGCGACCTCCGTGACGCCAAACGCCGGCTCGGCAAACAAATCGCCGAAATCACCCCGCGCGACCTCGCCGCAGCCTAGTAGATCGTTCGACTGAAAGGTGAACAATTAAGGCACGGGGTCGAGGACCGTGCAATTACTCCAGCGATGGACGACGGGGGCGGCGTTAATCTCAGCGATGGCCAGGAGGATGCGGGCGCGAAGTTCCGCCCAGCTTTTGACGCGGATGCCGCGCAGGAAGGTGCGGGCCATTTTTCCGAAGAGGGTCTCGACCAGATTGAGCCAAGAGCCGTGTTTTGGGGTGTGGACGAAGATGAAGCGGT
>JACMRG010000092.1 GCA_014376585.1 Opitutaceae bacterium | reverse complement strand
TGCATTCAAAAGAACGAGAGTACGCGGTGTGTGTGTGTGTGTGAGCACGTCGATTAAACCTCGGGGGGGGGGGGGGGGGGGGGGGTCACGCCCTCCATTGGAAGGGTGTTTTTTACACCCTTTTTCTTGGGGGGTGGTTGTGTGTGAGTGCGGCTGGTTTACGGTGGGGGGGGGGTTGGTGTGACGTGGATCACGCCCTCCTTTGAAAGGTTGTTTTTAACACTTCTTTTCTGAGGGGGTGTGTACTTGTAGGAATGATCGTACCCCATACACCCATCGGCTCGTAATCATTCGGAGTTTTATTCTTCGAGCGGTCGCAACACCGTGGGGGGCTACATACGGCGAAGGGAGTGACGCAGGACGACGGTGTGGCGCACACCTCGAGTACACACCCTCGTCGCGTCGATGCGCCCTGTCGGTGTACCCCCTGCAGATCCTCGCGCGAGAGACGAAAACGCCACAGTGCATTACGGTGTGGGTCATCGACGCGGGACGGAGAAGCATGGGAAGCGGGCGACGCGCCAGAGTGCACACCTCGTCGGGAGTCGGCGGCGCGCGCGCGCGCTCCGGGGAAGTGATAGAGATACGTACCGTGAACGAAGACGACCTGAGTCACTTCAACGGCTGCCACGGCGTGAGCCAAAACGAGAGCCACGGCGGCGAGCACGTAGGTGTGCATTTTGTATGTTGTGAAAACGTACGTGTACGCGTACGCCACCTTTCACGAACGCCCCCCCGCGGCGCCCCTTGCATCATGAAACAAACGAACAACCGAATGACGTACCGGGGTATGCGTCGAAAGCGACAAAGGTAAGCGGGGGGTTCGCGGGCTCCAATCCAAAACGAACAACGACAGACGAAGTGAAACGGACGAATCAAGAAATCTTCCATTTTTTTTTTTTTTTCAGTGTTAAAAAAAGAATTTTTAAACACACAAAAACAAACTTTCACCATAGAACCTTTCACACGCCGAGATCGGAGATACGGGCCACGAGGTATGGCTCGACTCAAAACTATCCCGCGCGTCAATGCCTTACCAACGACGCACGATACCCGTGCGGGTGTGATATCGCACACCAGCTTTGTACCGTCCCTCTTTCTTTTTCGGGCATTCCGAGAAATGGCAAACGGTGACACCAAAAATTTCATTTGCAATAGTGCCCCCCAACACGCGCCCCGAAACACTCGCATTCTTTTGTATGCTGTACATGTGGATGACGGGAGGGCTCGACGGCAGTGTGTTTTGCCCAAGAAGTAGAAAAACCGTTTGTGTCTTGTGTGTTTGGCGTTTCGGTTTTAGAAATGCCAAAACATGAAAGAAGAGATTAGATTAGAGGATTTTTCGTTCACGTCGTTACGACGTTGCGCGGGGTGTTCTATTTTGTCTCTGGCTTCTATGGGTTCACTGTTTGCGGGTGGTTCTCCGGAAAACGTGAAACCACATGACTCATGACTGATGACGTCTTAGTCTTAGTCTTAGTCTGTCCATCCATCGTTGTCGTTTTCAAGTTAACAGCGGGTGGGACAGATTTGAAGTTGGGAGAATGCAAGTCTCACCGTCTCGTGCGCCGTTAACTACATCTACATCATTTAAAGCGACGTGCACATGCAGCCACCGTTTGTTGAGTTTGTATGTAGTTTAATTACATACGGCTTTGTTTCCCGAACAAATCCCACACAAATCGACAAATCCTTCAATCGGATTCCCGAGTAGGATAATTTGTTTGGGGGTGATGGGCGCCTAGGGGGTAGAGTATAGAGTGTACTGTATTGTGGGTATGTGGATGGGTTTAGTGTATCGTGAACTTTGTCTTTTTCTTTGTTTACTATTTCAAATTCAAAGTCCAATCCCAAATGAATGAATTGAACGGTGTGTCGTGGATTGCGAGTTTGTGGATGGGTTAAGTGTATCGTGGTCGTTTTCTTTATTTAATCTTACCAAATCAAATTTTAACAAAAAATACTTTCTACATACTTACATACCATTCTAGTATGATGAGTAGCGAGATTACCACAAAATCGAGAACAAAGGAATGGAGACTGAAAGCTGCATGAACGTTTGTTTACGTTTACGTGTAGGTTCCAGGTTTACGGGTTTACACTTTTGAATATGGATAACGGATAACCGAAGACGGGCGCGCGTGTGATTGGCGTTTGGCGTTTGGCGTTGGTAGTCTATCCAGGGGGGCTATGTCTGATCTGTTTGGACCTTCAATCTTACATGCCCTTACTCTTAACATGATTGTCCTCCTTTCAAAACATACATTTCCCCCTCTGCACCAGGGCCAGGAGGACTCTCCGGATCTAATGGTTACCCATTTTATAATCTCCCCTCGTTCAACAACAAACTCGCCCTCGAAAATCGAGAGCGTCGTTCACTGGCGAGCGTGAGAATGCCGCCATAAATCTGATTTGCGGGGTTTTGTTAGCAAAGCATTGGTTGGAATGGAATACAAGGGGGCTCGGTGGCGTTCGCATGACGTCATTCGATGGGTTTAAAATCGCACGCTTATTTGGATGCCGCGGCGAATACCGTCGAAATTGATTACCCTTTTCTTTTCCTCATGAAATGGTTTGTCATCACAAAATAATTTACTAAAACAAAAACTCCCTAATTTTACTAACGACCTTTGGCGATTTAAACACTAGTGCTCTGGAACTAAGTAAGTTCATTAAACGTTCGCGGTCTCCACTGTGTAAATCCCATACGATTTGCTGCTCACCATCAGGGATACAGCCGATAATATGCGCTGAATTCGGGGAAAACGCAAAATCTATCACTAAATCTTCCGCATCACGAAGAATACCCAAAAGTGAACCCATCAATTTTGCATCCCATAAATAAATCTCACCCGTTAAAGCCGATGAACCGGCTACAATGCGTCCATCCGGTGAAAATCTTGCCACGAGTAGGGCATGCGTGTCATTACAACGTGAAAACGGCTGCAATTCATGCGAGCACGCTCGGGCCGCAATGCTCCACATTGAACAACTCTTGCCTGTTGCTCCACCAACAAATAACATGCGCTCATCGGGGGAAATGGCCACACACGATGCTGCTTCTATGGTTAACCAAGGCTTTTGGGCTCGTTCACCTTGTAGATAATGTACGTTTGCTTGACCGTTTTGAGTCACCGTGGCCACTAGTGATTTGCTAATTGCAATGTCAATTACAACGTCTTCTTCCGAGTTAACTTGAATTTCTTCTCGCACAGAATCAATAGTTTTCGTATCGTTATTGAATTTTAATATCTTTAACACATAATCGTATTTGCGCCCCAAGACAAAAACCATCTCGTCGTCATCTTTGGGTGGGGGAACGTATACAAAAAACTCGTCCTCTTCTTGCACATCCTCCACGGCTTCTTCAAGTGTGCAAATCTCAACACCGTCCAAAGCGCTGCGGGCTCGCAACGTTCCATCCGTGACGTCGATGGAGATTAATATCGAGTCGTTTAATATTGTCAACAACGTCTCATTTGCGCGACGCCATTTACCACACATGCCCATGGATTTTGTCGTCATCCATACGATGCGTACATATTTTCGATCAAGATGAGCATTCAATGCAAACAATCCTCTAATCGGGTTGGTGGACGCACCCTTGCATTTTTTTATGTCGGATACTTCGTCGCTGTGGCGACCGGGGGGTTAGCATGGTAGAGATCAGGCCGTGTTGCTATGTCGTCATGGTACGTATATATGTGTACATAATCTGTCGTTGAGAATTTGGTCTCAACGAGCCATGTTGAAACTGCATTTTCGTCATTATGGCATGATGATTTTTCTGTTTGCTATTTTCTTGCCGCAGCATAGTTCATTGCACGACAGAAATCGGAGTAGACCGATGCTACTTTTTCCTTTGCCCGTCAATTCACATGTCGGCGCTCATGAATCATCATCCAGCGTCAGCACATTGAAATTTTTATCAGGACATTGAAATCGGATTATTAATTTCGCATAAAAATACCTCGTTCTTTCTAGTCAGTACACAACGTACCAGGCCAAAGCCCACGCGCAGACTTCCTTGTTTATGCCCATCAACACGTGATCACTCTCGGCACATTAGAATCACACGACACGCGTCGAAACGTTGTCGAAATCGCCGTCTCTCGTCTTTGCAAACACGCAACACAGCACAACACCATGCCACATCCCACTTTTTGCCATTCAACCCGTAACTACATTGTCGGCTCATTAAAATTGCATGATACGCACCAGTATCGCGTCCGCACTGTTGGCTCATTGATATCATGTTACATGCGTCCATCAAAATCACATGTCACGCCTCATTTCGTCACATCTACGCAAACACACACTCGCACAACGTACGTAGCCAGGTCCAACACAAACAATCTTTTGCTTTGCACATCAATACGTAGCCATATTATCAGGCATCATTGAAGAACGTTTTTGCACATTCGCATTGTCAGCACATTAGCATCACATGCAACACCTCCAAACAACGTTGAAATCTTATTGCACGCGTCCAAACAACAAAAACTGCGTCTCGCCCATCAACTCACGGCACCATACCTCATTTCTCTCGTATTATTACCCACGAACCAAGCCAAATCCCACTCACACGCTTCCTTATCCGTACCCATCGTGGCATAGCCACATTGTCATACACATTTACGAACATCTCTCCGCACTCTCATTATCGGCACACCAATACCACTTGCAACACCTCGAAACCACGATGAAATCACATTCCTTGCGTTCGAATCGACTTTAATCGCGTTTCGCTCGTCGTTTCATTACACAATATCTCGTTTCCCTAAACGTCATTATTCAACGTACCAAGCCAAATCCCACACGCACGCCTTGTCGTCTTTGCTCATCATCACGTAGCCACGTTGTCATACCAAACATTTCTCCGCACCCACATTGTCGGCACACAAGTACCACATGCACCACCTCAAAAACACGATGAAATCACATTCCTTGCCTTCGAACCGACTTTGATCGCGTTTCGCTCGTCGTTTCACAATACAATACCTCGTTTTCCTCGTGTCATTACCCAACTTACCAAGCCAAATCCCACTCACACGCATCCACGTAGCCGCATTGTCATACAGAATATTTCTCCGCACCCGCATTATCGGCACACAAACACCACCTCGAAACCACGATGAAATCACATTCCTTGCGTTCGAACCGACTTTAATCGCGTTTCGCTCGTCGTTTCACAATATAATACCACGTTTCTATCGTGTCATTACCCAACTTACCAAGCCAAATCCCACACGCACACCTCCTCGTCTTTGCCCGTCAACGCGTATTTAGTCGAACAAAACGATTTCCGAGTACTGATACGCAACGAGCTTTCCGCAAAAATTTGAGCGCGGTATTCGAACAAATAATCGCACACGTCTTCATCTTCTTCTAATTCTTCCATTTTTTGCATTCGTTTTGGATTATTTAATCTTAATTTTGTGACGTTGCATTCGATTTGAAGTCGGAACGATTCGTCATCCGGATCAGTGCTGCCGCTCAATACGAAAAACCTCTGTACTTGTACTCAAAATACGCAGTATTTGCAAAGATTTTGGGCTTTATAAACCGAAATACGGGGTACTGTATGTAAACCTATGCACCAATCGATTCTGTCTGCTTTTTTGTCGACATTTCAATTTGATGTCGTAAATTTCAATTCTATTCTGAAATTTTTTTAAAAAAAACAACAAATTTCAACAAAAAATCGTACTCTGCGTACTCAACGGCGGCACTGTCATGATTGGCACTTGGCACGACCAATAATGACTGTGATGACCCTCGCCCTACCTCATCAAGGCAAAATGATTTGCAAGTACTGGCACTGGTTCGCAGCGAGCCTTCCGTTAAAACGTGAGCGCGGTATTCGAACAAATAATCGCACACGTCTTCGTCTTCTTTTAATTCTTCCATTTTTTGCATTTTTGCATTTGGTTTTGGTTTATTTTAATTCTGTGACGTTTGATTCGTCATCATGCTCATGTGTGCATCATGGTCGACATGACCAATAATGACTGTAATGACCCCCGCCTTGCCTCGTCCTCATCAAGGCCAAACGACTTCCAAGCACTGAAGATTTGCGCGTAGCATTCGAACGAAGTATTTCTTCTAAATCAGCCCTGTGTGCATGTTGCAAGCAAAATTGAGCCAAATTTTTGTTTCCACAATTTAGCCAGGCACAGGTCCCCCACGATGCCTTATTGCCCCAAATACGGAGGATTGGAAACCATTACCCCTAATTGCATGAAGACCGACTTTATTCGTCAACACGTAGAGAAGCGCGCGTGAGGGATGAGACACGCCGAAGCGTTTGCGGATTTGCACGAGATGGGCTCTGGTGAGAGCCTGTGCACATTAAAACGCCAAGTTTGCAAGTTCAAGACGGACGGGCATGCAGTACTTACACGCAAATGGAATAGGCGGAAGCCTGCTTTGGACGAGTCCCAGAAGCAAAAGATCAAAAATTTCATCCGCGCGAAAAACTATCAAAACATTCCGATCGCCCTTGTACAAAAGTTTACCGATGAAAAATTTCTCTTCTCCTGGATCGTGTTTTGCCCCTTCGAAATTAGAACGTTTTTTTTCATATTTTTCCTAGTTTCGTGCTGACGGCCGGTTTTTTTGGAATTTTAATATTTCATATATACACTACAGTACTGTGAAGTTTCGCTCGGAATGCTAATCTCGCTCGTGTGCAGCACTGAAAACAAATTTTGCTTGGGGCTATTCCCACAAAAAAAAATCCAAAAAAACAATGAGTTTCTCCCCCCCCCCCAAACTTCCGCGTTGACCACTCGTACGAGAACGAGTTCGCATTGGCGGCGAGTGCCGAGGTGGTACGTGTTTCCATTCCTCCTTCTTCTCCCGCGAACTAACGCCCCAAAAAGGTCGCGGTCAAAGCCGAATAAGTCTTATCCTTCAAACGAAATCTCCGACTCTTAATGAGCACTCCAATCACCGCTCAAATGGTCAACGAGCTGCGCGGCGCCTCGGGCGCCGGGCTCCTTGACTGCAAAAAAGCCCTGACCGAAGCCAACGGCAACGTGCCTGAGGCGATGACGATCCTTCGCAAGAAGCTCGGTAGCAAACTCGACAAACTCTCCACGCGCACGACGAAAGAAGGTTTGATCGAGAGCTATATCCATCTCGGCGGCAAAGTGGGCGTCCTGATCGAGGTCAATTGCGAGACCGACTTCGTCGCCCGCAATGATGAATTTCGGGCCTTCGTGCGCGACCTCTGCCTGCAGATCGCCGCCGCGAATCCGCTCTATGTCTCCCGCGATCAAGTTCCCGAGGGGGACCTCGCCAAAGAGCGTGAGATCGTCGCCGCTTCCGTCGCCGGCAAACCGCCGGCGGTCGTCCAGAAGATCGTGGATGGCAAGATCGAGAGCTTTTACTCGACCGTGTGTCTGGTCGATCAGCCGTTCGTCAAACAGAACGACAAATCGATCAAAGAGTTCTTGGCCGGGCAGATCGCCAAAACGGGCGAGAACATTATCATCCGTCGTTTCACACGCTTCCAACTCGGCGCCTGATCCGCGTTTCCATTTATCGCAAAAGCCGCTTCCGCACGGGAGCGGCTTTTTTATGGCCGAGATTTGGAGGTCGCGCCCTGCAGAGAACGCGTAAGGCGGCGCCGGGTTTTCCCGGCGCGGTCAGTGAATACTATAACCCGTGCCGCCGTCGTTGCCAGATCGGGCGAATGCCTTTCACTGCCTCCATGAAAGTCACGCGTGCCCAGATCATCGCCCGGGGTCTGACCAACTGCTGTCCCAACTGCGGTGGGCGCACGCTCTTCAAGGCGGGCACGATGTTTCAGGTGAACAAAGAATGCCCCAATTGTGGCCTGAAAATCGAGCGCGCCAACGATGAGGGCTTTTTCCTCGGCTCGATGTCTCTCAACTACGGCGTGACGCTGATCGTATTCCTCGTGCCGATCATGCTGCTCGCTTACAATAGATTCATCGGCACAACCGCGGCCATCGCGCTGGCCGGCGTGGGCTCGATTCTTTTCCCGGCGCTTTTCTACCGCTCGTCCCGCAGTTGGTGGCTCATGAATTACTATCTGGTTTTGCCGCTCCACCTCCCCGCGAACAAGCCGGTGATCCCCGACGGCGAAGACGACAACATCTAGCCGGGGGTCGTGGCATATTTTCGGCTTCCGTTTTCAATCTCGCGACCTACGTTTTCGGGTTCTTACGCCGGAGAGGTGGCAGAGTGGTCTAACGCGCCTGACTCGAAATCAGGTGTTCTCGAAAGGGAACCGGGGGTTCGAATCCCTCCCTCTCCGCCATTTTTCTCTCGGCGGGCTTTGGATGTGTCGGCCGACTTACGAATGACGGCAGGCCCCTTATTCCCGGGTGATAATTTCCGTAATCCACCGCCGATGCGGACCTGAAAGGGTGATCGTCCCCAGCTCTTTCACCGGCACCCATACCAGTTCCGCACCGAGTTTTCCCTTGGGGGCGGCTGCCGTATAAATGGACTCGGTAATCCGGTAACGCGTGATCCCGCGTTTTTTCTTCGCGAGCAAAACGCCCTTGGCCAAAGTCGCCTCGGGCAACCCGACATGCTCGGCTGTCGGTAACTCGTGTTGACTCGCCAATCGCCGCGCATCGGGCGCCGCGCGATGAAGTAACAGTGAGCCGTTGCGCTCGCACCACGCGCGCGCGATGGCGACTTGCTCCATCTGTTTGGGTGCAAGCTTGGGAAACGCCGCGGGTTCGCCGCGCGCCGCCGCCGCGCAAAACCCGCGCACCGGACACGTCAAGCAGAGCGGGTTTTGACGGAAACACACCGTCGCACCCAATTCCATCATCGCTTGGTTGTGCTCGCCGGCTGCATCGGCGGGCACGAGCGCATCGGCGAGCGGGGTAAACGCTTTGGCGGCCGTCGCGCTGTCGCGATATTCGGTGCCATCGGCCGTGAGCCGCGCGAGGATGCGGACGACGTTGCCGTCCACGCATGCCGCGGACGCGCCAAACGAAATGCTGGTGATCGCCGCCGCCGTGTAGGGGCCGACGCCGGGCAGTTCCTGCCACTCCCGGGGGGTCTTTGGCGGTGCAGGCAAGGCCGCGACGGCCTTGGCCAGCCGGTGCAGATTGCGAGCGCGCGAGTAGTAGCCGAGCCCTTCCCAAAGTTTGAGCACCTGATCTTCGGATGCGGCGGCGAGCGCGGGGAAATCAGGCAGCGCCGTGTGCCAGCGCGCGAAGTAAGGCAGCACCGTCTTCACCTGCGTCTGTTGCAGCATGAACTCGCTCGTGACGGTTTTATACAGCGACGGCGTCTCCCGCCACGGCAACCGCCGCGCGTTCAGCCGATACCAGCTCAACAGAACGGACGAAAATTCGGCGCCCCGCGCGATCAGGGCGGCGGCGTTCTTAGGCGTGGAAGTTTTGCGTGTCATCGACGGAGTTTTTGTAACACTTCGCGTCTCATGGCCAAGCACGGCGAACCTGCCGAGGAAAAACCCAAGAAGCTCAGCACTTACACCATCAAGCTCGACGACGTGCAGATGGAAAAACTTCGCGCCTTCTGCGTCGCGCGCCAGTGGGAGCCATTCGGGGTGCCCTACGCGCGTTTCGCCTTCCGCGGGAACAACGTGAACATCACCGCCTACGACAAGCGTAAGGTCGTCGTCATCGCGGGCAAGGGCACGGAAGAGTTCGTCTCGATGACGCTCGAGCCCGAGATCACCATGGCCGCCAAGCTCGGCTACGATGAGGTGCTCCATCCCGATTGGTTCGAGACTCACGCCGGCCTCGACGAGAGCGGCAAGGGCGACTTTTTCGGTCCGGTCGTCGCGGCCACCGTCATCGCCGATAAAAGTATGATCGACGCATGGCGGGAAGCGGGCGTGCAGGATTCCAAAAAAATCGTCGATCCCCAGATCATTCGCCTTGATGCGATCATCCGCGCAACGAAGGGCGTCGTCGTCGAGGTCTGCTACTGCCGCACCATGGCGCGCTACAACGAGCTGATGGGCCGCCCCGGTGCCAATTTAAACCGTCTCCTCGCCTGGCAACACGCGACCGCTCTCGGTGACGCACTCGCCAAACGCCCGGTGCCCTGGGGCCTTCTCGACCAGTTTACCGAGCAACCCCTCGTGCAGCGCGAGCTTACGAAAAAAGGCGTCCAAAATTTCGATCTTCGGATGCGCACCAAGGCGGAATCCGATCCCGTAGTCGCCGCGGCCTCGGTGGTGGCGCGCGCCGAGTTTATTCGCGCGATGCACGCACTCTCGCAGCAGTTCGGCGAGAAGCTGCAGAAAGGCGCCGGCCCGCTCGTGAAAATCCAGGCTGATCGGATCATGCAGAAATTCGGCACGCGCGCCCTCGGCGATTACGCCAAACTGCATTTCCGGACCGCTTACGAAGTGGTCTCCGCCGCTGGCAAACTTGACGAGCTGCCGCTCAAGCCGCCGCCGCCGAAGATGGAGTGGTGAGCTCACGCTTACCGACCGCCCTCGTCTTCACGTGAGCAACTCCAAACGTCGTCAGCTTCGCGGCTTCGATCTGAAACACATCGAGGGCGTCACCAGTCTCATCGGGGTGGACGAGGCCGGCCGTGGCGCGCTGGCGGGACCGGTAGTCGCGGGCGCCGTGCTCCTGACGCGCGATTTCTTGGAAAGCCGCTGGTCTGACACGAATGCCCGCCGCATCAACGACTCGAAACAGCTCACACCCGCCGAGCGCGATTCCCTCTGGCTCGACTTCGAGGCGCTCGCCGCCGAGGGAAAAATCCACGCCCACTTTGGTTCCGCCGATGTCACCGAGATCGCGCAGTTCAACATCCTCGGCGCCACCAAACTCGCGATGCGCCGCGCCCTCGGGGGTATTTATCCGCCCGGCGCTTTTGAGCGGAAGATCGAGCCCGATCTCTTCGCCGCGCCTGAGGAGGTCTCGAGTTTTCAGCCCACGGTATCGGCCCGCGTGCTCGTGGACGGACTGCCGTTGCGCAATTTCCCCTACCCGCACACCGGCGTGGTTTCGGGCGATGCGCGCTCCCTCTGCATCGCGATGGCTTCGATCATCGCCAAGGTTACACGCGACCGCCTCATGAATGACCTCGACGTGCAGTTCCCCGGCTACGGCCTTGCGGCGCACAAGGGCTACGGCACCGAGGAGCACCGCGAGGCGATCCTCCGCCTCGGCCGCACGCCACAGCACCGCGAGATGTTTCTCCGCAAACTTTTCGCCGGCCACGTCGATCCCACGCAGATGGATTTTCTGGGCGGGTAGGGCAGGACTCGCGTCGTCGCGCCGCCGTCGTTGACCGCGTCCGCCTCCTCCGCCACATCCTCCTGCCATGGCCGGCAAGAAAAACTCCTCGCTCGACCGCGTCCTCGGGCGTCTCGACACGCTCGACTCGGTCAATCTCGCCAACCTTGTCCAACGCCTCGCGCGCGAACGCAGCCTCTTTGAGGAGATTTTCAACACACTCCAGGAAGGCGTGCTCGTCATCACCCTCGACGGCGAGATCGACTACGCCAACGACGCCGCCCATCGCCTGATCGGTCTCGGCAAAGATGAGCTCGCCGGCCAGATCCTGTGGCGCCTCGTGCCCGGCTTGCGGCCCTCGCTCGGCGCCGCCCTCGAAGACGACACCGCCGCCGCGCTGCCGGTGGTCGCGCGCGAGTTTGAGCTCACCTACCCCGAGCCCCGCACCGTGCGCCTCTACATGGTGCCTTTTCACGGCGAAGGCCGCGGCGACGCGCGTCGCTTCGCCGTCATTTTGACCGATGTCACGCGCGACAAGCAGACCACCGCGCAACAGCTCGAGGACGAACGCACCTCGTCGATCCTCCTCCTCGCCGCCGGCGTCGCCCACGAACTCGGCAACCCGCTCAATTCGCTCACGATCCATCTCCAGCTCATCGAACGGAAACTGAAAAAGCTAAGAGCTTCCAAAGAGACCGACTCGCTCGCCGAATCCGTGAACGTCTGTCGGGCCGAGGTCGCCCGCCTCGACGGCATCATCAGCAATTTCCTCGATGCGATCCGCCCCCGGCCGCCCGACCTCTCCGAACTCGACCTTGCCGAAGTGCTCACCGAGGTGCTCCGTTTCCAGCAGCGCGAATTCTCCGACCGCCGCGTAACGGTCGAAGCCGAGGCGCTCGATGGCCTGCCCCGCGTGATGGCCGACCGCAACCAGCTCAAGCAGGTTTTTTTTAACATCACCAAGAACGCCCTCGACGCCATGCAGCCCGGCGGCCGCCTAAAAATCCGAGCCCGCGCCGACGACGATTCCGTTTATCTCCTCTTCGGCGACAGCGGCAGTGGTATCAAGCAGGAGGATCTCGTCCGGCTGTTCCAGCCCTACCACACCACCAAGCCCGGCGGCCACGGCCTTGGCCTCATGATCGTGCAACGCATCCTCCGCGAGCACGGCGGCCAAGTCGGCATCGAGAGCAAAGAAGGCGTTGGCACCGTCGTGACGCTCCAGTTCCCCCGCAAAGACCGCCGCGTCCGCATGCTCGGTGGTTAACGGCGAGGCATCGTGGGTTGCGTGGTCCGCGTTACTTACGGTCATTTGTGTTGGGTGCGCCCGCTTGGCGCCGGCCGAGCACCGCAATCGCCCGCGTTTGCGCAGACCGCCAAATCTACTCCCGTCAGCGTGAACCCGGCGTTGAAAATTTCATCCGGTGCCGAGGGACGCTGACCGCAGGGAAATGTTGCCTCGTTTTGTTCGGCCCCTCATCGCAAGGGTGCGAATCCTTACCCGACGTCCTGCGTCTGGCGTAAGGTATCGCAATGAACCCTGCATGGAATCAACCCAGCCGACCTTTTCGGTCGATCTCGTCCGCCGCGCGCAACGCGGTGAGCCCGACGCCCAGCGCGAGCTCATCGTGGCGTATCAGCACCGCGTGGCTGGGTTTGTCTATGCCATCATCGGACGCAGTGACTCCATCGAAGACATCGCCCAGCTCATCTTCATCAAGATGGTCCGCGCCCTTGATCGCCTCCAGGCCCCCTCGCAGTTCGAGTCCTGGCTCTTCCGCCTCGCCCGCAACACTTGCATCGACCACCTCCGCCGCCAGAAACTTCGCCGTATCTTCACGCCGTTCGCCCCCGAGCATGAAAATGTCCCGGAGCCGGCCGGCGCCGTCGATTCCGAGGAACTCGACGCCCTCCGCTACGCCCTCGCGCAACTCCGCCCCCAAGACCGCGCCCTCCTCGCCCTCGTGCAGGAAGGTCGCAGCCACGCCGAGATTGCCGTCACTCTCCGCTCCAGTGTCGCCGCCGTAAAAGCCCGCCTACATCGGGCTCGCGAGCACCTCCGCGAACATTATCAACCACACCATGAAAACTGAAACCCGCGCTTGGAACCACCTCCAGCGCCACGCCGCCAGCCAGCTTAACCCCGGCTTTGCCGATCGGGTGCTTCGTGCCGCCCGCGCCGGCGCCGAGGCCGCCCCCTCGCTCCTCAGCATCTTCGCCCTCAGCGCCGCTACCGCGGTGCTCTGCTTCGCCGCCGTCACCCTCTACAGCGCGTCTTCCCGAGACTCCGCCGAACGTGACAGCATCGCCGGCTGGCAACGCATCGCCGCCGATTCCGACGACTTCGCGGTCAACTGATGAAACAACGTCTCCTCATCGCCATCCTCACCGCCGCAGTGTTCGCCCTCGGCTACTTCTCCGGTGCCTGGGTGGAACGCACCCGCCCCGTCCCCGCCCCGCCCGCCCCGTTGATGGCCGAGTTCTCGAGCAAACGCGCCCCCGCGCCTGGCGATGCGCGCGTCCCCGCCTCGGCCCGCACCCCGCTCAACCGGGCGCAACTCGCGGCCGAGATCGAGCGCCTCCGTCCGCAGATCGAGAGCTACCGTCAGCGCATCGAAACCATCGATGCCGATTTTGACCGCGACCTTGCCCCCCTGCTCACCCCGCACCATTGGGCGACCTACAGCGCCGCGCAAAAAAGCCGGGCCGAACGCGTGAAGAAAAACGCCGCCGAGCTCGCCGCCGCGGTCGAGCCCTTCACCGACGACCAGATCGACCAACTCCGCCAACGCTCGCTCTACGGCGTGCTCTGGATGGTCGCCCCGTCGATGAAACAGGATTTTCTCATCAAAGACCTCAAGATCGACGCCGCGCAGCAGGCCAAGACGAAAGAACTGCTCCGCGCCCGCCGCGAGAAATTTCTGGCAATCGTGGATTCCGTCCCACCGCCGAGCATCATGCTCAGCCGCCTCGCGCCCGCCGCCCAGCGCATCGGCACTGATCCGAAGAAGCCGGAGTAAACGGGTCGGCTCGTGGCAGGGCGTGCCCGCCCTGCCGAAATTCCGCTTCTTGGGCGATCCCCTGATTGCGTTGCGATTATTTGCGCCTTGCCCGCAAGCCCCGCCCATGGCCCGCGCCAAAGCTTCGTCCACCGCTTCATCCGCTCAGCCCTCCGCCACCATCAGCTTGAAGCCAAGCTCTGCCTCACCCACGCCATCGCCACGCACGAAGTCATCGCGGAGTTGATCAAGCTCGCGAAGCAACTGGGCGAAGCCGACAAACGTGGCGTCGACCACGGCCTAAGCCACGAGGAAATAGCCTTCTGCAATGCGCTCGCGACCATCAGCAGCGCCAAGGAAGTGAGAGGCGACGGGCGCCGAAAAGCTCCGCGTCATCTGTGGATGGTTGGGCACGCCGGTGCGAGCCTGCGTTAGCACCGACTGGACACTCCGCGAAGGCGTGCAGGCCGAAATCCGCGTCGTCATCAAACGCAGCCTGCGCCGCTTCGCCTACCCGTCCGATGCGCCGACTGGGGGACGTAAAGCAGCCGCTCAAAAAAAGACCAAATCGATGGGCTTTTTATCGTGGGTGTGCAACGTGGCTTGATGAAGCATCAACCGCTGGTCATCACGGGGAAGATTAAGCTCAAGGACTTCGCCTCCGATTATTGCGCGCGCCTCGGTAAGGCTGAAACCAAGGAAAAAACCGAAAAATTTGGTCGGCAGATCGGCGACCTGCAGCAATTGCTTTACGCGAACGGAAGTCACGCCGCCCTGCTGATTTTCCAAGGGATGGATGCGAGCGGGAAGGACGGCGCCGTCCGCACCGTGTTGGAGTATGTCAATCCCGCCGGCGTGGAGACGGCTAATTTCAAAGTGCCTTCTGCCGAGGAAGCCGCCCACGATTTCCTCTGGCGCATTCACAAAGCGGTGCCTCGGATGGGCAACATCGGTGTCTTCAATCGTTCCCATTACGAGGCGGTGCTCGCCGAGCGCGTGCTCGGTCTCGTGCCGCGCAAAGTCTGGTCAAAGCGCTATGCCCAGATCGTTGATTTCGAGCGCATGCTCGTCGCCAACCAGGTGCTCGTGCTCAAATTCTGTCTTCACCTGAGCCGCGACCAACAGGCCGCGCGTTTCAAGGAACGCTTGGCCAATCCGAAGAAGTATTGGAAATTTTCCCATGCCGACCTGACCACGCGCCAGCACTGGGTCGATTACGAGGCCGCCTACGAGGACATGCTGAACGCGACCAGCCACCCTGATGCCCGTTGGAATCTCATCCCTGCGGACCGCAACTGGTATCGCGACCACGTCGTGGCCGCGACCGTGGCGCGCGCCCTCGAGGGTTTGAAAATGCGCTGGCCCAAGGCCGCCGTGGATCTTTCGAAGATCCGCATCAAGTGAGCACGGGGTGGGGCTTAGGCATGCGGCCTACGCCCCGGTGTGGTTCAATGCGCGGGGAAGCGCGCCAGTTTTAGAGAGTGGATTCCTCCGCTGTTACCGGCCGTGGATCAGCGAGCAGAATTTATCGGATGGAAGCAGGGTGGCTTCGGGGAGTGGCGGCGGCAGCAGGAGGGGGTTGGAAGCGGCCGGCACGATGCCGGAAGAGGCGGAGGGCCAGAAAAGGGCCATAAAAAATTGGCGGAAGACGGGCTGTTATCTGATCGTTTGGCCGAATTCGCAGCCGTTTCGCTCGGACGGTTGTTGCGGGAAACTGCCCGACTCGATGGTGGCTCAGAAACAGCGGGCTGTTTTAGATGTCGTGCGCGAGATAATGCAGTTCCGGCGCACAGACCGGGACTACGAGCGGTCGCTGCGCGAACTGGAGCGCAACGAGCGGGGTAAGGAAGGTGACGCCGCCGCGAACACGAAAGAAATCGAGACGTCGCCCAACAACAGAATCGCCCTTCACCTCCTTCACTTCCGATTCGCTCATCAAACGAAAGCGAAATACGAAGCGAATGGAGCACCGGTGCCTTCAACCGTTATCGAGTTTCTCGCGGGAGAAAAGCGTTCCAAAGTCCTCAACGGCCGGTGGAAAAATTGTTTCAGGGATGGTCTGACGGGGCGCTATTTTCGGGGATTTCCGAATCAATCAAAGCCGATCAAGTCAAATCCGGCCACGGACCTTCATTATGATCCGCAGGGACGGAAATATTTCTGAAATAGAGGCTCCGCCCCCGGGCTTGACGCTCCCGGCACCCGCCGTGTGAATCGCCCCATGGTTCCAAGCGTGCTCATCGTCGATGACGAGAAACACACCCGAGAGGGTCTGCAGCAAGCGCTGGCGGACAATTACGACGTGTCGATCGCGGCCAGTGCCGACGAGGCGTTTAACCTTCTCGATTCCCAGCCGTTCGACGTCGTCCTCACCGATCTCCGCATGCCGGGCAAATCTGGCCTCAAGGTCATCGACAAGGCCCTCGCGCTTCCGCAGCGCCCGGCCGTCCTCATGATGACCGCCTATGGCAACATCGACACCGCCGTCGAAGCCATGAAACGCGGCGCCGTCGATTTTCTCACCAAGCCCGTCAACATCGAGCGCCTCGAGGTCCTCATCCAGCGCGCGCTCAAGACCAAGACCCTCGAGGTCGAGGTCCAGCAACTCCACGAACGCCTCGATGAGAAGTTCAGTTTCGGCGGCGGCATTGTCGGCAACTCGCCCAATCTCACCGCCGTCCTCGACCGCGTGAAACTCGTCGCCCCCTCGCGTGCGACCGTGCTCGTCGAGGGTGAATCCGGCACCGGCAAGGAACTCATCGCGCAGGCCATCCACCAGGCCAGTCCGCGCGCCCGCGCGCCGTTCATCGCCGTCCACTGCGCCGCGCTTTCGGAAAACCTCCTCGAGAGCGAACTCTTCGGCCACGAGCGCGGCGCCTTCACCGGCGCGACCGAGCGTCGCATCGGCCGCTTCGAATCCGCTATCGGTGGCACGCTCTTCCTCGACGAAATCGGCGAAATCTCCCTTTCCACGCAGGTCAAGCTGCTCCGTTTCCTCGAAACGAAGGCCATCGAACGCGTCGGCGGTTCCAAGCCCATCGAGCTCGATGTGCGCCTCGTCGCCGCCACCAACCGCAACCTCGAGACCATGGTGCGCGAGGGCAAATTCCGCGAAGATCTCTTCTTTCGCCTCAACGTCGTCCGCATCGAACTCCCGCCGCTCCGCACGCGTCCCGACGACATCCCGGCCCTCCTCGCGCACTACCTGAAGCTCTTCTCCGAGGAGAACGGCCATCCGCTGCTCACGCTCGAGCCCGGCGCCATCGTCACGCTCAAGTCCTACCCTTGGCCCGGCAATATCCGCGAGCTGCGCAATTTCTGTGAAAACGCCGTCGTCCTCCGCCGCGGTGGCAAACTCACCGAATACGACCTCGAGCCCAAGTTTCGCCAGACCACCTCGCTCGCAGATACGAACCGGCCCGGCGTCGCCGCCGCCCCGAATTCCTCCGCGAGTTTCGCTCTCGCCCTCGGCAATTCCGGCCCGTCGCTTTCCGTTGAGGTCAACGAAAAGCACCTCCTGCGCGAAGCCCTCATCAAGTCTCGCGGCAATCGCACCAAGGCCGCGAAGCTCATGGGCATCAGCCGCCGCACCCTTCACCGCAAGATCGCGCAATGGCCCGAACTCGACGTGACCGACAAATGACGCCGCCGAGGTGGGCCGGGTGCTCCGCGCGCGGCCAGGTCCGCCCCCCGGTTTTCGCCTCAGCGTCGATCCTGCTGGCGGCGTTTTTCCATGTTACAAGGCCGCGCGCAGAGCGCCCGGTCCACCTTGAATCCGCGCGCTCATGAGTCGTCCGCGCACCGCCCAGGAATTCATCCACTGGCTCGAACTCGGCGCCGGCGCGCGCTCGATTCGTCTCGCGGCCGTGCTCATCGGCACGCTTGTGCTTTCGTTGCTCGTCGCGTGGAAACAGTTTCACGGCCCCGTGACCGAGCGCACGCTCGCGCAGGCCGATGTCGGCCGCCAGCTGGCGCGAGGCGAGGGCTTTTCGACGCTCATCAACTACCCGCAGACCGCCGCCTTCCTCCGCGCCCGCGGCCTCCGCTTCGATCCGGCGCACCCGTATCCCGAGCTACACCAGGCGCCGCTTTACCCGCTGGTGATCGCCGGCGCGTTGCGGGTGTTACCGGCCTCAACCCGCGAGGGAATTTTCTCGAAACCGCCTGAGCCTCCCGATGGATTTGCCGCCGATTATTTCCTCCTCGGGCTCAACCTGGTGCTCCTCTGGCTCGCCGTATGGCTGACCTTCACACTCGCGCGCCGCCTCTTTGGCCCACCGGCCGCCTGGCTCGCCGCGCTCGCGTTGCTCCTCTCTGTTTCCGTCTGGCAACAGACGGTCGCGGTCAACGGCACGCCGCTGCTCATGGTGCTGGGCCTGCTCGCGTTTCACGCGTGGCTGCGCGTCGAGGAGACCGCCGATGCCCCCGGTCGCGCCCGGCTCTTCTGGCTGGCTGCACTCGGCTGCGGCTGCGGCCTGCTATTTCTCGCCGACTATCCGGCCGGCCTGCTCGTGACCGTGGCGTTGGTCTACGCGGGCTGGCGTTTTGCGGACCGTGGGCGCGCCACTGCGCTCGCGTTCATCGGCGTGAGTTTTGTCCTCGTGATCAGCCCGTGGCTCATCCGCAACTTCGCCCTCACCGGCTCGCCCGTCGCGCTCGCGTGGCAGGACATCGCGCTCAAGGCCGGCGACACCACGGCTGAGCCGGCGAACCTGCGCGCGACCCTGTCCGACACCGCCCCCGATCTCTCGCTCAACAAACTTGGCAACAAGGTCCTCACCACGCTTCAGGAAACGATCAAGAACCGCCTCTGGTCCGGCGGGGCGTTTTGGTTCGGGGCGTTTTTCGCGGTCGGCTGGCTCTACGGTTTCCGAGCGCCCGCGGCCAATCGGCTCCGCTGGGTTTTCACCGCCGCGCTCGCGCTTTTGCTTCTCTCGCAGGCCGCGCTCGATTCCGGCGAGGGCGAGCGGCTGGTCGCCACGTGGTGCGCTCCGCTGATCATCGTGTTCGGTGCGGGTTTTTTCTTTGTGCTGCTCAGCAGCAACGCCGTGCTAGGGGCGTGGCCGCGGCTCGGCGCCTTCACGTTGCTGCTCCTTCAGGGGCTGCCGCTCCTCCACGACGCGCTCGAGCCCCGCCGCATCCATTTTCAATATCCGCCGTATTTCCCCGCGCTGTTTTCCGGCATGAAGCAGGAACTCACCCGCCGCGGCGCCGTCAGCCGCTTCGGGCTCATGGCCGATGTGCCGGCGGGCGTGGCGTGGTATGGGCAGACCCGCGTGTGGGCCCAGCCGCCGAAGCTCCGCGATTTTTACGCGCTCACGCTGGAGCAATCCATCGGCGAACTCCTGCTGACGCCGCGCACGCTCGACCGGCCGTTTTTCTCGGAGCTCAACGCCCGCACGGCGTTGCCCGGTGCGCTCAGTGCCGTGCCCAACCGCTTCGGCGAATGGGGCGAGATTTATGCCGGGCTCCTCACGGGCCAGATCCCGCGTGAGTTTCCATTGGGAGCCCCGCAAAAACTCGCGGAAAATCTCTACGTTTTGCTTAATCCGGCGCTGCCGCCGGTGCGCCGTTGATCGGCGGGCGGGTGGGGCGCCCGCGCTGGGAAAAAGCAATTGCTTCGCCGCGCGGCCACCCCGTAGCGTAAACGCATAATTTTTGCCCGCTTGCTTCCTCTTCCGCTCATGAAAATTCCGCGTGTCATAGGTCTTCTAGGTTTGGCTTTGCTGGCGTCGCTTTTCGGTCGGGCCGCTTACGCCCCCACGCCCATTTCGGATTCCGGCAAAGACCTCACGCTCAGCCTCACGGCCGGAGTCACTCGCGATAGCAATCTCTTCGGCTCATCCACGGGGGAGATCGAAACCACGGTTTACCACGTCGAACCCAAGGTCGCCTACGAAGCCTCCGTCACGGACCAGACGTTTGTCACCGCTTACTACCAGCTCACCGTCGATTATTTCGACAACCGCCCCGGTGAAAAAACGCTCTACAGCCACAACGTGCTCGCCCGAGTCGCCCACGCATTTTCGCCGGTCACCAATTTTAGCCTCACCGACGCGTTCGTCGTCGCCAAGAATCCGGAATCCCTGCTCGCCGGCATCCCGATCAACACCGATCAGTCCTATCAACGTAACCAGTTCGACGCCCTGTTTGCCACCGCGCCCACCAAGAAGACGAACGTCACGGTGAAAGCGCGCAGCATCTACTACGACTACCGCAGTGCATCGCTCGGCCGCAGCCTCGACCGCACGGAAAACCTCTACGGCCTCGTCGGCGACCTCGCCGTGCTGCCCGAGGTCAAGGCCGTCGCCGAATACCGCCATCAGGACGTCACCTACCGCAGTGCCAGTGACAACAAGGACAAGCACTCCGACTTCTTTCTCGCCGGTGCCGATTACGCCGCCGGCCCCAAGCTCTCCGCCAGCACACGTCTCGGCTTTGAATTTCGCCGCCGCTCTGGCGAACGCAGTGAAACCTCACCTTACGCAGAGTTTTCCGGCAAATACGGCTACGCCAAGCGCTCCTTCGTCAGCGCCGGCTACGTTCACACGCTCGAAGAATCCTCCGATGTCGTTCGCTTCACCGACACGCAGATCAACCGTTTCTTCGTAAACGCGCAGCACCCGCTCTCATCGCGCATCGTCGCCTCGGGTTCACTCAGCTATGAGCCGTCGAAACTCCAGGGCCGCCGGGGTCGGGCCGATCTCGACGAAACCACGACCCGCTTCGGCGCTGCCCTCACTTACCTCGCCGCCAGGAACTGGTCGGTCGCCGCCAGCTACGACTACGACAACATCGATTCTGATGACGCCGCCCGCGGGCAGGTTCGCCAGCGCGTCGGCGTCAGCGCGACCTACGCCTTTTGACCGGCTTGATTCGCCGCCACTCGCGCCCGCCCGATGACCCTCTCCGCCGCCAGCAAGGATAGCGCGTCGCTGGCGGATTTTCTCCGCATCCTGCGCCAGCGGCAGGCGCTCGTGTGGCTGATCCTCGGCGTCGTGCTCATCACCACGCTGATCGTCACCGCCTTCCTCCCGCGCTGGTATCTTGCGACCACCAAGATCCGCGTGGAGAAGCCCGAAAGCGAAATGAAGCTCTTCTCCGCGCAGGCGAGCGGCGCCTACGATCCCTATTTCCTGCAGGATCAATTCAAGATCATGCAGTCGGAGAAAATCCTCTATCCTGTGATCGCCCGCCTCGGCCTCGGGGCGAAACTCGCCACCGAACTCGGGGCCCCCGGCGTCGTTCTCCCGCCTGCGACGGCTTACCGCTATCTCCTGGCCAAGATGCTGCGCATCGAGTCCCAGCGCAGTTCCTCGCTCATCGAGATCAACGTCTATTCGCAGGCGCCTGCCCTCGGGGCCGACATCGCCAACGACATCGCCGTCGTCTATTCCGAAGACCGCATCGCCCTCGCGACCTCTGAGCAACGGGAGGGTTTTGCCAAGCTCCGCCAGGAACTCGTCACCCAGGAAGCGTCCGTCTCGGCCCAACGTGACCGCGTCGAGAAGCTCCGCAAGGATCTCAATATCTCCGGCGTCGATCTGAACGCCCGTTACTCCGACATGGAGATCGAGACGCTCCGCCAGATGCAAAACTCGATGATCGTGCTCAGCGTCGATGCCATCGGCCGCCGCACGCGCTGGGAACGTTTCCGCAGTATTGCCGTCGAGGACCGCGTCGGCCTCGTGAATTCCGAACTCATTCCCGACCAGAACATCCAGAACCTCCTCCAAGCCTACCTCATCGCCGACCAGAAACTCACGCAGCTGAAGCCCCGGCTCGGCGAGGCGCATCCCGACTTGATTTCCGCCGTCGATAACCGCGCCAAAATCAAAGAGCAGCTCGACGCCCAACTCCGCGGCTACGAAAACTCCCTCGAGATCGCCTACAAGGAAGCCGATGCCCGCGTGACCGAGCTCAAGCGCCAGCTCGCGCAGGCCAAGGTCGATCAAATCCTCTCCGCGCGTGATCGCATGCGCCCCTTTGAGGAAGCTGCGCAAAAACTCGACGACGAGACCCGCCTCCTCACCACGCTCAAGCTCACCCTCCGTCAGCGCGAAATCGATTTCCAAGTGCCGAAGCGCACCATCGAAATCCTCAACACCGCCGAGCCCGCGCGTTTCCCCACTCGCCCCAGCTGGCCCCTCAATATCGCCTTCGCCGCGCTCTTTGGCGTCGTGCTCGCCGTCGGCACCGCGGTGCTCCTTGAGTATTTTGACACCAGCTTCCGCGACGTGGCCGATGTCGAGACCCGCCTCCGCCTGCCCGTCCTCGGCATCATCCCGTTTCAAAGTGATCCGCTCGATCAGGCCGACGACACCGACCCGGCCGACACCGAGCCCTACCGCGTCCTCCATACTAATCTCAACCTCGCCCTACCCGCCGGCAAACCCGCCTGCTTCGTCGTCGTCTCCGCCGGTCCCGGGGAGGGTAAGAGCACTACGCTGCACCGCCTCGCCCGTCTCATGGCGGCCGGCGGCGAACGCGTGATCCTGATCGACGCCGACCT
>JACMRG010000091.1 GCA_014376585.1 Opitutaceae bacterium | reverse complement strand
CGGCCGGGCCCCCGCGATCGCGGGTCCGGAATCCGCTGCACTTCCGACGATGTCCTCGGCCCGTTCCCCTCCGATCTCCGACCTCGCCACGCCGTCCCGCGCCGAGTCCCCGCCGACCCCAGCCCGCGAACTGGCCCCAAGCTTTGCCCGGACGGCCGATCCGCTGCCGACCGAGCCGGCGGTTATCGCCGGCAAATTCGACGAACGCATCCAAACTCTCGTCGACGGGTTCCGCGTCGCCGGCATCCGGGCCTCCGGCACGGGCAGTAAAGTCCTGCTCAACGAAAAAGTTTTTAAGATCAACGACATCGTTGATCGCACCAACAGCCTCCGCCTCACCCAAGTCACCAACGACAGTCTCACGTTCACGACGCCCGGCGGCGTCACCTACGTGAAAAATTTTTAGACGGTTAACGCAGCGACGGTGTTCGCGTTCAATACGCCGTCGCCGGCGGCCGGAAGACCTGCCAAAGCGTGCGCGACGTGATCTGAAGATCGAGCCAGAGCGACCAGTTGGAGATGTAGTGCATATCCCAGTGCACGCGCCGCAACAGCATCTCCTGCTCCAAAATTTCGCCGCGGTAACCGAAACTCTGGGCCAGGCCCGTGATGCCCGGCTTCACCAGTTGCCGCGAGCGGTAGCCGCGGGTGCGCAGCCGAAACGTCTCGTCCAGTTCGGGCATGTAGGGCCGCGGCCCGACGAGACTCATATCGCCGCGGACGACGTTCCAAAACTGCGGGAATTCATCCAGACTGCGCCGTCGCAGAAACCGCCCGAACGGAAAAATCCGCGCATCATCGGCCCGGGCTTGGCGCGCCTCCGCATGCGCATCCGCGGACTCCACCCGCATCGAGCGAAATTTTAACATGCGAAAGGACTGTCCCTGCAATCCGCGGCGTTCCCGCACATGGAAGAGCGGGCCCGGCGCCTGCCGCCCCTGCATGATCGCCGTCCACAGGCACAATGGCGGCAGCACCAGCACCACGACCGGCAGCGCGATCACAAGATCGTAGGCCCGTTTCACCACCCGGTTGAGCGGATCCTCCAACGGCTCTTCCTGCAACGTGTAGAAATGGCGCCCTTCCTCGACGATCGGCACGAGCGGCTGCGTATAGCGTTCTTCGAGATTGTTGTGAATCAGCAGACGGCAACCGTGCTCACGGCAGATATCGATAAGACTGCGCGCCGCGACATCGCTCGCCGGCAGTTCCAGCACGATCACCTGGCCCACCTGCCGCTCGGCGAGGACGACCGGCAGATCTGCGACCCGCCCCAGCCAGGGCGCGGGTAACGGCACACCCGCCTCGCCCAACTGCTCGTCCGAGAGCAGGCCCACGGGATGAATCCCAAGCGGTTCCTTGTGCGCGATCCATTCGTCGAGCCGGCCGAAGGAAGCCAGCCGGCCGATGAACACCGTGGGTAACCGGTGACCGCGCTGGAATACGAGTCGCGCCAGCATGCGCGGTCCCCGTGCATTGAGAAACGACAGGCCGCACCAGCACCAGACGAGAAAGGTGCCGAGAAAAAGCCGGCTGATGTCACGGTCCAGTGTCGCGAACATCATCGTAAAAATCAGCAATGCCATCAGCCCCACCTGCCGCGCCGCGAGTTGCGCCGCGCCCCCCAAATCAAGCAGATGAAACCGCGCCGCCAGCCGGGCGAGGTCGCGGGTCGAAAGCAGCATCCCGCCTACGACGCACAAAAAATACGGGAGAAGATTCACCTGACGGCTCAACCGCACGATCGGCACATAGCGCATGATGATTTCCGCATAGACCCAGAAGAAAACGCCCACCGCGAGCGTGGTCAGCCCCACGTGGAGGTTAACAAGGCCGCGGGCTCGGGTGGTGATCATGGCGGGAGAAGCGAAAAGGCGAAACGCCACGGGAGCATAAAAACCCCCGGTAACGCAAATCGGGAACTACGGGCAGCCGCAATCGCCTCGGCGACGGCACAAGCTTGTCGCCGTAAAGTTTATGATTGGGGGGAAATTCCCTTCATGGGCCGGCTTTGGTTGTTTGGGGCCGATCAACGGACGCGGAAGTATAAACCAAACGATCACCTCGAAGCCGGCGTCAGCGAGCGCGACGAGCGCCGTGTCTTTAAAAAATAATGGATACGCCCGACGGCTTTGCGCGAACGAAGCCGCGGCCAGCCGCGCAGAACCAAGAGCGCCGGGCGGTCGAGCGGGATGTGAAAGGGCTTATTAACCGGCCCTGTTGCGCAGCGCGGAGACGAAACCGAGGTAGGCGGGCACGGTGTTCAGTCACATCCATGCAGGGACACAGGCCGAACCCCCGGTGGGTGTTCCGCTTTTTAACTCACCCCATTCACCGGGCTCGCCTCCGTTTTTTCCCCGGCCAACGCTTTGGCCTACCGCATGCCGCCTTTCGCCCCCCTCATCGATTATCCCCGCGTCAAACGAGTCGGTAGTTTCCAAGAACTCGTCAGCACTCCCCTCGCCCAAGGCATCAACGCCCTATGTTGGGAGCGCACGCTGGCCGGCGATTTTGCCGAGGTGGTGAAATTACTTGGCGATGGCGGCGGCGAGCCGATCACCACCCTCGACGAGGCCAAACTCCTCGCCTTGCCCATCAGCCCCTCCGGTCGCCTTGCCGTCGATCACATGCTCGCCGATCTCCGCCTCCTCCGCGACCGCGAACTCGATCCGGTGCTCAACTGCATCCACGGCTACCCACGCGACGAAGAACCCGGCCCTGTTGTCACTGATGTCTTTTCCTTCCACGCCGACAGCGCCCCGATCCCCGCCGACACCTGGCTCTGCACCTACTGCGGACCATCCAGCGAGGGCCTGCGCAACGAAGATGCCCTGCGCAAAGTGGACGATCCCGCGATTCGCGCCGAACTCATGAAACACTATGGCGAAGAGCAGCGGTTTTCTAGACCGCCGATTGGGTGTTCGATTCCCCCCCACCCGGAAAAAGGCTTTTCCGAATACCTTCGAGACCACTGTTACGACCTCCACTACGCCGCCACCCCCCGCGCGCAGCCGTATTCCTTCGGCCACTTCAATCTTTGGCGCATCGCGACCGACTACCCCGACAGCCCCGTCCCACCCTGCATTCACCGCGCCCCCGCCACTCATCCCGGCGATCCCGCTCGCCTCTTGCTTATCAGTTGAAGGGCGACGGGCGAACTTCGCGCGCCCCCGCCTGTCTGGCCCCCCTATCGTTCTATGAAAAACCCAACTCCCAAAAACACGATCTGCCTGTGGTTCAACAAAGACGCGGAGGACGCCGCGAACTTTTACGCAAAAACATTTCCGGACAGCAAAGTGACGGGGGTGCACCAAGCGCCGAGCGACTACCCGTCGGGCAAGGCGGGCGATATTCTCACGGTCGAATTCACCGTGCTTGGCATCCCCTGTCTCGGTCTGAACGGCGGGCCGGATTTCCCGCACAGCGAAGCCTTCTCCTTCCAAGTCGCGACGGACACGCAGGAGGAGACCGACCGCTATTGGAACGCGATCGTCGGCAATGGGGGCCGGGAAAGCCGATGCGGTTGGTGCAAAGACCGGTGGGGCCTTAACTGGCAAATCACTCCCCGCACCCTCACCGAGGCGATGTCCGCGGGCGGCGCGGAGGCCAAGCGCGTTTTTGAAGCAATGATGGAGATGGTCAAAATCGACATCACCCAAATCGAAGCCGCCCGCCGCGGCTGACACGTCGGCATCGACCAGATGCTAGCCGATGGCCGCGGCCTCGTTCGCCATTTCGCCCTGCTGGAAAACTCATTCTGCCGTTCGGCGGCCTCGCGCATCACCCAATACGCGATCACTTCCTGCTCGAGCTTTACCGTGGCCTTGCTGTTGCCGTCGAAGGCCTATGACATGACGGCCCGCCACAGATTCGCGGGCGGTTCTTTGCCCTGCCCGTTGCCGGTTGGGCCAAAAGTGACACCGCCACCGCGATTTCGGCCTGGGTTTTACGGGCGGACGTTGCCTTCGACGCTGTCATCCATGGTTTTCCCAGTCACCGCGCCGACAGCGATCTTCAGCAAAGCAACCGCTTTGCCGTGTTCCGTGTCCCAATAATAGCCGTCTTTGATCGCGACCTTGATGACCGTGAGCTCGGGATCGTCCACTCCGCCATGCATCCAGGTCTTGGCGATCGGCGTCCAATATTTCTCCCGAAGCGCGCGGTCGTCGCTCACCGTCGCCGTGCCGTGCACGGTGAGATACTGAGAATCCCCGGTGTTTGCAAAGAGCAGCTGCACGCGCGCATCCTGGCCGATGTGCAGGTTTCTCACGCTCGAGCGGGCGCTCAGGAACCACAGGTTGCCCGCCTCATCAACTGCCTGCACCGCCATGGGACTCACCGTGAGCGGAAAACGGGCGGGCGCGGTGCCAAACAGGCAAATCCGCGCGGCCTTCGCCAAGTCGCGGATTTTCTCCACGGCCCGAGCGTGAGTGAGATTTTCGATGGCCTCGCCGGCGGGTGTTTTTTTCATGCGGAAACAGACGGCAAATGATGCGACCAGTTCCAAACTCCCTTGCGACAATCTTCACCGCGCCCGTGCCGGCTACGACACGGTTCGACACGGGCAAAACCGCCGTTCAACGTTCCGCCCTACCCCATGCGCCGTCTTTTCCTCCTCGCCTGTTCTCTGGCCTTGTTATCTTCCGCCGCGATCTCCGCGGAATCGCCTCCACCCGCCTACGCCGACCCCGCGCCGCAGCGCTATCATCTCAACGCGCGCGCGAGTGAGATCGACCCCCGGGCCAGGCCGCATCCCGACCTCGACTTCGTCTTCGTGGACAAGACCGGCAAGCCGCAGGACGTGGAAAACGCCGCCGTCGACACGCGTGTTGCCCCGCGCGGCCGGCTCGTGATCTGGCTCATGAACTATGGCGCGCCGCTCTTCGAACGTTTCGGCGACTACGGCCTCCACGCGATCCAAGTCCACTACGCCAACAAATGGTTCGGCCTCATCCCCCCCACTGCGCGCGACGATGGCACCAGCCTCGGCCAGATGCGTCTCGAAGCCGCGACCGGCCAAGACTTCAGCCCCCTCTGCGCGATTCCGCCACCCGACGGCATGATGGAGCGCGCGTTTCAATTCGTGCGACATCTCGCGAAGACGCACCCCCAGGGCCGCTGGGAACAGTTCATCAACGCTGAGGGCACTGGCCTGCTCTGGGACAAAGTCATCATGGCCGGCGCTTCGCACGGCGCGACCACCGCCACACGCTTCGCCGTGCATCAACGTGTGGATCGCGTCGTCGCGTTCTGCGGCCCGCGCGATCAGCTGGAAAGTTGGCAGGGTTTCCCCTCCGCCACGCCCGCCAACCGCATCTTCGGTTTCAGTCACGTGCTCGACGACGGTTGGAAGGGCGACCACTACTGCCGCTCCTGGCGGATGCTCGGCCTGCAACGCTACGGCACCATCGTGGACGTCGACGCCAGCGCCCCGCCCTATGGCAACACGCGCCGGCTCATCACGCGCTTCGACGTAAATGGCGACGCCAAGCGCGCCCACAGCTCGGTCACACCCGGCAATGCCGCCGGGAAAGACGCCGGCGGTAAATTCATTCACGAGTCCGTGTGGCGTTATCTTTTCACGCATCCCGTCGAGGAAGTGGGCGCCGTTGTGCCTGCCGATCCCGAGTGCGGGAAAGCGCTGCCAAAATTCTAAACCCGGCCACCGGTCGGTGTTGCCCGCTACCTTGAGGCGACCGAACACCGGTCGGTTCTACAGGTTTTAGGTCAGCAGTCTTAGCGCACGCTTGGAAGCCCACTCCGCTGAATCAGCTCCGCCTCGTAGGCCCGACCGTCGGGCGGGCTTCCACCGTCAGTCCAGCTTCTACGTCAGCAATCTTATCGCACGCTTGGACGCCCGCTCCGCTGAATCAGTTCTGGCCTGTAGGCCCGACCGCCGGGCGGGCTTCTGCCATTACGACGAATGCGGCTTGTCCCACACCGGCTTGCCTGACTCGGGCGGCTTAGCTTTGGGTGAAGTCTTGACCGGCTTTTGCGGTGCCCGGGCGTCTTTCTTCTTCTGCTCGGCTTTTGCGGCGGTGTCGTCGGGATCGTGACTGGGTTTCGTAGGATTCATCCCGCTGTAGTCAGCCATAGACTTCCCGCGTTCCCTGCGGAAATAGTCATCATAAAACTCATCCCTTTTTTCAGTTCGCGACCGTTGTCGGCGCACCTCGGGTGCCACGTCGTGCCGACTTACCGCACACTCTCTCGTGCGCAGGTCGCATCGTCCGCGGGCAACCCCGTCAACCGCGTTTGTGCCATCAATCACCTCACGGAGGTGAACGCCCCATGGAACCGAAGATTCAGCCATGATACTTTGATCGGCATGAACCCACTCGTCATCATCATCGTTCTTCTCCTCCTGTTCGGCGGCGGCGGCTTTTACTTCGGCGGTCCCACCTATGGTGGCGGCGGCTTCGGTCTCGTCCTTTTGATCTGTCTGATTGTTTACCTCTTCGGCGGGTTTCGTTCGAGAAACTAACATCTTACACAGATAAGCTTTCGCGCTTGGCGCGGAAACGCGCGCAAGGGCTTGGTAAAAGCCCTCCGCGCCTATCCGCGCCAACCGTGGATCTTTCAAACAGACGCGCTACTCCATGAAAAACCATCACCACAACGGCCCCATTTCTCCAACGTCCCGCGAAGTTATCCACGAGTCCATCGCCCACCGCGCCCACGAACTCTGGGAACGCGCCGGCCAGCCTGATAATTCCGCCGAGGCCCACTGGCTGGCCGCGGAACTAGAGCTGAAGCGCGAGCAGGCTAGCATCAGTCGAAATTAAAGGGCTGTCCGCCCCGCCTCGTCCGGAGCATAATCTGCGCTGGGCAAAGGGAGGCAATCCGCGTGGAGACTGAAGGTTAGTCATCGTGCTCCACATCCCGCTCACCACACTCAACCCACCGTAAACGTGACGGCCACATTGCCCTTCGTGGCTTTCGCGTAAGCGCATATCGCGCGGGCCTTTTCCATGATGCGCCGCACCTTGGCTGTTTCGAGATCGGGAATCCCCACGGTAAATTTCACCGAAAAAGGTTGGGGACCGTCCGGGTGCAACTGCACCTGCGCGGTGACAGTGATACCTTCGTCGGAGTGGCCCTCCTCCTTTGCGACATGATTGACCGCGCCGTTGAAGCAGGCCGCCCACGCCGCGCCGAACAGATGTTCGGGTGTGAGGCCCTGCGGGTTGCTCACCGAGGGCGCCTTGAAATTGAGATCAAAACCCGAATTCCGCGGTTTCCACGGAGCCGCCGCGGCCACCTTGGGCGATGGCTTCAGCGATAGGAGGGAGTGCGCTCATGATTTTAAGAGGCGTCGGGAATCGACGCGACGTCGCTGACCCACCTCAAGTCCCTCGGTTCCAAGCCGAGCGGTTACGACTTCCCGCTCGGCCAACGGTGCTACATTTACAGCAACTCGCCCTGTCCGTCGCCCAACGGCTTTACGCCGACGAATTTCCCGTAGCGCTCGATCCAGTCGTCGAGTTTATCCGTGTAATAGCCTTCATCGTAAGGGGCCGTCACCGCGTCAAACAGCTCCACCGGCCGCGCCCGCTGCCAGTCGCTCGTCTGGCCCCTCTGTTTCGGCGCGATGTAATAGGCCACCCGTTCGCCCATCCGCGGGCGCGGCGTCATTTTTAACGCAGCCTCCGCCGAGGCGCGCCGCGGCTTGCCACCCTCCGCGATGAACCGCTCGTAGGCGTCCGGATTCATGCTGAGCGACTCGCTCTTCGCCACGTCGGCCACGGGCAACGCCCGCGTCGCGAACTGCGTGCGCAATTGCGCCAGCATCACCACGGGCGAATCCGGCGCCGCCCCAACGAGGAAACGCAGCAGTTGCCGCGAAAGCTTTTTCAAAAACGGCTCGATGCCCCGCGACCGCAACGCACTGCCGCGCAGCGTCACCTTCTTCCCGTCGTAGAGCGCGTAGTTCTTCGCCTTATAACAGAACATCGCGGAATAACGGCCGTCGTATTCGAGTTCGATGCCCGGCGGGAGCGTCGGTGCCACCAGTGCCAACAGTTGCTCCGGCTCTTCAAAATACTTTTCCGAAGACAGATAAATCCCGTCCGTGTCCGCCTCCAAAATCGTGCAACCGAGCCGCGCAAACTCGTCGATCAGCGCCTGCAGGAGTTCCCGCCCGCGTCGCGTCACCTCGGCCGCAAGTTCACCATCGCCGAAGCGCGCGCCGGAAAAACCCAGATAACCGTAGAATGAATTGATCAGGATCTTAAACGACGCCTGTCGCGCCTGCGCCTCGGCGCGCTCGTCGGCCGAGGGGGCGTTGCGCGCGAGCAGTTTGAATTTCAAGCGATACTCGCGCAGCGATTTCAGCAGGGGAATGAAGACCCCGAGCGCATCGTTCCGCGGGTTGCGCGCGATGTTGAGCAGGAGACTCGGATAGAGCGACGCCACGTCAAAATGCAGCACGTGTTTGAACACGCCCTCCTGGTAACTTCGCGTAAACCCGCCGTCGAAGGGCGCGACTTCCAACGGCACCGGCACCGATTGCCGCGCGTGGTAATATTCCTCGAGAAACAGCAGATCGATCTTCGCGGTGGTGCCCCGCAGCGTCGCCTCCTGCAGCAAAATCGGAAAGGTGCGCGTCTGCTCGAAATACGTCGGCAGCAATAGATCCGCGAGCCCCTGCGTCTCGCGCAAATCGTCTTCCAAGTAGGCGCAGAAACGCGCGCGATCGGCCCAAAACGTCTCGGCGATTTTTCCGCCGTCGAGATAGGTGCGGTCTTCGCTGTCCTCGTCCGTGATGCCGAAATACACGGCGACGTCCTTCAGCCCAAACGCCGTCAGCTCCCGCGTCGTGATATCGTAGAGCTGCACCAGTAGATAGGTATCGACGACCGTGCGCCCCGGCAAATCACAGCGCGGAAAGTCGATCCAGCGCTCCGCCACCTTGAGCCGGCTGTTGCGAAACGTCGCCTTCTGCCCGAACCGGCCCCACGCGCACGGGACTTTGTGCCGCTTCGCCCGCAGTCGCAGGAAATCGAGGTCGAACTTAAAGATATTATGCCCCTCGATCACGTCCGGATCGATCTCCGCCAGCGCAGCATTCAACGCTGACAGGAGTTGTTTCTCCGCCACATCGGTCGGCTCCGCCAGCAACAACAGCCGGTTCTGCCCGCCGCTCCGCAGCCCGATCGCAAGCACACGGTCTTCCGCCTTGCTTGCGTCGCTGAAACTGCCGTCGGCCGACGACGTTTCGATGTCGAGCTGACACCGCCGGAGCTGGCCGAAGCTCAAGTCGCGATAGAGTCGCGCGCGCTGCTGGATGAGAAACTGGTTCTCCAACGGTCGCACTGCATCCACGCCGCCGACCTCCTTGGCACCTTTCAAAAACGCCTCGTAGCCGGCCAGCGTCTCCGCCTGTGCCAGTCGCGAGAACGGCGCGTCGCCGCGCAGTTCCTCGACCGTAACTCCGGCCGGCGCCACCAGCGTTTGCCCGCTCAGCCACGCGAAGGGTTTTAAAAAGTTCTTTTCCTCCACCCGCCCGCCGTCCGCCGTCGCAACGGAAACGTGGACAAGCCCGTCATCATCGATCCAGACGCCGCAGAGCGAACCGGTCATGGCGCAGATCGTTGGTTCCTACCGTCTCAACTCCGAACGCTCAAAGCGGCCGCACGTAAACCATCACCAGCGCGATCAAGATCAGGCTGAGCGCCGTGAATGCCAGTTTGTCGCGCAGGTGTGGCCGACGGTAGACGATACCGGCGAGCGCCATGAGGCCGATCCAGCACACGAATTTGACGATCACCCAGCCCGGAAGCGTGCCCGGGTGCAGCTTGGCCAGCAGCCCGAAACCACTGATGAGGGCGAGGAGTCCGGCGATGCCGGTGATCACCATCGTCTTCTTTTTATTCGCCGGGAGCGGATTCGCGAACGCCATGAACGTGTGCGCCGTCAGCACGAACAGGGAGAAAATATGCAGGAGGTAGTAGTAAGTCGGGTTCATGAAAAAAAGAAGTGACACCCCGCCTGTGCCGTATGCCCAAAGGCTCAGGACCTTTTTAGGTTAAGGTGGGCGCCTCCTCCGCAGCGTCTGCTTTCCGATTTACGGCCTAGCATCTTCCGCGACGGTTTCGGCTCCCGTAATAATTCTAAGGCAAAGAGCAGTTATTGAAAGCACCTCGAACACTGCAGGGTGTCACGGCCGAACGTAGGTCGGCCTCCCCCGCCGTCAAACGCCAATCACGATTCGATGATGCTCGAATCGAGATACTGGATGATCAGCTCCTGCACCGTCGCCAAAAACAGGTAACACATGAACGCCTTCCGCACCGGCTCCGACAACTCCTCCAACTCCACGTCGCCGCCTTCCAGTATGTCGTCACCGAGTCCCTTGAGGTAAACCTCGCGTAACCGCAGCCGCACCGCCGCGCACGCGCGCATGATCGGCTCCGCGTTGTCTTTGTCGAAGGCGACGACGCCTTCCAAGAAAAATTCGTCGTCGAAGAGCGCCAGCAGCGCCTGCACATCCGCGCTCTGGCCCGTGAGCAGTTCGCCGACCCAGGCGTCGCGAAACTCCGTGTCGATGTCGCCCAGCTCCTGCGGGGCCGCGAGCTTTTGCCCGAGGCCCCCGGCCAGTTGTTTGATGACGTCAAGCAGGGGCGCGACGACCGCCAGGCTCAGTTTTACCTCAACGCGTTTCATCAGGTTCGAGGACCGCCGTGAGGTGCCATTGCTGCAGTGTGAAAACATACGCCTCCGCCTTCTCGCGCAGTCCGCTCCACACCACGGAGCGGCCCTGCTCGTGGACTTCCAACATGTGCCGGCGCGCGGCGGTCTCGGTGAAGCCGAAGACCTTTTTGAAGATCATCACGACATAGGACATGAGGTTCACCGGGTCGTTCAAAACCACCACGCGCCACACCCCGCTCAGTTCGAGTTCGGTGCGGCTCAGCGTCTCTGTGGACGGCGATGACTTGGCGTTATCGAACGTCATGCCGCTTTCGCCTTCGCCTCGGCCACCACCGTCGCCAGACGCGCCTCGATCTCGGCGAGCGGGACCTTGGCGACATCCTTCGAGTTGCGGGCCTTGAGTTCGACGATGCCGTCCTTGAGTCCTTTGCTACCGATGGTGATTCGCAGCGGAATGCCGATGAGATCGGCGTCCTTGAACTTCACGCCCGGCCGTTCCGCCCGGTCATCGACGAGCACGTCTGCGCCCGCCTGCTCCGCCGCCGCACCGAGTTTCTTCGCGAGGTCCATCGCCTCCGGTGAATCCGGATCGAGCACGCAGATGAGCACCTGAAACGGCGCGACATTCCACGGCCACACGATGCCGTCGGCGTCATGGCTCTGCTCGATCACGGCCTGCATCGTGCGGCTGATGCCGATGCCGTAGCAGCCCATGACCATCATGTGCGATTGCTTCTGGTCGTCGGTGTAAACCGCGCCGAACTTCTCGGAATATTTGGTGCCGAGTTTGAAAATATGCCCGACCTCGATGCCGCGACGCATTTTGAGCGGCTGACCCGATTGCGGGCAGGGTTCGCCCGGACGCACCCGGCGAAAATCGCCAAACTTCGTGATCGCAAGATCGCGTGTGACGTTGACGTGGCGCAGGTGGAAACCGTCTTTGTTGGCGCCCGTCGTGCCGTTGCCCACGAGTCGGATCGCCTCATCGGCGAATACGCCCGCGAGCGCCTCGGGATTCTTGATCGTGCCTTTGACCGCACCGAGGCTGCCGGGCTTCGCGCCGAGCACGGGCTCGATTTCTTCCACCGTCGCTGCGCGGAAAACCGTGAAGCCCAGCGAGCCCAACTTCGCCTCCTCAAGTTCGTCGCTGCCGCGCAGGATCACGAGGAAAGGTTTGCCGTCGCCGACATAGACCAGGGTCTTGAACTGCTGGTCCGCCGCCACGTTGAACGGCGCCGCCGCGAGCGCCGCGATGGTCACGATGCCCGGCGTGGCAAATTCCTCGGTCGCGCCGGCCGGAGCCGCATCGACGAGATCCTTCGGCACGATCGCGCTCATGGCCTTCTCGCGATTGGCCGCGTAGCCGGCATCGCTGTAGATGACGTCGTCGTCGCCAATTTCCGCCGGCACCATAAACTCGTGGGAAAAACTGCCGCCCATCACGCCGGTGTCGGCCTCGACGGCGATGGCCTGCACGCCCACGCGCTTGAAGAATTTTTCGTAGGCGGTCTTCATCGCAAAATAGCTCTTCACCGCGCCGTCGTCGCTCGCGTCGAACGAATACGCGTCCATCATCACGAACTCGCGCGCGCGCATCAGGCCGAAGCGCGGCCGGATCTCGTTACGAAACTTG
>JACMRG010000090.1 GCA_014376585.1 Opitutaceae bacterium | reverse complement strand
GCCATCTTCGATTACATCGAGAGCTTCTATAACCGCACCCGTCTTCACTCGGCCCTCGGCTATCAAAGCCCTCTCGACTACGAATCCAACCTCAACTAACCACACATCCATCACGCTCAACGCGTGTCCGTTTTATCGGGGCAAGCCCAGTTTGCGAAACCTTGACCCGCAGCCCGGGCCAGCGCGGCGCCGAAAAGGTGACCGACGAAGCCGGCCGCACCAACGAGGCCAGCTACACCGCCCACTTTCGCGTCACCTACTGGACCGACCACGCGCCAAAGGAGGTTCAAATTATGGACACGCGCCGTTTTTGACCTTTATGCAGGCCACGGCCATCCCGAGATCGTCCGACTGCTGCTTGTTAAGCACCCGCATCTTACTCGCGCGCCACCACGGTGTCATAGAGACCGTAGTGCGTGAGACCTTGATGGCTCTCGATGCCGGTGTAGCACAACGAGGCATCCTCGTAACGCCGGAAGGCGAACACCGCCTGGTTCATCTGTTCAGTGTTGAACACCCGAAGCCGCACCAGCAGGTGAAAATCCTTCACCGTCAGACCCGTGACCACTTCGAACAGCTCCGGTTCAATCTTAGTAATCACGTCTTGCAGCGTGTTCTCCCGGAAATCCGTCAGATACATGAAGGCAGGAATACGGGTCGCGAACTTGATGAGTTTTTCCTGCACCAGCTTCCGCTTGGATTTGAACTCCCTCTCCTCGTCAGTGAGCTGCTTCTCCTCCTTCGCCGACAGCTCCTTGTCCTTCGCCTTGTTTTTGAGCGCCTTCACCTGCTCGCTCTTGTTGATGATGGTTTCGATGATGTTGTCGCCGAGCGCGCGCCAACCCTCGATAAGCCCCACGGCGGCCATCGCCTCGGGGTTATCGAGAATGCGGCGCAGGGTGTCGTTATCCACGTTCACGAGCAACGCGCTCTCCCATTTGCGTGCGAGCAGCGTGGCCGAGGTGCCGGCAATCGCGATATCAAGGATGCCGCCCGCATCGATCTGCGTCATGTTCGCGCCGTCGTAGGCCAGCACCGGCAGGAACGACACGAGGTCCCTGACCGCGTTCTCGGGATTCGGCTCGTTGGGTGAGAGCCCGATCGCGTATTCGGAAAGCTGCCGCAACGCCCGCGTCGGCGCGAAATCGAAAACGAAGCACACCGGCTTAAGAATTTCCTCCTCGTTCGGATTGTCCCCGTTGGGGTTCTTGATGGACCACGGCGATTGCACGCGAAACGCCGCCTGAAAATAAGTCTCCGGCGACTTGAGGTTTCGCAACATCAGGATGGACGCCCACTGCGGCACGGTGACGCCAGTGGTGAGTTTGCCGCAGGAGAGCGTGATCGTCTTGGTCTCGAAACCGCCTCCGATGGCCTTGCGCACGGGCGGCAGCGCCTCCAAGCCGATGCCCGCCGTCGCCCCGGCGGCGACGATCACCGTGTAATCGCGCCAGAATACGTTATGTTTCTCGGCCAACAGATTTGCCATCGCGCGACAGGCCGCGACATCGGGCAAAAACCAGAACGCGTGCTGGAGATACGGCAGCAGGCGCACGTCGGAATACGGAAACGGCGGCCGCGTGCCGGTCTTGAGCGATTCCACCGACTTGGACGAATGGCCACCGCGGATGATCTCCAGCCACTTTTGCACGTCATCCTTGTGCTTGAACTGCGCCTTCCCGCCCTCGCCCGACGCCTCGAAGAACGCGTTCAGATCGAACTCATCGAACTCCCCGGCGCTCGCCACCGCCAAAAGATCGTCCGGCATCTGGTAGGTGAGCAGCCGCATCTGCGGCAACGCGCCGTAGGGATTCCACTTGCCGGGGTTCTCGGTCACGAACGCCTCTTTGGCCCGCTGCTCGTCGGTGTAGGTCCAATTGAAAATCTGCTCCTCGATGAACTCGCCCGTCGAGAGCGCTTTGAACGGCGTGCCGGAGAGATAGAGATACGCCTTGGTGGTGATGGGCAGGAACTCGGTTTCCTGGGTCGAGAGTTCGCCGATGTCCTCGTTCACGCTTTCCAATCCGGGGGCGTATTCGAGCTTGGTTTCCTTTTTGGCGACCGCTTCCTCCTCGCCCTCGAACAATTCCTTGGCCGTGTCGCGCCACGCGCCGAAATGGTATTCATCAAACACGACCAAGTCCCACTTCTCCGTGCGGAGCCATGTGTGCCGTGGCTTAATATTTCCTGCGTCGTCTCGACCCAGCAGGTCTTGGAAGGAGCCGAAATAAACGACCGGTTTTTTGCGGTTGATCTGCGTCGGATCGCCGCCGGAGGATTTTGACAGGTATTGCCAGCCGTCGAAGTCCGCGTGCGATTCGAGGTCTGTCTGCCAGGCATCCTCCACGGCGGGCTTGAACGTCACCACGAGCACACGCCTGGCCCCGAGTTTCTTGGCGAGTTGGTAACTGGTGAACGTTTTCCCGAAACGCATCTTCGCGTTCCACAAAAAACGCGGAACGGCCTTTTTGTTCTCCGCCCAGATCGACGTGTAGTAATCGAACGTCTTTTCGACCGCCTCGATCTGCTCCCGCCGCATCACGAAGATTTCATGATGCGTGCCGGTCAATTTCTTGCCCGTGCGCAATTCGATAAGAACGGTCCTCACCTCCTTGAGCGTGCAGCGCACCCACTCCAGCTCCGTGTTTTGAAAACCCTTCTTCGCCAAGGCCGCGCGCACCGCGTGGTCGCTAAAAATCGTGCCGTCATCGCGCTCGGCGGTTTCGTCTATGACGATGGTAAAGTTTTTGATCGCAGCCGTCTTGAGCTGCTCGGCGACGCGCTGCTTCACGTTGCGCGTGGTCTGGCCAATCTTGAGCAGTCCCGCGTGCGCCTTGTCCGCAATGGAGTAGGCGTAAATACGCGGCCGAGCCTCCGACTTGGGCGCGAGGATTTCGTCGATGGTGGATTTACTCATCGTCGCTAGCCCTCGGACGGATACTGGCCTCAATGTGGGCGATGTCGTCCTTACTCAGCCCATATTTTTCGTCGAGCGCCTCGTCCGTCCAGATACGATCCCACGTCTGTTGCGGAACCCATGTATATGTTGCACGTGTTGCGTGCTGGGTGATCTTTCGCAATGATACCAGAAAGCGAAAGAACCGCGTGTTGAGGTAACTTCGCAGGCTTCCGGCCTGCTTTTTTGAGACCACTGAAAAGAACAAGTAGGTCTGCGTGCAAACGGAGGGCGATTCTGCGATGAAACTGGGCCCGAGCACCATTGCGGGCCGCGCGCCTCGCTCACCGTAGGCCGCTGAAGTCATCACCTTCCACGTGTCAATGAGCTGCGGACTTTTAGTGACATCCTTGCGCGCAATACCACCGACGAGCCTTTTGCCGCCGCGACCGTAATACAGCGCCACATCGGCTGGCTTTTTATCCGGACGGAACCCGTCGAAATTCGATGTCCATCCGAACTCCTTGTCCGCAGACAGAATATTGATGATGGAAGGCTCGCCCGCCGCGCGCACCTTTTTAAGGATATTCAGTCCGCGGCTGTCGCGCACGAGGATATCGTATTCGTTCAAGTCGCGCGCCATTGGCCCAATGGTTTCCTCGCCGGTGACAGTGGTGACTTCGCACTTTCCCGTGTGATCGCGATCCCAAAGGAAGTAGCAAATCCCGCCCTCAAAATCCACGCCTGGAAACACCGTGTCCATGCGCTCGTAGTCCACCAGTTTCCGGACATGTCGATCTTCCAACATGGCCCTGCGAAAGTCGCTCAGGCCAAGACCCGACGCCATCCAACGAGAGGGAATAACCATGGAGAGATAGCGCGGCTGCAGGTGTTTCGCCTGCTCCACAAACTTGTTGTAGATGGGAATGTCGCGAGTGCCGCCGTCGCTCGCCAATTGATACGGCGGGTTGCCGATAATAACGTCGAATTGCATATTTTCCCCAAAGAGTTCGGCCAGTCGGGCCTTGATGTTGTCGGTGTGAATGAACGCGTAGGCGTGGGTCTCCAAGCCGTCCGCCCGGTCGAAAACCGATTTTCCGGCCCCGCAGAATTTGCACCGGTCGCCGTCCCACGTGTGCTTGATACGCTTAAACCAGATATTGCCGGTCTCATTCGTGAAGAACTTGGCAATCGAGTGCTTTCCGTTGGCGTGCCTCGAGCAATACAAGCTCCGGCGCGCGAGCAGGCTGGTGATCTGCGTGATCCCGATGCCAAACACCTGCTTCGTCAGGATATGATCCACGCGCTGCGTCAGATTCGGAATCTTTTTCTCCAATCCTTCGGTCAGGCGTCGGGTGATCTCGCGCAAAAACACCCCGGACTTCGTGCAGGGATCGAGAAACGTCACCGTCGGGTCGGCCCAAAGATTCGCGCCGCTGTGGTTGAAGGCCCACGCCTCGGCCAGCGTATCGAGCATCCGGTTGGCAAACTCGGGCGGGGTGAACACCTCGTCGTTGGAGAGGTTCGCGATGCAAGTCAGCACATCCGGATTGCGCCGGCGCAGGGTAAAGCTGGCCTGGTCGCTCATGCCATCGCCTCCGGCCCGGCGGCGGCCAACTCGCCCACCGTCATCGGCGGGTAGGTTTTGGTGGGCGTAAAAATCTCGTGCATCCCCAGTTGCGCGAAGAGCGACCCCTCGGCGCTGAAGGCCGACGACTGGGTGAGATTGTCGAAGCGGAAGTCGCGCCGCTGGAACCGGCCTTTGCCCAGATAGCCCCACTCGGCGAAGGTGATAGGCTCGCCCGCGTGCGTGCGCATCGCCAGCGCGTCGCCGTGGACGAGATTTTGCGCCAGCACGCCGGCCGCTGCGCGATACAGGTCGTCCGCCGGAGCAAGGGCCAGATACTCGGCGAAAATCTCCAGCAAGCTGGCGCGGCACTCGGCGATGTTGTCCGGCAGCAGTTCGATCCCGTAAACGCACATCAGCGCGAGCAGCGCATAATACCGCCGCTCGAAGTCGGACTTGCCGTATTTCAGCTCCACGGCGGCGAGTTTGCGCCGCAGGATTTGCACGAGAAAATTTCCGTTCCCGCAGGCCGGCTCCAAAAAACGCGAGTCGATGCGCTCCGTCTCGCCCTTCACCAAGTCGAGCATGGCCCCGACCAGCCACTCGGGAGTAAAGACCTCCCCGTGATCGGCGACGCGCTGCCTAGATTTGACCAAGGTCATTGAAGCCGCCACTCCGCACTACCGACAAGGGGGTGTAAAGTCTTCGCTACCGCCGGGGGTGTGTTCGGTTAAACGGGGTGCGGCTAATCTTCGTCGTGACAAACGATACGGCGAAACGACTGCTGACGCGGGTAAAGGAGCTCCGAAAGGCGCTCGGACTCAGCCAAGAAGCGTTCGCGGAGCGGGCCGGACTCAAATACAAGCACTACCAGGCGCTCGAGGCTGGTCGCAAAAATGAGTTCCATTTCTCTACCTTTGAAAAACTCGCCAAGGCATGCGGACTCAAACCGTGTGAGTTGATCGATTTCGACGTCGAACCCCCGATCCTCGCCGAGGACCCTGCCGAAAACGAGTCTCGAGCCCCTTCAAGCCGACCTACGCGCAAGGCCCCCAAACGCGGGCCTGGCAAAAAGTCCCGCTGAGGCTTCCCACCCGCACGGGCGGCACGGAACGTAATTTGGGCGAATCCCAAATTACCTCGTTGAATCGCGTTCCTGATTTCGGCTCGCTGGCACTCGACGCTTCGATGCGCTCACGCCATGCGCTCTATCACCCTCACCGATCTCCGCCGCCGCACCCGTTTCTGGGTTTGTGCTGCCCGATTCGCGCCGGTTGTAATGACTATCCGCGGCAAACCCTCCGCCGGCCTCGCTTCTTCCGGTTGCGTGGCGGCGATCCCCGGCAAAACGACCTCGCTCCCACCCGCCCTTTCCCGCCACACCGCCAAATCCATCCTATGAAAATCATCCGCCACCTCACCCCGACCGGCCCCGCCTACGCCGCCCTTCAGCCCGACGGCTCCGCCCGCGCGATCACGGGCGAACTTTTCGGCGACTTCGCCGTCACCGACCGCGTCGTCACTCCCGGCAAGCTCCTCGCGCCCCTCGCGCCCGTCTTCATCCCGTGTATCGGGCTCAACTACAAACGGCACGCCGCCGAGAGCAACAGCCCCCCTCCCCCGCACCCCGTGCTCTTCGTGAAAAATCCCGCGAGCGTGCAAAACCCCGGCGACCCCATCGAGCTGCCCGTGAAACTCCCCAGCACCTCCGTGGACTACGAATGCGAACTCGCCGTCGTCATCGGCCGGCGTTGCAAAAACGTCTCCCGCGCCGACGCCCTCGACTACGTCCTCGGCTACACCTGCGCCAACGACGTCTCCGCCCGCGACTGGCAGCGCACCGCCGGCGGCGGCCAGTGGTGCCGCGGCAAGACCTTCGACACCTTCTGCCCCCTCGGCCCCGTCCTCGTCACCCGCGACGAGATTCCGAATCCCAACGCCCTCCGCATCCGCACCCTGCTCCACGGCCCGACCATGCAGGACTGGAACACCGACGACATGATCTTCGCCGTGCCCGCGT
>JACMRG010000089.1 GCA_014376585.1 Opitutaceae bacterium | reverse complement strand
TCCCCTGCGCCCCTCCCTTAATTTTTATCCCGCCAAGTTCAAAAAACCTCGAAAAAACCTCGCCCTCCTCACCTTTCAACCACCACAAAAAGTGTCACCCATCACCCCGGACAAAGTGTCACCTATCACCGGATCGCACCGCTCCCACTAAACCCCTCTAAAAAGGGGTCAGTCCTCGATAATTTGATTTTTTGTTTTTTAGCCCGCTTTCTGCGCCGCCCTCACGCTCAGATATTTGCTCACTGAACCTGCGGTGCCCATGTGGAGTTGCTCTGCAATCCAGCGATTGGACGCATCGGTCAACCGACGTAGTTCTGCGGCCAGCTCGATCTTCCATACCGCCGCCTTCCAATCGTCCGTTGCTTCCTCGCGCGTTTTGCCGGCCTGCGCCAGCAGCCCGGCCAGCGCCTCCGCCCACTGCGCCTCACGCAGGGCTCTCGCTTCCGGGCCGGCATGGGCATGGCCAGCTAATTTGCTGCCGGCATGTTCTTTGGCGATAGCCTGCCGCCAGGCGTGCGTGCCGATTGCCCAACCGCTGGTGATAGGACCAAAATCGTCGCTCTCTTGGTTTTCCGGTTCAGCCATCCGCCGTTGCAAATGCGCGCCGTATTCCGTCCAACCCCCCGGTGTGTCATTTAACCCCAGTTCCCGAAGCCATGTCTCCGCCACAAGCCACTCCGGCCGGATGCCGCGCGTAAAACCCCCGAGACTGCCCCAGCGAAACGCCGCCGCCTGCGCCACCGGCACCAACCCCGCGCGCACCGGATTGAGATGGATGTAGTCCGCCACCCGCGCGAGCGCCGGCCCCGGCTGCACCAAAATCGCCTGATACCGCCCTTGAAACAGGTGCCCCCGCTCCGCTCGCAGCCGGTTGAACCGCGTCGCAAACGTGCCCTGTAGCCAATGCATTCCCGTCGCCAGATTCCCCCGCGGCGTCTCCAAGGCCAGATGGTAGTGATTGTGCATGATCACGTAAGCGTGCAACCGCCACCCCGACCGGGCACACGTCTCAAACAGGCAACGCTCAAACGCCGCCGCCGCGCCCACCGTCCCGAAAATCGCCTGCCGGTAGTTCCCCCGGTTCAGCACGTGGTAGATCGCCCCTTCGTATTCCAATCTCAACTTCCTCGCCATGCGCCCCACTTTGCCACCTCCCTAGCGGCAAACAAGCAGAAAAATCAAATTATCGAGGACTGACCCTTTCGGCTTGGACCCCCGGTTCAGCACGTGGTAGATCGCCCCTTCGTATTCCAATCTCAACTTCCTCGCCATGCGCCCCACTTTGCCACCTCCCTAGCAGCCAACAAGCAGAAAAATCAAATTATCGAGGACTGACCCTTTGGGCTTGGACCCCTTTCGGCTTGGACACCCTTTCGGCTTGGACGCCGGTAACCACGACGTGAAAAACGTCCCGACGTCCGAGAGCCTTGCGGGCTACGAGAAAATCTTCGGACCCGATCGTTACACGTTTAGCCACGGCAGCGTCACGGGTATCGTGCTCAACTCGAGCGTCATTCACTCGCCCCAAGAGGCCCCCGAGCAACTCGCGCAGCAGGAGCGCTGGCTGCGCGCGGAGTTGACGAAGGCGAAGGCTGCGGGCGCGCGGCACATCGTGGTGTTTCAGCATCACCCGTGGTTCCTCGCGAGCGCGGCCGAGCCCGACCAGTATTTCAACATCCCGCTCGCCCGCCGCGCGCCTTACCTCGCGCTCTTCCGCGAATTCGGCGTGCGCTACCTGTTCTGCGGCCACTACCACCGCAACGCCGAGGCCCGCGACGGCGAACTTCAGAACATCACGAGTGGCCCCGTCGGCAAACCCCTCGGCGGCGCCAAGTCCGGCTTGCGCGTCGCCATCGTCCGCGACGACGTGATCGAGCACCGCTACTACGATCTGGGCGACCAGCCCTCCACCGTCGTCCTCACCGCGGCGCCCGACAAAAAATAGCTTTGTTCCGTCGGCCGCGCTCGGGAGCTGCAACGCCCCCCAGTCTTCCGTCGTCGTTCCCCAACCGCCCGATGTCCACCGTCGGCTAGTTCGCCACGTTCACCAGCGGCTGCGTCCATGCCGATTCAACTTCACCGGACACGCTGCCGTTGGGCTTCGGCTTGGATGAGATAATTTTCGCCCGCACGTAGATCTCGTCGCCTTTCAGCGTATAGCTCACCTCGGCGCCTTCCACTTCGGCCAGCACGGCGCCAACATCTTTGCGGTAGCGACGGTGCGGGAGCGCCTTGGCGGCCTTCGCGTCGCCCCCGCGCGATGGCATCAACTGGCTCGTCGGGTCGTAGCCGCGGCGTGTCCCGGGAAACTGTGTCACGTAGGTCACCCCAGGCTCAGTCTGGATTTCCAGCGCGAGCGCCGTCGCGGGGCGCGCCACATCTTTCAGCGTCACGCCCGAGCTGGCGTAAAAATCAGCCGCCTCCATCGCCAAAATAATCGACTCAGGCGTGAGGTGGCGCGCCCGCACCATCACCCAGCCACCTCCGAAGTTACTTTTCCCGATCATCTGCTCGTGGTAGCGGTGCGAGTCATCGACGCCGATGCCCTACATCACGTCGAGTTTCAGTTCCGCGAGCCGACGCGTGAGCACCACATCCCAAATCTCATCGTTACTCAGGTGCGTCGCGTCGCCCGCGTTATGCACGCCGGGGCGGCCGTTGTAGATTTCGAAGAACTTCTCGTGGTGAATCTGCATCAACTCCTCCGCCGTCACGCCCCAGACGTAGTTCGGATGGTTTAAATGGATGAACATCGGTTGGCCCGGGTCCTCGCGTTGCTTCCGCACGGCTTCGACGGAGCGCTGCATGATTTCGAGCTCATTGTCGGCGTCGACCGGCGCGACCGGCGTGCGCGGGTTCGTCAGGTTCATGTGCACCGGACCTCGCCGCTCGGGCGTTGTGGCGGTTTTCGGCTGCTTCCAACTCGAAGTGACCTCCAGACTGGGAATCATCAGAAATCGGCCCGGCCCCCCGAACAGCGTCCGATATTCCGCGAGCGGTTACAGCCGCACCGCGCGTGCACCCGCCACTTCGCGCTGCTCCACCCACTCCGCCCCGAAACGCGCCACGTATTTTTCCAAGACCGCGCCGCCACCGTGCTGCACCACCTGGCCGGCCACGACCGTCGGCGGCTTCAGCGCAAACCACCACTGGCCCTCGGCCATGACGTTGTGATCCGACATCGCCAGGAAGTGGTAGCCTTCGCGCTTATACCAATCGGTTATCATCTCCGGGTAGTCATCGCCATCGCTCCACCGCGAGTGCGTATGGAGGTTGCCCTTCAACCACCGCGGCGCGGCGGCGGCGGGCTCGGTTACGGCAGCGCCCGCACCGGCTTCGGCCGACGCCGGCAGCGCTGAAATCAGGCCGGGCGCGGCGGCTCCGGCGGCGCGGAGGAGAGAACGCTTCATTGGGATTGGAGGGAGTGGAAGGGCTGCGGCGAGGAAGCGACGACTTATACCGGCGGCTGGTATGATTTGGGCTTTCCCGGGTGGCGTCGCGACCTCCGGGGCGACGGGTTCGGGAGATTTTTACGGGTCAGCCGCGCCCGGAGGCCGCGGCTCCACCTCAAAAGGCAAAAGTCTAAAAATCCGGAGCCGTTGGTATTAAAAGGTGCCCTTGATACCGGCGGTCCAGAGGGAGCCGCCATAGTCATCGCGCTGGCGGAATTTGGCGTAGGCCGGCGTGTTTGGGCCGTAGGTTTTCTGGTCCTCGGTGGTGCCGTTGAAATTGCGCAAAGCGACGAAGAGGCCGAGCTGGCGGGTGAGGAAATATTCGCCGCTGATGTCGATGTAGAGGCGCTTGGGGCGGTAGTTGTAGGTGCCGGGCTCGATGCTGCGGCCGATGATGGCGGCGCGGCGCTGGATGCCTCGGTAGTTTTCATTGATGCGGAGATTCCACTTCGGCCGCGTGATGCTGAGCCCGAAGTTGGCCACGAACGGGTTCATATCGAGGAATTGGTCGTAGGACTCCTTCGCACGTTGGGAACTGGCGTTGACGAAGAAGCGCATGCCGCGCGCCCAGTGCGGCAGGAAGGTGAGGGGCTGCTGGTAGTCGAACTCCAAGCCATGCATGCGGACGTTGTTCGGGTTGTTGTAATTCGTGGAGACGTCGTATTCGCCGTAGGTGTCCGGATCGAGGGCGTAGGTCGCGAGGAATTCGTCGGTGGGCCGGGCCACGGTCGCGACAAAGGCGTCCTTGTAGTCGCGGATGAAAGCGCCGACGGAGATCTGGCCGCCTTGCGGAAAGTAGTATTCGAGACGGGCGACGTAGCTCTCGGCCTGCCAGGCTTTCAGGTTCACGTTGCCGAGGGTGATGCGGTTGCCCGCGCTGGGAGGATTCTCGGTGTTGGGGAGCGTGACGCCGCTGACGTAGTTGGTGAATTCCGGGCGGCCGACGGTCTGGTAGTAGGCGCCGCGCACGATCAGGTTCTCGGTAAGGTTGTAGCCGAGGTTGATACTCGGGAACAGCCGGAGAAATTCCTTCTTCGCGGTGTAGCCACGGTCGACGAGGGTGCGCTGGAGTGCGCCGAGGGGATCGGTGGTGCTGTTGATGATCTGGAGGGGAATGCCGTTGGCGTCTTTCACGACGGCGCCGGCGGCGTCGCGGCGGAAGTTGCGCGTCGGATCGTTCAGGACGCCTTGGGCGTTGATGTTAGTCTGCTCGGCGCGGAGGCCGGTGGTGAGCTTCAGGCGGTTGCTGAAAAACGCGGCGTCGGCGCGGAAGTAGCCCGAGGAGATGATCTCCTGCACGCGGTTCGAGTTGTTGGTCTCATTGGTGTAGTCGGCGGTGGGGCTGCGGGTCCAGTGGGTGGGGTTGGCGCGGTAGCCCTGCCAGAGTTTGCCGTTGTCCACCTGCTGCTGCTTGGGGAGACCGAAGTCGGGAATGCGGGTCGAATAGACCTCGTCGAAAAACGGCACGGGACTGTCGTCGTTGATGAGGCCGGCCTGAGTGGTGGGCGTGGTGCTCGCGCGGCCGTCGGCGCCGACGTAGTTGTAGAGTTCGCCCGAGGTGCCCCGGCGGTCGCGGAGCACGGTGCGGATATCCAGGCCGCTCTTTAATGTGACCGGGATGTCGCGCACCACGAAATCGCGGCGGACGTTGCCGAAAGCCTGGCGGCGGGTCTCGTAGGCTTTTTGGCGGATGCTGTTGGCGGAGACGATCGAGTAGTTGTTGAGGTTGGACGGATCTAGTTTGTTACCGTCGGGATCGGTCACCGTGAAGCTGCCGGGGCGGAGATAGAAGATATCGTCGAAGCGGATCGTCACGTTGGTGCGGCGGCCGATGAAGCTGTTGAAGGCGCCGTCGTCGATGTCTTGGTATACGATACGGGACGTGGAGTAGGAGAGGCCGGAGTCGAGCTTCCAAAGCGGACCTTCGTGGCGCCAGGTGAGCGTGGGCATGATAGTGCGGCCGGGGCGGATGCGGCCGTTGTTCACCAGCTCGATCTGGCCGGCGTTGATGGCGGCGCCGGTCGTCGGAAACGTGCTCTCGACGCCGCGCGTAAACTGGGGCCCCCAGCCGCCCGGGGCCACGCGGTTAATGGTGATGTTCTGCGTGCGGGTGGCGAAGTGCTCGCGCAGGTAGGCGTAGGAAAAACCGAAGGAGAGGCGGTCGCGGGGGGCGAAACGCCAGTCCACCGTGGTCGCGAAGGAGTAACGCGTCGTGTCTTTGCCGGAGTCGCGCCACGAGTAGTTGGTGAGGTAGGGCTTGTCGGGGGTGGTGTCGGGCAAGCCCGTGCTCACAGTGGAAGCGGCGTTGGTGACGGCGGCCGCGCCGCGCCACTGGGTCGATTGGTTACTCTGCGGCGTGTATTGCATCGAGTAGCCGGCGGAGACCGTGAAACCGAAGTTTTTGTTCACCGGCACGATCGCCGACACGTCGAAGCCGGGGTGGATCTTGTAGGTTTTTTCGCCCCATCCGGGACCGGGGGTCTGACGCAGAAAGGCCCGCTCGGCATCCTTCATGAGGAAGGCCACGCTGTAGTTGTAGGCAGGGCGGTTCCGCTCGAACGCGCTGCGCGGGACGAAATTCACCGAGCCGGCGAGGGCGGAGCCGGGCTGCTCGGGCGTGGGCGAGCGGTTCACTTCGACGCGCGAGACGTTATTGATGGAAACCTGGTCGAGCTCGACGGCGCGCGTCGTGCCGCCGCCCGCGGCGCTCGCCATGTCGAAACCGCCCATCGAGATCGGGACGTTGCCGGCGGGCACCCCGCTGATGGAGAAGCGGCGGGCGTCGCCGCCGGTGTAGTCGCTCGTGATGCCGGGGAGAAACTTCATGAACTCGCCCACGCTACCATCGGCGATGGTCCCGAACTCATCGGCCGAGACGACATTCGTGATGTTTTTCGCGAAGCGCTGCTCGTTGATCGCCAGCGCGGAGGCGTCCATCTGCTTGGACGAGGAGACGTTGAACGCATCGAGCTTGATGGTGTCGCCGGCGGCGTTCCCGCGCGTGGGCGGAGTCTCTCCGGCGAACGTGAAGTCGCGTTGCACGGTCTCGCCCGGAGCGACCGTCACCACCTCGGTGAGGGAGCCGCGACCGGTGTAGAAAATCTTCAGCGTCACCTTCCCCGCCGGGACCTCCGACAGCCGATACTGGCCGATGGCGTCGGTAAGCGTCTCCTGCCTCGATCCCTCGACGGTGACCCGCGCCTTCTCAAGATACTGCCCGCGGCGCGTGTCGAACACGCGGCCTTCGATAGTGCCGGTGGCTGCACTTTGCGCCCCGACCGACCCGGCCGAGGCGAGCACCAGAACCAAAATCAAAGCACGACGAAACAGGGGAACGATCTTCATGGTAGATGGGGTTGAAACAGACAAATGACGACGCGACGGCGCTCAGGCAGCAGGCTGGTCCAAGCGGGGCGCGCAGAGCAGGGCGGGGTTACAATCGAGGGGCAAAAACAACGCTGACCGCGGAAGCCCGCGTCATTCCAGAGCCGCAAGCGAGGTAAATTTTTTGGGGGTCGCGCGGATCGCGCCATGGCTTGTCAAGCGACGGAGCCGTTCTAGCGTTTTCCACGTTCCGCCTCGCCCCGTCTGCTTTTCCCCCTTTCCCACTCCGCCCCATGCTTCGTCGCACATTTATCCAATCCACCGCCGCGGCCGCCACCGCCGCGATCCTCTCCCGCCCACGCCTCCTCGCCGCCAGCGCCGCGCCCAAGATCGCCCTCGGCATGGATAACTACGCCGTGCGCTCCCTCGGTTGGAAAGCGCCGCAGTTGATCGACTACGCCGCCGCCATCAAGTGCGACACGCTCTTCATCTCAGACCTTGATGCGTTCGAGAGCCTCGATGACGCCGCGCTGCTCACCGTGCGTCGTCAGGCCGAGGACGCCGGGCTCGCGCTCTATGTGGGCAGTTGGAGCATTTGCCCGACCTCGAAAACATTTAAAAAAACCTGGGGCACCGCCGAAGAACATCTCCGCCTCGGCATCCGCGTCGCGAAAACCCTCGGCTCTCCGATCTTCCGCGCCGTCCTCGGCAACATGGAGGACCGCAAAACCGAAGGCGGCATCCAAGCCCGCATCGTCGACACCGTCGCCGTCCTCAAAGCCTGCCGCGCCGACGCGCTCAAGGCCGGCATTAAAATCGCCATCGAAAACCACGGCGGCGACATGCACTCGTGGGAATGCCGCCAGCTCATCGAAACCGCCGGCACTGATTTCGTCGGCTGCAACATCGATTCCGGCAACGCCGCCTGGACGCTCGAAGATCCGACCGACGTGCTCGAGACCCTCGGCCCCGTCACGATCTGTTCGTCCCTGCGCGACCAGCAGATTTGGGCCACGCCCGAGGGCGCCACCGTGCAGTGGACCGCCTGCGGCGAGGGCCTCATCGACTGGAAAGCCTGGGCCGCGCGCTGGGCGCAGCTCTGTCCGAAAGTGCCCATCATGATCGAGACGATCTCCGGCGCACAGCGTGCGTTCCCCTACAAGCAATCCGACTTCTGGAAATACTACGACCGGCGCCCCGAAAAACTCGCCAAATTCGAGGCGCTCGCAGGCCGCGGTAAGCCGCTCACCGCTTTCAAAGCCCCCGCCGGCCCCGAGGGCAAAAAGGCCAATCAGGATTATCAGAAATCCGAGATCGAGAAATCCATCACCTACCTCCGCAAAGAAATCGGCCTCGGGCTAAAAACGTAAAAAGGAATCTGGAACTCAGGAAATATGGATCCAGATAATTCTTCCCCCTCCGTTCCTGATTCCCTGAGTTCCAGAGTTATCCCCGCCTTCTCCGTTCCCTCACTCCAGATCCCCAGATTCCCCCACCCCATGAACCGCCGCTCCTTCCTCCACAGCACCACCGCCGCCGCGACCATCGCCTCGCTTCCCTTCTCCATCCGCGCCCAGCCCAAATCTGGCGGCCCCCGCTTCCGCGTCGCCCTCATCGGCTGCGGTTGGTGGGGCAACAACATCCTCCGCGAAGCGATGGCCAGCGGTGCGTGTGAAGTGGTCGCGCTCTGCGACGTCGATTCCCGCCAGTTTGAGCCCACCCTGAAAAACGTCACCGCCGGCACCGGCGACACCCCGAAGCTTTTTAAAGATTATCGCGAGTGCCTCGCCGCCGTGAAGCCCGACATCGCGATCATCGGCACCCCCGACCACTGGCACGCCCTCCCGATGATCGCCGCGGTCAAAGCCGGCGCTCACGTTTACGTCGAAAAACCCATCGGCCACACGGTCATGGAAGGTCGCGCGATGGTGAACGCCGCGCGCGCCACCGGTCGTGTCGTGCAAGTCGGCACGCATCGCCGCATCTCCCCGCACAACGTGAGCGGCCGTGACTTTATCCGTTCAGGCAAACTTGGAGAGATCGGCATGGTCCGCTGCTTCGTTAATTACGGCGGCAGCGGCCCCGAAAAGCCCCTCCCCACCGTAGAGGTCCCGAAGGAACTCGATTGGGATATGTGGTGTGGCCCCGCCCCGCTCCGCCCCTTCAATGGCGGCGACCCGCGCATTCCCTCGCTCGGCGCCGGCAACCGCGGCATCCACCCGCGCGGTTTCCGCAACTACCTCGACTACGCCAACGGCACGCTCGGCGACTGGGGCGTCCACTGGCTCGACCAAGTCCTCTGGGTCACTGGCGAGAAATACCCGAAGCGCATTTACTCCACCGGCGGTCGGCCCATCGCCGGCGCTCCCGTCCTCACCGCCAGCGAGCAGACCGGCGACGCGCCCGACCACCAGCTCGCGACTTTCAGTTTCGACAAGTTCGACGTGCAATGGGAACACCGTCGCTTCGGCGCCAACAACACCGACAAGGGCGAAAGCGTGGGCTGCTACTTCTACGGCACCAAGGGCACCTTCCACATGGGCTGGCTACAAGGCTGGACGTTTTACCCCAACGACGCGAAAGCCCCTCCCCTTACCGAGGCCGCGCAACTCAACCAACCGGACTCACAGAACATCAAGGAACTCTTCGGGGATTTCCTGAACGCGATCCGCACCGGCACGAAACCCGTGAGTGATATTGGCGAAGTTCACCTCGCCACCAACATGGCGCTCCTCGGCATGATCTCGCTGAAGCACGGCCGTAGCCTCGATTGGGACGGCGAGAAAGAGCGCATCATCGGCGACGAGGCTGCGAACAAGCTCCTCCGGCGGGACTATCGCAAGGGCTGGGAATATCCGGTCGCCTGACCGGTGTGTAGGGCGGGGTTGCCAAACCCCGCCTCGCGTGTGAATCGACGGGGTTCGGCGACCCCGCCCTACATCTACACCACGACGGAATACGGCTCTTCGCGATGCACCGTCGTGCGGTTGTCGAGCCGCACGGAAAAATTCAGCGGATCACCCACGCCGACCGTGCCGCGCGCGACTTGATACGCCCAGACTTGGAAGTAGCTGAGCGTCGCACCGCCAAAGATGGTCGAGAACGCGCCGTCCACGGCATCCTGGCCGCACGAAACCTTGATCCGACCGATACGGGGAACGTGAAAGCGCGCGTCCGTCGTGTGCCAGTGGCCGCCGAGATAAACCTCCGCGTAAGCGTGGAAGTCCATGTGGTTCTCCGGATCGGGAAACCCGATGTCGGGGAGGTGCCCGGTCACGTAGCGCGCCGGAATGTTGAACGTGCGGTTGAGCGCGATGGCGAGGTGGGCGAAGTCGCGGCACACGCCATAGCCGCGTTGCAAAACATCCCACGCCGAGAGATCGGCGCGGCCGGACATGTAGCGATATTCGATGTTGTCGTGAATCCAGCGGCTGATGGCGGTCACGCGCGGCAGGCCGTGCTCGACCTGGCCAAATTTTTCCCAGGCAAAATCGCTCAGTTTGTCCGAGTCACAATACCGGCTGGGCAGCGCGTAGCGGAGGACCGCGGGTGGCAGCTCGGCCGGGTCTTGGGGCGTGGCGGGTGGCAGGCCGTGATTGTCCGGGTGTGAGGAGACGGCGACGATGGCATCGTGGCGGAAAAAATTCATGCCCGGCGCGAGCCGCACGCGCGTGACGACATTGCCGTGGCTGTCGGTGAAATCCTCGGCGGGCAGATTGTTGCCCAGCGTAAGCGCCTCGAAGACCACGGCGTGGTCGCGGTTCGGCATCGGTTTCAAATTGAGCAGCAACATGGCCGAGCCCGTGACTTCATAAGCGAGGCTGCAGCCCACCCGCACCGTAAGGTCGAATTTTGGGGAGGAAGTTTTTGAGGATGGCATAAGCGAAGCCGACGATTCCCTAGCGCTTACCAAGCCAAGTGCCGGTTAAAAGGGGACGCGGTGCGGAGGCTCGACCGCACTCCCGGGCGGGTGTTTCAGCTCCGTAGAAATTTAACTGTCGGCCCCGGGACATAAGACCAACGGCTCCCAGATTTTAGACTTTCGTGGGTTTGAGGTAGAGCCGCGACCTCTGGGCGCGGTTACGCCGCAAACCCATCACGACCCAGAGGTCGCGACGCTATCTGAAAAAGTCCAAATTGAGGACTTTCAGGGCAAGATGGCCACGGCCCGGATCGGCGAGCCGTCGCGGCCCTGGAAGTTGAGCGGAAAGCCGGCGAAGGTGAACCGCTCGGGCAACTCACCGAGGTTAGTGAGACCCTCGACCACGACGACCTCGGCGGTGTCGGCTAGTAAGATGTGATGCACCTCGAGCCAGTCGCGACTGGGCGTGGGCGTATCCATGCCGAGCAGGCGGATTTTCCGCGAGACGAGATAACGGGCGGCGTCCTGCGTCAGACTGGGGTGGTCGGTGAAATAATTATCCTGACCAAACTGACGGTGCCAGCCGGTCTCGTAGATGAGTTTCGCGCCGGGCTGAAGCAGATGCTCGATTTTCCGGAAGTCAGCGACGGTGATCTCTTCGCGTGGGGCTTTGGGAATGCGAAGCAAGATCGCTTCGCCGTAAAACCAATCGAGCGGCATCTGGTCGATGGTTTTGCCGCCTTCGACGAAGTGCGACATCGCATCCAAGTGCGTGCCCTGATGCGTCGCCATGCTCACCTGGGTCATCGCATATTTGAGCGTCTTGATCGTCGCGTGCGTGATAACGCTCAGCTTCGGGTCCATCGGAAAGTTGGCCTGTCCGTGGACGAGGGGATGTGACAGATCGACGAATTTCATGACGATAAAACAACCGACGACGGGCCGGCGCGAGGGCTACGGCGCGGACCGGGCGGACGGCGCGGTCATCTCGCGGAGCGCGCGGTTGGCGAGCATACCGAGCACGACGCAGACGCCCACGGTTGCGACGATGCCGGCGATGACCATCCAGGATTCGCCGACGTTTTTGAAGCGGAGCTGTTCCAGCCCGGCGGCGGCGAAGGTCGCGAGCGCCGTGCGCGGAGCGATGCCGATGAGCGTGCCCAGGGTGTAGGGGACGAGCGGCACGCGTGCGGCGGCGAGGGCGAAGTTGGCGATGGCGAAGGGCGAGGCCGGCGGAATGCGCAGAAGCGTAACGACCCACAGGGTGCGGCCCGATTCTTTGCTGAGCAGCGCGCGGTAGATGGCGTTCCACTGCGGCTTGTCGCGGATGACTTCCAAGACGCGGTCGCGCGCGATCCCACGGCCGATCGCATAAGCCAACAGCGAGGAGACCGTGATGGTGGCCATCGCGACGGGCCAACCGACGCCGAAGCCGAACGCCCAGCCCGCGAGGATCGCCGCCGAGTAAGTCGGGACAAACGAGACGCCGAGCAAAAGGCCAATCACGACAAAGTAAGTGAGCAGCCCGAGGCCGTCCTGCGCCCGGAGCCACGGGCCGAAGCTCGTGAGCGTGGCGAGGAGCAGGAAGCCGCCCAGCGGCGGCCAGAAAGAGAGCACGATGGCGACGGGGCCGGCGGCACCGAGACGACGCATCAGACCGGGAGGCTGAGGTTGGGCGTTCGCGGGGGACGAGCTGCTCATTTCCGAAAACAAGGCAGACGATCCGGACGCAAGCAAGCGCCCCACGCATGGTCCCGCTTGCGTAGGCCCCGCGGGACACGTGTGCTCGGGCCCATGGAGGCTCCCCTCAAATCCAAACTCGGCCAGCCCGGCTGGCATCTGAAACAAGGCGCCGTGGACACCTGGGTCACGCGCACCGGCGGGATGCTGGCGCCGGCGACGTTTCGCCTTTCGGGCGGACGCACGGCGCAGCCCTTCGCCGTCGCGCCGTGGGTCGGGGAAAAGATCGACGCGGAGCTGCCGCCGTTGTTGCACGCGTTGCGCGGCGATTTCTTCTGCGCGCCGTTTGGCGGCAACGGCGTGGCGTGGCGTGGGGAAAAGCATCCGCCGCACGGCGAATCGGCCAACGCCGACTGGAAGCTCGTGGACTATGCGAGCGGGCGGGAGGCGACGTCGCTGCATCTGCGGCTGGCGACGAAGGTTCGCCCCGGCGTGATCGATAAACGCGTGACGCTGCGCGCCGGACACAGCGCGATCTACGTCGAGCACACGCTCACCGGCTTCAACGGACCGATGAGCCTCGGGACGCATCCGTGCCTGCACGTGCCGGGGCCGGAGGGCGCGGCGCGCGTTTCGGTGGGCGGCTGGGATTGGGGGCAGGTTTTACCCGTGCCGTTTGAGAACCCGGCGGCGGGCGGTTACTCGACGCTGCAGCCCGGCGCGCGGTTTGAGTCGCTCAGGGCAGTGCCGCTAGCTCAGGGCGGCACGGCCGATCTCACGCGTTATCCCGCGCGCGCGGGGTTCGACGACCTCGTGATGCTCATGGGCAAACCCGGCCGCACGCTCGGCTGGAGTGCGGTGACGTTTCCGCAAGACGGCTGGGCGTTGATCCAACTCAAAAACCCCGACGTGCTGCGCCACACGATCCTCTGGCACTCCAACGGCGGCCGGCACTACGCACCGTGGAGCGGGCGGCACCGCCACGTGCTCGGGCTGGAGGAGACGACCTCGTATTTCCACTTCGGCCAGGCGGAGTCGGCGAAACCGAATCCGCTGAGCCGTGCCGGCATTCCCACGACCGTGCGCCTCTCGCCGAAGCAGCCGCTACGGGTGCCACATATTTTCGCCGTCGCGGCGATCCCGCGCGGTTTCGACATCGTCGCGGATGTGCAAGCGGCACCCGGCGGCCACGGAGTCGTGCTCACGGCTGGAAACGGGCGGATCGCGCGGCTGGCGCTGGATACGGGGTTTCTCAAAACTACGTGCTGAGAAAGCCTCCAAAAACGACCGGTCAGTTTGAGCCTTTCCGAAAAGCCCCGCTTGAGTCGGGCCCGGGCCTCCGCGGATTTGGCCAGTCCACGAGGGGGCAATCTATAGACTCCTCGCTGGCCTAGGGCGTGTTAACACAATTGCCAAAGTGGGGTAGAAGTGTAGGCAGGAGGAATGGAACTGACCGAGGCGCATCTGCAACGAATCCAGGACAGTTTGCCCGTTGAGCGGGGCAATGTGAGCATGGAGGTGCTGAACTTC
>JACMRG010000088.1 GCA_014376585.1 Opitutaceae bacterium | reverse complement strand
TCTTCCGCAATAAAATCGACCAACCAAGAACTCTATTCATGAACAGCCACCCGACGACAATCTCCCGGCGTTTTTCCAACTGCCTCTTTTGGATGGCGGCTCTCTGGCCGGGGTTCGGGGGGAATCTTCTCGCGGACAGTGTTTCGACAAAAAATGTCGGCCCGCTGCCGAAGCCGGCGACGGTCTGGGGAGTCAAGCCGGCACGGTACGGCTTGGACAAGCCGTATTTCATGGTGGACAACCTGTCGGGCATGACGCAGCGGTCGAAGACGGATTCGCTGCAGGTGGCGCAGATCGGCGGCAGCGCGCCGGCCAACATGCTTTGGCCCGGAGAACCGGCCACCATCGTGGTGCAGGTGGTCAACAAGACCGGCCAGCCGCTGCGGGCAACGGGCAAAATCGACATCATTCAGTATGGCTTGCTGACTTCCATGGAGGACATGTTCCAGATCTCGCTGCGGAAGATCGCCGACGCGGGTTCCGTGCCGGTGGCGGTGGATATTCCCGCGCAGGGTTTTCAGGATTTGAAACTGGAGCTGCCCATTCCCGAACGGTTCGGTGCTTATGCGTTGGTTTTGGATTTGCCGGCACAGGAGCGTTTGCTGGTGGCCAGCTTGGTGCGCACGTTCAAGAATCCACCGCTGGGAGACAGCTACCGCCTGTGCATGGACATTAACAACGTGCCTGCGTTGGTGCGACTGGGGGCAGCGCCCAACCGCGTCGGTTTTGCGTTCCGTTCGCCGGGCGATGCCGACTACGAATCCTACTACCAACAGTCAGTGGCCAAGTTGCGGGAGTTCAAGGCCGCCGGCTTGCCGGTGATCGTGGAGTTTGGGCACGAGACGCCCATGGAGGGAAAACTACAGCCGCTGGGGCGCCCGCGCACGTTCATCGAGGATCGCGGAGGCAAGGCGTTCAACCCCGGAAAATACATCGGCGACATCGCGTGGCTGCCGCAATACGACGCTGATTTCAAAGCCTGGGTGAAGCGCGTGGCACTGGAATTCGGCTGGCCCAAGGGACCGATCAACGGCGTCAAGCTTTGGAACGAGCCGTGGGAGGGAATGTCGATCGCCTGCTGGGGCGCGGACATCCCCCGGTTTCGCGAGATCTCCGTGGCGATGTGCGAAGGCGTCGAAGAGGCCCGTCGCGAGGGTGGGGTGCAAGTGATGCTGGGCGGCTGCGATTCCACCGCCAACACGTTCGACAAGTATTTTTCCGATGGCAAAGACGACTTCCTCAAGAGGCTCGATTTCGTGAGCATCCATTACCAGGGCCTGAGCCCCGTGGCGGGTGTGAAGAGTTGGGTTCACCGCAAAGGCCCGGATGGCCAGCCGTCGCGCGTGAAAATTTGGGACACGGAGAGCTGGTGCGCGAATTCGGATGATCGCATCGCTGGCACGTTGGCCGCCATGTATGCGGCGGGTCACGACCGGCTCGTTGGCATTCACAGCCAGCACGTCGTCGCCTCCGAAAGTGAAGTCCAGATTCGCACCGCCACGGGGATCGAACGCCGCAAGATCACACAAGCGTGGCCGGTGGCACCCGCCGTCGGCGCGTTGCAGCACTTCATCGGCAATCGCGAGTTCGACCGCATCCTGTTCCCGGGATTGCCGTGGGTTTTCGCCTTCAAGGGCAACCCTGGCAAAGGCGGCTTGATTGACGCTGATGATGGCACGCTGGTGATCGTGGGCGACATCACCCCGGTGTTTGGTCAGGGGAACGTGCTGTTTCGTAACGTCCGCAGCCAGGAGGATGTCGCCGCTGTGCAGCCGCTCTACCGGCAACTGGCGGTGCTGCCAGTGAATGCTCTGGAACGGGTCGAGCTCGAGCGGAAGCTGGCCCGCCGCGCGGTGTACCGTGGCGGGACGATGGTGTTGGCAGATGGGAGAGGCCGCTACGGAGTCTTCGATGAGTATGGCAACCCGATGCCGGCGAAGGATGGAAAGCTGGTTGTGCCGATCAGTGACCGTGGCTATTACCTGCGCGCCAATGGCCAGCCCGGCTCCTTCGCCGAACTCCTCCAGGCGGTGCGCCAGTCGCGCATCGAAGGACTCCAACCCGTTCACTTCATCGCTCACGACCTCACGCGACCGCTCTCCGACCAATCGGTGCTGCGGGTGGACGTGGTGAACTCGCTCAATCGTCCCGTCACCGGCGTGCTCCAGGCCCGGCTCGGAAAACTCAAACTTCGCCCGCTGGACAAGGTGACGCTCGCCCCGCACGAACGACGCACCCTCGAGCTGCGCCCGGAACACGCCGAGGCGGAGCCGTCGAATGAATACCCGCTCTCGCTGGAATTCGACGCCGGTGCCGACGGTCTCGCATTTCACTATGAGCGGATGCATGTCAATTTCATCGCCCGTCGCACCATCACCGTGGACGGCCGGCTCGATGACTGGCAAGGCGTCCTGCCGCAGACGATTTCGAGCGATGGCACGATCAACCGCACCGAGGCCGAAGTCGCCTGGAAACCGTTCGAGCCCTTCAGCCAGAACGCGCAGAAGGGGCTGGCCACGGCCTACCTGGCGTACGACGACCAATACTTTTACTTTGCCGCCAAGGTCGCCGACGACACGCCCGACGGCGGCACCATGCGCTTTGAGACGCGGGACGACGACTCGTTCTTCTTCCCGGAAAAGGTCTGGCAAACCGCCAAGTCCGGCGGCTCGAGTGAACTGGTTGAGGTCACCTGGCCGGCGGGAGTGCGCCGCTACAGCTACGCCAAAAATCCTTATCTGCCGGCGGGCAACTCGCCCAACTTCGACAACATCCAGATTGGATTCAACGCCGTGCCGGACGAAGAAAAGCCGTGGTATTCCCACCCGCCGGGAACCTTCCCCGGATACGCGGGCTACTTTTGCACCGACTACGAATACGCCTTGAACCAGGTCGCGCCGGCTTACGGCGGCGGCACCGAAATCTGGCGGCTGCGACATCCCAAACTTCCCTTCAAGCATTTTTATCCACGCCAGCCCAAGGCGCCTTTCGAAGGCCCGGTCCGGGAGGGCCGGCTGGTGATGCGCCACGAAGGCAGGAGCCGCATCGTCGAGTGCGCGATTCCGTGGGGCGAAATTCCGCACGTCAAGGCGCGGCGCGACGCCGGACAGACGCTTAAGTTCACTTTCCGGGTCAATGACAGCGCAGGGGTCGGCTGCCTGGAGCTGGCCAAAGAGCGGAGCGTCTCGAAGCAAAACAACTTCGCGCTGCTCGTGACATGGACCGAGCATTGGGCGAACGAGGTGGAGTTTGGCTTTGAGAAGACGGAGAACGGCAATGACTCGCGCTGACGTCAACCGAATCATCGAAAGCATCTATCAACCTGTAAACTTCATCGGTATGTGGCGTTGTTTTTCTGCGCTTTGTGGCTCTCAGGCATTTTCTTGTCGGTAAGAAGGCTAATTTTGCCCATCCCCCGAAAATGTACAATAGCTAGTGCAATTCCACGCGAGTTATTGTGGTATGGGTTCTATCATTTCGCATTGATAGTAGGCGCAGAGCCGGGTCTTGAGTTCGTCCGCGCTGAGTTTGCGGGAGGGTTCCAGCACCGC
>JACMRG010000087.1 GCA_014376585.1 Opitutaceae bacterium | reverse complement strand
CTCGTCCCATGCCTCGATTACGATCCGACCGGCGAGCACTTCTTTGGTGAGCAACGCGGCGGCCTCGTTCATCGGCACGTCGTCGCTGTTACCCTTGGCCTCGAGCACGAGGTCGCGGAAACGTTTCTCTTTCCGCGCGACCACGCGCTTCGTCTGCTCGTCGTAGAGCACGCCGCGCGCCTCGTAGTAATCGTCGGGAAACAGCTCCTTCAGCCACGGCTCCTCGATCGCGGTCGCGAGCGTGAGCAGCGTGTTCACTTCGCCGTCGCCGCGCCCGATCTCGCTGATCTCCGCCGCCACGAGCAGCCGCGCCTGGTGGATGCCGCTCTCGCGCGCCAGCACGCCGCGGCGGCCGTGCACGAGTTCCACCCGCAGTGTGCCCGCATCGAGCCGCTTGCCGAGCTGGTCGGAAAAGCCCGCCAGCACGCACTTGCGCACCGCCACGCTGTCCGCGCGCGCTTCGCTCACGTCGAGGCCTTCCTTGCGCGCGATCTCCAAAAACTGCTCGAACAACGGCCCCACCGCCCGCGCGCCCTGCGCGTGAATGCCGAGCCGCCGACACGCCTCGACGCTGTAGCCCGCCTTGTCGGCGTAAGTCCACGCGCGCATGAGCAGGAAGAAATCGCTCTCGTGCTCCTCGCCCAGCACATCCTCGCGCGCCTGCTCCACGTCCTTCGTGGCGCCGCGCAGCAGAAAATTCCTCCCCTGCGTGAGCGCCGCCATCAGCGCCACCGGCCGCACGCACCCGCGCTCCTGCGCCGCGAGCAACATGCGCGCGTAACGCGGATGCACCGGAAACCGCAGCATCTTCCGCCCAAGTTCGGTGATCGAACGCGCCTTGCCGGCGAGCGCGCCAAGATCCGCGAGCAAGAGCTCCGCGCGTTCCAGCGCTTTCGCATCGGGTTTTTCCAGCCAGGGAAAACCAAACACATCGTCGATGCCGCTGGATTTGAGCGTCAGCACGACTTCGGAGAGATCGAGCCGCTTCACCTCGGGCAATTCCTGCAACGCCCGCGTGCCGTGCTCGCGCTCGGTCCAGAGCCGCACGCACACGCCCGGCGCCGTGCGGCCGGCGCGGCCCGCGCGCTGGTCGGCGCTCGCGACGGAAATTTTCTCGATCAACAGCGTGTTGATCCCGCGGTTCGCGTCGAAGCGCGCCATGCGGGCGAGCCCGCAGTCGATCACCGCCGTCACGCCGTCGATGGTGAGCGACGTTTCCGCGACGTTGGTCGAGACGATGATCTTGCGCGCCTGCGTCCGCGCCACCGCGCGGTCCTGCTGCTCCGGCGGCAATTCCCCGTGCAACGGAAATCCCACGAAATCCCGCAGCGCGCGCCCGCCCTGGATCGCCTGCAACGTGCGGTTGATCTCATACGCGCCCGGCATGAACACGAGCATGTCGCCCTCCGTGAGCCCCGCCACGCGCTCGCACTCGCGCGCCGCCACGTCCCACACCGGCTCTTGGTCGAAGTTGGGCGAGCGTTGCAGATACTCGATCTTCACCGAAAAACTCCGCCCCTGCGACACCAGCACCTCGCACGGCGCGAGATACTGCCGCAGCAGCCCCGCATCCAGCGTCGCCGACATCACGATGATCTTCAGGTCCGGCCGCGTCGTCTGCTGAATCTGAATCGCCCGAGCCAGCGAAATATCCCCGTAGAGATGCCGCTCGTGAAATTCGTCGAACACGAGCGCGTTGATCCCGCGCAGCTTAGTATCAAACGACATCTGTCGGAGCAAAATGCCCTCGGTGACAAAGCGCACCTTGGTCTTCGCTGACACCTTCGACTCCAGCCGAATCTGGTAGCCCACCACGTCGCCCAACGCGGTGCCTACTTCCTCCGCCACGCGCTTCGCCAACATGCGCGCCGCGAGCCGCCGCGGTTGCAAGACGACCGCCTCGCCGCCGTCGAGAAACCCGTGGTTCAGCAGCATCTGCGGAATCTGCGTGGACTTCCCCGAACCCGTCGGCGCTTGCACAATCAATCGCCCACCCGCACGCAACGCGCCGACGACGGCCGACTCGAGTTCGTAAATTGGGAGCACGCGCGACGGCATAGAGGGCCCAACACCGAACACCGAACGTCGAACTTCCAACTCAGAACTTCGTTCCTCATCTCCGGCTCGAGTTCGAGGCCATCCTGCGCCACCGCGTTTATCCCGCTGATCTCTTCCACGCCACCGGCGACCGCGAACTCGTCCCGCGCGCGGTCCTGCAACCGGCCGAAGGCGAGCGCTGAGGCGTGTGCGGCGCCCTTGGCGGTTACGCGAAGCTCACCATCCGCCGGGAGCCCCGTGACACGCGGATAAGCAATTGTGCGGACCCGGTCCACAGCGCTCTCCCTTTAGTTCCCGCCTCTGAAGCTGATTCAGAAAGACACGGCCAAATGACAAACCCAGCGCACGTTCGCTCAAAACCGCTCCTCTTTGCACTGGGAGCGGGTTGCGCCGGCTTTGCGCTCAATCACTTTGAACTGTCGGTGTTCGGCGGGACATCGTTGCTTTTCGGCGGCGCCTTCAGCCTGCTGACGGCCTTCGCGCTCGGGCCGGCGTTGGGCGGATTGGCCGGCGGCCATCGCGTTTTCCAACACCTGGCTGGAGTGGGGCCATCCGGCGGGTTTCGTATGCTACACTTTGGAGTCGGTCGCCGTGGGCTGGCTGATGCGTCGCCACCGTATGAGCGCGCTTCTGGCAACGTGTCTGTATTGGCTGTTTTGTGGCGCGCCCCTCACGGCCGTTTTTCTTTGGTGCCTAAAAGATATACCGTTTCCATCCAATTGGGCGATTGTGGTGAAATACCCGCTCAACGGCCTGTTGATGGCGGCCTTCGTTTTACCCCTCAGCGGCTCGGGCTGGTTTCGACGCTGGTTGGGCCTGCCGCCGAACGACGATTCGAAACGGTCGCTGCAACGACTGCTCTTCCGGCGCTTTGGGATCATCTCCGTGCTGCCGCTCGTCCTCCTGATTCTGATCATGGGCCGGACCTTTGATCGCACCCTCCAGGCCAACGCCGAAACCGCCCTCGAAGAGGATGCCCGCGACGTCGCCGGCCGGATCGACGCCTACCTTTTCGAGCATCGGCGCGACCTTGTTACCGTCTCGGAACAACTGCAGGTGGATTTGTCGCGGACACGTGATTTCGGCGCCCGGCTGAATATCCTCCTGCGTCAAAACCCCGGTTTTCTCACGCTGGTGATCGCGGATGAGAAGGGCGAGATCGTCGCCAGCGCGCCCACGCTCAACGACCGGGGCGAGCCGTTGGCGCTGCGCGGTCTCAACGTGGCCGACCGCGATTACTTCCGCGAGGCCGTGCGCACCCGGCGCCCGTTCGTCAGCGGCATTTTTCGCGGACGCGGGTTCGGCAACGACCTGATCGTCGCGATCAGCGCGCCGCTTTTCGACGGCGGAGGCCGCCTCCGCTACGTCGTGGAAGGTTCGCTCAATCTCAAAACCCTCATCGAAACCCTCAAAGCCAACGAGCGGGTGAACCGGCGCAACCTCGTGGTCGCTGATCGGCCGGAAAACGTTCTGCTCACCGAGGGCGAACTGCGGTTGCCCCCGTTGCCCGATTTTCGATCCCACGAGATCTATCCCGCTCTGAAACGCACCGACCATGTGCAGCCGTTCGACCTGAAAGGCAGGGACCGCGCGCGGCCGGTGCGACACCTCGCAATCAGCACCTATACGGCCATCAACGGATGGCACGTGGTGTTGCTCGAGCCCTTGTGGCAGACCCAGCGCCGTGTCGCGCTTTTCTATTCCCTCGTCGGCGCATGGTCGGCCGTCGCCGTCAGCCTGGCCCTCCTGGTGGCGCGCGGCACGGCCTCCGAGATCACCCGCCCTCTGCAACAGTTGGTCCGCAAGACCCGTGCCCTCGTGCGTCGCGAGACGGAGCCCGCCGGCCCCGCGCTCGCCTACCCATCCATCGAACTCACCGAAATCAGCCGGGATCTCGAAAACACCGCCCACACGCTCTCCAGCTCCAACGCCCGCCTCTCCGCCGCCATCAGCGAGCGCGATCAATCCCACACCCAACTCCGCCAACTCCTGCTGCATCTCGACGAACGCGTGCGCGACCGCACGTTGCAACTCGACGAAGCGCGCCTCGTCGCCGAGTCGGCCAATCGGGCCAAGAGCGAATTCCTCGCCAGCATGAGCCACGAGTTGCGCACGCCGCTCAACGTCATTCTCGGCATGTCCGAAGTGCTCCGCGAGCAAACCCTCGGCCCGCTCTCCGCAGTCCAGCTCACCGGCGTGCGCAGCGTCGAGGAAAGCGGCCGCCACCTCCTCTCCCTCATTAACGACATCCTGGATCTCTCCAAGATCGAGGCCGGCATGCTGCAGCTCGATGTGCAGGAAATTTCCGTGCGCGATACCTGCGAATCGAGCCTGCGCTTCGTTCGCGCTTCCGCCCAGCACAAGCGCATCACCCTCGAATTCTCCTGCCGCCAGCCCACGTCGCACATTCACGCCGACGCCCGCCGGCTGAAACAAATTCTGGTAAACCTGCTCGCCAACGCCGTGAAATTCACCCCCGAGGGCGGCCGCATTGTCCTCGAGATCGACGAGACACCCGACGGCAAATTCATCGCCTTCAGCGTCCGGGATAACGGCATCGGCATCGCGGCCGAGCACCTGCCCAAGCTGTTCAAATCGTTTCAACAGATCGACAGCGCCCTCAACCGCAAATACGCCGGCACCGGCCTCGGCCTCGCTCTCGTCAAGCGCATGACCGAGATGCACGGCGGCCGCGTCGATATCGTCAGCGCGCCCGGCGCCGGCGCCTGCTTTACCGTCTCGCTCCCGCTCAACGGCACCACCATCACCGCTGCCGCCCACGTCGGCGCCGCGTCGCGGATTCCCTTCCCACCGCAGGTCATCTCCGGGTCGCCGCTAATTCTGATCGCGGAAGATCATCCGACCAACCGACTCCTGCTCAAGCGACACCTCACCCACCGCGGATACCGCCTCATCTTCGCCGAGGACGGCCAACAAGCCATCGACCGCGCGATCGGCGAACAGCCCGCGCTCATTTTGATGGACGTGCAGATGCCGATATTGGACGGCCTCGAGGCGACGCGCCGACTCCGCGCGAACCCCGCGACGGCCGCGATCCCCATCATCACGCTCACCGCCCTGG
>JACMRG010000086.1 GCA_014376585.1 Opitutaceae bacterium | reverse complement strand
TCCTGATCGACGCCGACCTCCGCCGCCCCGCGCAACACCGCCTCGGTGCACGCCCCAAATCTCCCGGCCTCAGTGAACTTCTCACGGGGGCGCATCCGCTCGAAGCCGTCATTCAACCCGCGGTTACTCCCGGCCTCGATTTCATCCCCAGCGGCGGCGGCGCCAATTTCACGCTCAGCATGATCTACACAAACCGCCTGCGTGAACTCATCACGACGCTGCGCGGCCGCTATGACAAAATCATCTTCGATTCGCCGCCGATCATCGGCGTGAGCGATGCGAGTGTGCTCGCCGGGGCGATGGATGGTGTCGTCCTCCTCATTCAGCACCGCCGCAATCCTGCCGCGATGGTGCTCCGGGCGCAGCAAATCGTCAACGGACTCAAGGTGCCGATGCTCGGCGTCGTGCTCAACCAGGTGCCGCTCCGCTCCGGCGAGGATTACGGATACTACACCCACAACTACGCCTATTACAGCGAGGGCCAACGCCCCAAGCGCCGCGCGACGACACCGGGCAAAGACGACAAATCCGCGCCCCCGGCGGATAAATTGGTCCTCGGTGAATCCGACGACCGCAAAAGCTAGCGCAGTGGGTGCGGGGAGCTTCCGCCGATGGCCAAAAAATAGCTGTTGACGGAGGCAATTCTCGGCCTACTTCTTGCCCCTCAGTTTGCGGGTGTAGCTCAGTTGGTAGAGCACTTCCTTGCCAAGGAAGATGTCGAGAGTTCGAGTCTCTTCGCCCGCTCCATTTTAGGAAAGCGCCCTGTGATGTCACAGGGCGCTTTTTTGTGCCCAAGCGCACCAGTGAAATGAAGTTGCGAGGAGTTGGCCGTCGTCGAAGGGCGGGGGAAGTGGAGGAGCGGGGCGCTCGCAGGAACGCACCGGCCGGTGGTTTTGCTGTCCAGAGGGGCGTGCGCGTCGCACGTCACTTCACAAAACCGCCATATCATGAAAAAACAACCGATCACCCCGAAAAATCCCCGACCCAATTTAGCCCCGAACGATCCGCAATCGCCATCCGTGCTGCTGCGCGACGTCCCTCCTCTAAAAAAAGCGTCAAAGCCGGACGCGATTGCTGATTCGGAGCTGGATCGACCGGTGGAGGGGGTAGACCCGACGCTACCTTTCAATTCTGCGGTGGGCGCCCCCGGGCATAAAATAAAAGAGCCACCCCTCGATGATGAAAACGAGGATGGCGAAAGCGTGATTGGACAGTTGGCAGAGGAGGGAGCGGAGCGTGCGGAAGAGGACACTGCGCGCCAAGGCCTTCGGAAGGGCAGCGGCCGGGCTTAGTTGGGGGAAGGCCGAGCAGGGCGAGGGCTGCCGAAATAAGGTCGATACGCCCTTTTGTGTTTCAGGGCTTTCACCCTTGGTTGCTCGGCTCACGCCCTCCAACACCTCTTCGGCTGCTTCTGTTTCGACTTCATTCCCCTCCGGTTTTGCCGGATCGCACGCTCCGACTCATGGCCATCGGCTACGGCCGGCCGTGTGCGGCGCGGCCCTCGGGCTGACGACGTTGGCGATGATCATCCGTGTCGTCGGTCAGCACTACCGAAGCACTGTTGTCGCCGCGCAGCAGAAGACGGGCTGACGGCCGATCAAAATCACTCACGCAGAAACGGCCGCGCGCCTACCACGAGCCCCGCAGGCCACCGAGGAGGAGGCGGGGCGTGCCGGTGTTGACCACGCCGTCGCCGCTGCGACCGGTTTCTACGCGGGCGTCGCCAAGATTTTCCACGTTAAGGAAAAGCTCGAGGCCGCGACCGAGTGGATAGTTCAGGCCCAAATCGGCAACAACGACTTCGCCGAGGCGGAGCGTGTTTTCGTCGTCTTCAAATTGCGCACCAATCCAGCGCACACGCGGGACAAACGTCATGCCACCGGGCGCGCGCCACGTCGCGCCGAGCGTGGCGCTGTGCTTGGGGACTTGCGCGACGCGTTTGCCGGCGAGGGCCGGGGCGACGCTCGCGCGGCGGACGGCGGCGTCGTCGAGCAGGGCTTCGGCGTTGAAGCGGAGGGCGTCGTTGACGCGCCAGTTGGCGGAAAATTCCACGCCGCGCACGCGAGTGCGGTCGAGGTTGAGGCGTTGGCGACCGATACCCCCGGCGGCGAGCGCGCCGACGATGGGAAACGTGCCGGGGCCGCGCGCGATGGTGACGTTGCCGACGGCGTCGCGCAGCTCGTTCCAGAAAACTGCGGTGCCGAGGGTGAGCGCGCCGTGCGTCCAATCGGCGCCGAGTTCGGCGCTGGTCACGCGCTCGGTGTTGAGGGCGGGGTTGGATTCGGTGACGGTCGAGCCGGCGCGAAAGGGGCGGTAGAGTTCATTGAGGGTGGGGCGGCGGAATGCCTGTTGCGCGGCGGCGCGCAGCCGGAGGTCGGGGAGCGCTTTCCAGACGAGGCCAGCGCTTGGGCTGAATTCGAGTCCGTCGCGTTCGGGGTAGCGGTCGTCGCGCGAAAGGACGCAGGTCGTGCGGTCGGATTCGCGGCGATGGCCTTCGGCTTCGTGCCAATCGTCGAGGCGTGCTCCAAGCGTGGCGATGAACGCCTTGCCGAGGGATTGCTCGTGGAGAACATAGACGCCGCCGAAGGATTGGTTGCCGCCGGCGAAACGCTGACGGGCGAAGACGCCGTTGGTGTAGGTGTAGTTTTCACGCGTCTCGCCACGCACGGCGCGGGCATCGGTGCCGAAGCTGGTGCGGGCGCCGCTCGCATGCGTCCATGCGCCGGTCCATGCGGCGCCGGTGGCGGTCGAGGGCACGGCGAATTGATCGCTCGCGGGCGTTTCGGCGGCGCGGGCGGCGTTAACCGAGCTGAAGGTGCTGGAAAAACCGCCGGCCTGCGCGTAGGCGGTGCCGCTCCAAGAGAAGGTTTTCGCGGGCTGACCCGTGACCACGAACGAGCCGAAGTTGCTGCCCGAGGCGTTGCGCTGGTAGGGCGTGCCGTTGTGACGGTTCTCCTCGAAGGTGCGGACGGTGATTGTCGCTTCGAGATTGGCGGCCAGCGGCGTGCGCCAGCGGGCGGTGAGCCAACTGTGGTTGCTGCTCGCGGGCGCGTCGATGTCGCCGCGGCGCGGGGGTGCGACGAGGGGAAATCCTTCCGTTGAAAATGCGCCGCCAAGAACTTGCACGGCGCCCTCGCCGGCGGTGTGGGTGGTGCCGAACTCGGCACTGCGCGTGGTGAACGAGCCGACGCTGCCTGCGAGCCGGGTGCTGTTGCCCGCGACCGGAGTGGTGAGCAACTGGACGACGCCACCGAGGGCGGCGTTGCCCCACGCGGTCGCACCGCCGCCGCGCACGACCTCGGCGCCGGCGAGCGATTCACGCGGGAGCTGACTCCAGAGCACCCAGCCGCCGAAGGGATCGTTGAGTGGCACGCCGTCGAGCAACACGAGGGAACGGCTCGCTCCGCTGGGGCCGAGTCCGCGGAGCGAGACCCCCTGAGCGGTGGGGTTGGCGGAAAAACTGTCGCTGCGGCGGAAGAGGCTGAAGCCGGGGATTGCCCGCAAGGCGCCGTCGAGCGTGGCGGTGGGCGCGGCACGGAGATCGTCGCCGTCGATCAGGCGGGTGGAGAACGCGACGCGGTCCACGGATTGGCGAGTCCGCGCGGCGGTGACGACGTAGCGACCGAGTTTGTAACGCGGAACGGAATCCCCCGGAGGAGGAAACCCAAAGCCAAATTTTATCAGCCCGGCTTTGGGCGCGGGATAGTTCGCCTTGGCGCGTTTGTCTTCGGCGCCGTCGATGAACACGGGCGCGAGTTGCTCCGCGCCATAGGTGGGAGGGCGCAGGGCGGCGACTTGTTGTGGCGTAATCGTGTCCTTGCTGCCGGTGAACGCGGCGCGCCCGTAGCTGAGGGTATGGGCGATGGCGATGTCGCTCAGGCCGGCGGCGGCACGCATGTGTTTGGTGTAGGTCGGCTGTGCGGCCGGGTCGGACTTGAGCAAGAGCAGCGTGATGAGCGCGGCGGGATCGCCGGCGAACAAAGCGCTTTCCGTCAACGGCGGTCGAACCTTCGGGCTGCCTCGGCCGTCTGCACCGTGGCATGAGGCGCAGGATTGCTGATATGTGGCGGCGCCGAAGGGAAAATCGTAACGCGCTCCCGATGGCGACTGCGCGCGAACGAGCAGGGGCAGCGTAAGGAGGATGTAGGCTAAGGACCGCGCCCGATCGAGAGCGACGAAGCGTCGGGTGAAATTCATCGGGGTCGAATGCGCCGACGATGGGACGAGCGGCATGCATCGACGATGGACGCCGGGCGACAGTGGAGTGAACGAAATTCTGCGGTCAGCGAAAATCTGGTTCGATTCCCCTGCAATCGCGGCGAAGAGACCCGCCGGGTGGGGCGGCCATTTTCCCCGGCTGATTGGACGATGCGTTTCCACGGCCGTGCGGAAATCGAGTTTAGCTACGGGCGGAGGCCGGGGGTGGAGGGGGGAATCTAAAGCAGAATTGATGGAGACATAGCGACGGCACCTGGCGCGATGGTGGTCCGATAGTAGCACCAGCGCGGCCCCGCGAGAGGTGCCGTCGGATTGGGAAAGCGGGCCGGTCGAAGAGGCGCGGAGCAATGACCAAGTGAATTCAATGCCGGGATTTGCTGCGGGGTCTGAAGACGAAAAGAGCGCCGCCGTATCCAAGTCGACGACCGTCGGCACATGCACGGCGTCGAAGTCAGGCCCGTCTCCGCCAATTTTAGCAAGGGACCCAAATCACCAAAAATCTCCGCCGGCGTGGGACGCACACTGAGGGTGCTGAAAGTCGAACAGAACGGGATCAATTACCGCTTTTTGGGCACCGAATTGGCGCCACGGGATAGAATTTCGAATGATAGCGACGGCGCGGAATAGGATGAGCCTAGTGACGAGTTGAGGGAACTGAGGCGGCGACGAGCTTACCATTCGTGCCACATGAACACCCAATCCTACTGGCTCGATGCGGCGGACATTAAGCATTTTCCGTCGCTGACGAAGAGCGTGGACGTGGAGGTAATCGTCGTGGGCGGCGGCATCACAGGCATAACCGCGGCGTATCTTGCCAAGCGGGCGGGAAAGAAAGTGGCGTTGATCGAACGGGCGCGGTGCGCGAGTATCGACACAGGCCACACGACGGCGCACCTCACTGCGGTGACGGATCTAAGACTGCATGAGTTGGTGAAAATTTTCGGTAAAGACGTCGCACGGGCGACTTGGGACGCGGGTGTAGCGGGCATCGATCAAATCGCCGCGAATATCCGGAGGGAAAATATTGCCTGTGATTTTCACTGGGTTCCGGGGTATCTGCATCATCCAGCGGGAGTGGACGCATCCACGGATGAGATTGGACGGCTCAAAGAAGATGCGGAGATAGCCACGGAACTGGAGATTGCGGCTGAGTTTGAATCCAGGGTGCCGGCGTTCGGCATGCCCGGCGTGAAGTTCCGTCATCAAGCCCTGTTCAATCCGCGAAAATATCTGGCGGCTTTGCTGGAGGAAATTCCGGGCGATGGCTCGTATGTTTTTGAGGATACTTGGGTGGATGAGTTCACCGACCAGCCTTTGGTGGCGAAGTGCGGACAGCACCATGTGCGCGGTCAGTATTTGGTCGTGGCCACGCACGATCCGATCACGGGCATCGCGCCGATGTCCAAGGCGTTGTTACTGCAAACCAAGCTGGCGCTCTACACGAGCTACGTCATCGGCGGGAAATTGCCGCTGGGCACACTGATGCCGGCGCTTTTTTGGAATACCGCCGACCCCTACGACTATCTCCGGGTGGAGCGAAAGGAGGGTCACGATTATGTGATTTTTGGCGGCGAAGATCACAAAACGGGACAGGAGCAAGACACCATGATGCCGTATGCGAGGCTGGAGGAGCGATTGAAACAATTACTGCCGCAGATCGATATCGACCACCGCTGGTCGGGTCAGGTGATCGAGACCAACGACGGGTTGCCGTTCATTGGTGAAATCGTGGAGCGTCAATTCATCGCAACAGGATTTTCCGGGAACGGCATGACGTTTGGAACGCTCGCGGCAATGATGGCGGTGGATGCGTTGATGGGCCGGGAAAATCCGTGGACAGAGATTTTTGCCGTGGATCGCACGAAGTTGCTGGGCGGCACCTGGGCCTATCTTAAGGAGAACATGGATTATCCCTTCTTTATGGTGCGAGACCGTTTGGCGCCGGCGGAAGGCAGTTCACTTCGGGATCTCGCCAAGGGAGAGGGCAAGATTCTCGGTCTCGATGGCAAAAAGGTAGCGGCCTTTCGCGACGAGGACGGGAAGGTGACGTTGTGTTCACCGGTCTGCACGCATCTCAAAGGTATCGTGAGGTGGAATACGGCAGAGAAGACGTGGGATTGCCCGTGTCATGGAGCACGCTTCAAACCGACGGGTGAAGTGATGTCGGGGCCGGCGGAAGATCCGCTGGAGCTGATCAAGCAGAGTTGACGGGCAATCGATTTGTAGGGGATTTCGCCCGCCGCCTCTCCAACTACTGCACGGTGGCACGCACCTTGGAGTGAAGGAATTTACTGTAGCGTGATGCTGTGACGCGTGAGCGTGGCGCCGAGTTCGCGTTCGTGGTTGGCGGTGGCTCGGCGTTGGTCGGCAGGGCGCGGATTTGGCGAATTTCCACGTCGGCGAGATTCCCCTGCACTTGTAGAACGAAGAACGTGCTGCTGGTGCGGGCGCGCAGGCGTTTGACCTCGGCGTCGAGGGCCTGCTCGGCGAGACCATACGCGGTGCGCGTCGCCGCGAAGCGGCCGCGGGTCGTTTTCGACTGGCCGGCGGCGTTGGCGAGAACGGCCGAGGCGTCGAAGCCGGTGATGTTTTTCCGATAGCGGGCGACGTGCTGTCCGCCCATGTGGACGGAGACGAAAGGTTTGCCGGCGCGGAGGGAGACGGCGTGGAGGGCCTGCGCGACGACGCCTTTGCCGGTGCCGTTCTCGCCGGCGATGAGGACGTTGGCATCGGAGGGGCCGACACGCGCGGTGATTTCGAGGATGGGGCGCATCGCGGGGGATTACGCGATGAAGGTGGGCGCGGTTTTTTCCGCGGAGCAGTTGGTTCTCCTGTTCGAGGCGACGGTAGGCGGGGACGGCGTGGCCGAGCTTGAGCCGCCGGGTAGAGTGGCGTCGAGGGCCTGAAGCTTTGCGAGGAGGTCGAGGCCCTCTTGGGCCCTGGTGGTATCGCGGGCGTAGTTGAGGTCGATGAAGGCGAGCGCGTAGTCGTGGGCCTCGGCGGCCTTCAGGGCGGCGGCTGGCGATTTCGCGGCCTCGGTGATGTAGCCCTCGGATTTCAACAATAGGCGGAGGGCCTCGATGACATTCGTTTGATCGTCTGCGATGAGGATGCGCGGGGGGACGTGGTCGGAAGCGGCCATGGCTGCGAAATGATTACGGGCGGGCGGAGTCAAGGTGGGCGCAAAATGCGATTGCCTGTTGGCGCGGCCTTATTCCATTTCGGCACGTCTAGCGCGAACTCGCTCGCGACCGGACACCACACATCAACCTCCCGTTATCGGACCTCCCAAGGCATGATCGCACTGCGACAAGCACTTTCGTCCCACCGCCGCCACCCGGTATTCCGTCCACGGAACCCTCGCGCGGCGGCATGAAGACCATTCTAGATTTTGCCCGGGCGCGCGCGGAGTCGCGGCCCATCGTGATGGTCACGGCCTACGATGCGCTGATTGCCCGTATTGTAGCGGCTTCGCCGGTAGACGCCATTCTTGTCGGCGACAGCGTCGCCATGGTCGTGCACGGGTTTCCGTCCACGGTGGAGGCGACGCTTGCTATGATGGTGCTGCACACGGCGGCGGTGCGACGCGGCGCGCCGCACCGCGTGATCGTGGCGGACATGCCCTTCGGCAGTTTTCGCCGTGGGAAATACGCCGCGGCCGAGGCGGCGCCCGCGCTGCTGCGGGCCGGGGCGACGGCGGTGAAACTGGAGGGCGTCGCGGGCCACGAGGATGTGATCACGCACCTCGTCAACGGCGGCATCCCCGTGATGGGTCACCTCGGGCTCACGCCGCAATTTGTGAATCAACTGGGCGGCTATCGCGTGCAGGGCCGCACGCCGGACGCGGCGCGGCAACTCCTGGCCGATGCGCGAGGACTGCAGGAGCTGGGCGCTTTTGCCGTGGTGCTCGAATGCGTTCCGGACGAAATCGCGCGGTGCGTCACGGCCGAGTTGACCATTCCAACCATCGGCATCGGCGCGGGCGCGGGCACGAGCGGACAGATCCTGGTGATTACCGATTTGCTCGGGCTGGACGAACGTTTCCAGCCCCGCTTTGCGCGGCGTTATCGCGACGGGCACGGCGAAGTGATGAACGTGCTGGAGGATTTCGTGCACGACGTGCGCGCGGGCTCGTTTCCCGCGGGGGAGGAAGTAATCGCATGATTCACCATCCCAGCATTTCCGCGTGGCGGACGGCGCGGGCCACGCCAGGGTTTTCCGGCCAGCGAATCGGGTTTGTGCCGACGATGGGAGCGCTCCACGCCGGCCATCGCGCGCTGCTCGAGCGAGCACGCGCCGAGAACGATCGCGTGGTCCTCAGCATTTTCGTCAACCCGACCCAGTTTAACGATCCCGCCGATCTCGCGAAATATCCGCGCACGCTCGAAGCCGACCTCGCGCTGGTCGGCCCGTTCGTTACCGACGTGATCACCCCCGCGGCCGAGAGTCTTTATGCCGATGGCTATCGCTACCGGGTCACGGAGGCCACGCTGAGCCGCGAACTCGAGGGCGCGCACCGATCCGGGCACTTCGACGGCGTGCTCACGGTGGTGCTGAAGTTGCTCAATCTCGTGCAAGCTGATCGCGCGTATTTCGGGGAGAAGGACTGGCAGCAGCTTGAGCTCATACGCGGCATGGCTCACGCGTTGTTTCTTCCGTGCGAAATCGTGCCGTGCGCCACCGTCCGCGCCGACGACGGACTCGCGTTGAGCTCGCGCAACGCGCGGCTTTCGCCCACGGGCCGCGCGCGCGCCGCGAAGTTTCCCGAGACGCTGCGGAGCGCGCCTGACGCGGCCCGGGCGGCAGCGGAGCTTGCGGCCGCCGGATTCGGCGTGGACTACGTTGAGGACCGCGAAGGAGTGCGGCTCGGCGCGGTGCGCATCGAGGGAGTGCGGCTCATCGACAATGTCCGACTCTAAAAAACTGCTCTTCATCGTCACGGGTTCCATCGCCGCCTACAAAGCGTGCGACGCGCTCTCGCGGCTCGTGCAGGGGGGTTACGTGGTGCGCGTGGTCGCCACGCCGGCCGCGTTGCGTTTCGTGGGCGCCGCCACGCTGGAGGGGCTCACGGGGCAGCCGGTGGTGAGTGATTTGTGGGAGAGCGGGCGGGCGCTGGATCACATTCAACTCACGCGCTGGGCCGACGCGGTGGTGGTCTGCCCGGCGACCGCAAACACGATCAACCGGCTCGCCGCCGGATTTGGCGACGATCTCGTGGGCGCACTGTTTCTCGCCCGTGATCCCGCGAAACCGTGGCTGGTCACTCCGGCGATGAATCCGGCGATGTGGTCGCACCCCGCGACGGAGGCGGCCGTTGCGCGGCTGCGCGGGTGGGCGGTGCGCTTTCTGGCCGTCGGTCGCGGGCACACGGCGTGTGGAGAAACCGGAGAAGGCCGTCTGGCCGAGCCCGCGGAGATCGTGTTCGCGGTCGATGCGCTGCTCGCACGACCGGCGCGCAAACTCCGGGTCCTGATCACCAGTGGTGGCACGGCCGAGGCTATCGATGGCGTCCGCATCCTCACCAATACGAGCACGGGACGCACCGGCGCGCGTCTCGCGGAGCATTTTGCGCGGGCCGGGCATGAGGTCACGTTGCTGCGGGCCACGCAGACGGTGCCTGCTCCGGTGGGCGTGACCGCGCGGCTGTTTTTCAGTTTTTATGATCTCGACCGGGCGCTGTCGGAGCTGCTGGGCGGCAACGATTTCGATGCGGTCATCCACGCCGCGGCGGTAAGCGATTTCCATCTCGCGGGGGTAATGACCGATGGGGTGGCCCAGCCCACCGGCGCGAAACTCGATTCACAGCGGCCCGCGAGTATCGCCCTGCGGCCCAACCCGAAATTGGTCGCGGATCTGCGGGCGCGCAGTCGCAACCCGGCGGTCCGGGTGGTCGCGTTTAAACTGACGCGCGGTGCGACGGCTTCGGAAATTCAGACGGCCGTGGCTCGTTTGTTTGAGGAGTCGCCGGCGGATTATGTGGTGCACAACGACCTCACGGCGCGGGGAACGCAGCCGGATGATTTTCCGGCCACCGTGCACCGGCGCGACGGCGGCGCGATCCTTTGCCCGTCGCGCGCGATCCTCGCCGAGTGCCTTGAGCGCTCGCTGCTTTCTTTTCCCCAAGCCCATACCATTTCATGATTCTCTGTCTCGACACCGGTAACAGCCAGATCCACGGCGGAGTCTTCGCCGACGGCACGCTGCGCGCACAGTTCAGAAAGTCCACGCACCCGCTGGGCTCGTCGGATGAACTCGGCGTTTTCTTCATGGCGGTGCTCCGCGCGCAGGGCATCGAGCCCTCGTCGATCAAACGGATCGCGCTATGCTCGGTGGTGCCCGCCGCGCTGCACTCGATCCGCGGGGCGTGCGAACGCTATTTCGGTCACGCGCCTTTTGTGCTTCAGGCGGGGGTGAAGACCGGGCTCAAAATCAAGTATCGGAACCCTCACGAGGTTGGCTCCGACCGGATCGCGAACGGCATCGGCGCGACGCAACTGCATCCCGGCAAAGATTTGATCGTCGTCGATTGCGGCACGGCCACGACCTTCGACGTGGTCACGGCGGCGGGTGACTACCTCGGCGGCGTGATCATGCCCGGCCTCGGGATTTCTGCGGAAACGCTCGCGAGCAACACCGCCAAGCTGCGGCGTGTGGAAATCACCAAGCCGGATCACGCCCTCGGCCGCAGCACGGTGGAGAGCATTCAATCCGGCCTCTACAACGGCCATGTCGGCGCGATCCGACATATTTTGTGGAGTCTCACGATCGAGAATTTTCCCGGCACCTCGCCCGTCGTGATCGGCACCGGTGGTTTCGCGGGGATGTTCCGGGATGCGGGGCTCTTTCCCGAAGTGATCCCCGATCTCGTGCTGCGTGGATTGCACCGGGCCGCTGAACTCAACCCCGGTGCCGAGCTCGCGGCGGAGTAGATTTGGCGTTCGGTGCGGACATGGTAGGTCGGCAGGGGGCGGGCTCGAGGAACCTTTGGGCGTCGGGAAACACCATGTCGGAGAAAAGCCGGCGCAGCTTCAGAACGAAGCCGGCCCGGCCCGTTAACTTCAACTACCCGAAATTCCATGAAAGCTGCAAATCGGAAGGAAATCCCCGTCTCGAAACCGACCCTCAATTCGCCGACCGCACTGGACGGCACCGCTCCGGAGTCGCCGGAGGCAATGCGCGAGAAGATTGCGCGCGAGGCTTATCACCGCTGGGAGAAAGCCGGCCGGCCGCATGGCGGCGATCACCAGCACTGGTTTGAAGCGGAGAAAAACCTGCACCGGCAGGGAAATCCCGCCTATCCTACGCTGGAAGAGCGTGAGGCGATCGTGAAGTCCGCGAGCAACTAGGCGATTGCTGCGCCCACCCGGATAAGGTCGGGCGTGCGGACGATATTCGTCGCTGCTTAATTTCGACCGACGCATGCGGTCGAGACTGGGTGTTGCCGTTTGCAGGGGTCGCCGGCTCGCCCGTGGGGCACATGGCACGGGAATCGGTTGAAAAAATTGCGACTACGGAAATTGTGTTACCGGGTATAATTTTTGATTAGGCGCGGAAATGTCTGCGAAGAATTTTGAGGGTTTTATTACACGAATACCCGGAAAAATTTGTCGCCATGGCTCGAAATATATCTGTTTTTCGACCCCTTGATAGAACGTCGTGAAGCACCTGTGATCGAGGCGGTTCGGGGTTATTACCATATTCGTTTATTCAGGCATGCACTTTTGATCGTGCGTTCTGCGCCGGGCGTATGAGTGAGAAGCACAAACTTCCACGGGTGAAGAGCGGAACACCCCGTCGCAACGACGATTGGACGGCGCCGGACCGTCGCGCTAAACTCAAAATTGTCGGAGCCGTGCTGCTGCCCTTGGCCCTGGTAGCTGCGGGCCTCTGGCTGATCGTCGAGGGTTTCCGGGAGTGACGGGAGGCCCGTGAGGCCCCTCGGACACGCTGGAATGGGCGAGTGATGGTGAAGTCCGGAGTAGCCGGCGCCCCGTCGCGGTCCAAGAAACCAAGATGACCGTGAATACGCGCACGTAGAGCGTTGGTCGGGTGCCATGTGCGGGGCTGTCCGGGGCGCCGCATATTTCGGGGGCTGCCCGTCCGATGGCCGCGCCGAGGCCGGCATAGGCCGCGAGGCAAAGCAGGCACTTCGGCCGCCAGCGCGAGGAGCGCCGCGCCGGCAAGCCAGCGGCCACGGCGACGGAAAAACTTAACGAGCGGCCGTGCCACGGGCGGCTTGATCGTAGCGATCGTGGTAGCGGACCTAACTCATGGCGTGTTCGAGCCCGGCTTCATCGCGGCCCTTGGGCACGAGGTCGAGAATTTGGTCGGTGCCGATCAACAGATTGGGACCGCGGCCGTAGGTGATATAGGTGCGATGAACCATGCCGTTGGCGTCCTTCGCGAAGACGCTCAATCCCGGCGCTTCCTCGAAGGAAAATTCCATCAGGCCATGGTTGTAGTAGACTTTGCCCTTCGTGAGTTCTTTGGACGCGAACGACACGTGGTAGTCCTGGTTGAAACGGCTGCCGTGAGCGGAAACCCAGTTGGAGGTCTAACCCACCCGCTGCTTGAACGGAGCGAACTCGGCGATCCACGCGCGCACGGACTCGGACCGGCGCTACGGCGAGAGATTTGCCGAGGAGGTTTTGGATATTGCCTATCACACGCTACCCGACGCGAAGGGGCGGGGACTCGTGATCGTCGGCCGCGAGGGTCAGCCGCATCCGGTGGAGATCATGCGAAAATTTCTCGCACGCGCCGAAGGCGGTCGGCTCGGGCCGGAGCTGGCGGCGAAGGCCGCAGATGTCTCGGCGCTGGTGAAAGAGCTTAAGGCGAACCTGCATTTGGACGAGCAGACGGTGGCAGCCGCCCAGCCTCCGCCGGGGCCGAAGGCGGCCAGAGACGCGAAGGCGCCGAAGCGTGAAGTGAAGTTCAAACTCACCTTTGACCTGCTTATGCCGGCGCTGCCACTGCCGCTCGAGGGCGTGATGGGAAAACTTTGCCAGCTGTCGTGGGCGGAGGGATATGATGCGGAGCGCGTGGACCAAAAGCTGCGCGCGCTCACCGTGGCCGATCTGCAGAGCAGCGCGCTTTCCGGCTATGACTGGGTTTTCTATTTGCCGCCGCGTGACGCCTACGTGCCGGTGCAGGACACGTTGGTGAAGCAGGCGATGAAGCAGGAGAACATGGGTTTCTTAAAACGCGCGACTATGCGCACCGCGCTCCTGGTGTTCAAACCGGCCGTGAAGAAGGCCGTCGAGGGCATGCGCCGGGGCATGCTCTACATGACCGTGCTCCGCGCCGACATCAACGACCTGACCAAGGCCTATGTGCAGGTGCTCATGCCGGACTTCAAATACACCGTCGGCAGCGAACGCGACCGCGCGCTGGCTGCGGTAGATAAACAAAAACTCCTCAACGAGGAGTATGCGAAAAATTTGTTCGTCGCCCCGCCGCGGCTGACCGATTTTGATATCGAGGCCTACGCGAAATACCAGGTGTGACTACACCGCGCCAAAGTCGAAATCGACGCGGCACTTCGAACGCAAAGAGACCGACTACGTTTGGCAATTGAGCCCACGGCCACCGCTGGTGATGCATCCTGCCAGCGAGCGCCTTTTCGTTTCCGCCGACGGCAAGATGACGCTCGAATTCAAAGCCGATAAGAACGGGGCCGTGACCGGAGTCGTGGAACGCCGCACACGTTTCCGCCGAACGATTCCGCGGAAGCTTTAGAACCTTACGACTCTTACACTGCCTATCATCGCATTTGGGGTTATCAGCACCTTCGAGGAGGAAAAATATGACGTTTGGTTAATAAACTAATTGATTTTTAGTCATTAGTTGTATTTTAAGTTTGTTACTTAACCAAAAGATGAACCTCGGCGCCCGCATTTCCGCGGATTGGAACGAAAAAAATCAGCTAGGTGTGCGTCGCGCTTTGGAGCGCATGTTCCAAAGCGTAGACGCCTTATGCGATCCTGATCGGCACCCCTTTTTTGATACACCAAATCGGGTATTCGCTCTCGGTTATAACCGTTGGATCATAGCCGATTACTGGATGGAACAGGCGTGCAAACTTGGTTGGATTGAGGGAATCAAGCCAGTGTGGGAAAAAAACATGCGATCCACTGGGCCAATCCGCACCCTAGTTTTACATGGTGCCCACACTAAGGTTTCCGTGGTGCATTTGTCCGCGCCGGACGAATCCCCTCGGGAGTCGCGTATGCGCTACGAGGGTCGTGTCGATAACGAGAGTTGTCCGTATCTAATTGGCTGGGATGAAGCGGCCGTCACGCGCTTGGCGGGCCCTATCAATCTAGTGCTAGTCTACGGTGATAAAGCGGCCGAGTTCGCATTCTTGAGGGCGTTTAACAATTCCGAGGATCTGAGCAGCTACAGAGATGTAACCAATAATCTTTTTGCGCTTACTCGCAGCATTCAGATCGACGGTGAAAGTGTCTCCGAAATTAAAATTGATCTAATGCCGCCCGACCAGACGGATGAGGATGACCAAAACCAGAGTCCTGGCTCGGTGGCTAAGTAATGAATCAAATATATCCCGAAAGAATCACGCAGGCGCGCGAATTATTAGGGCTTACTAAAACAGAGCTAGCTTGTGAGCTTGATGTAAGTCCTGCCGCGGTTGCCCAGTGGGAAAATGGGACCAAAAACCCTACTACAGTTAACTTAGCTCAACTTTCGCTACGGCTTGGTTTTCCGATTTCGACTTTTTTTCGTGCGCCCCCCACCTGGCTTGCGCGAAAAGGGCCCATTAGTTTTCGCGCGTCGAAGAGCGCAGAAACTAGACGAACTAATTTACAGGCAGAGCAGCTGGTTTCGTTGGTCGCCGAGGCTTATGCTTGGCTCTCTAAAAAGGTGCGGCTCCCTGCATCTAACTTGCCCGATATGGGCGTTCTAATTGATAGCCCTTCCGAGCCGGAGCAGGTTGCCGCTTTTTGTCGCCAACATTGGCAGTTGAGCAATCGCCCTATTTTAAAGCTTGGCGAACTTTTGGAGACCAATGGCATCATCGTTGCGCGAGCGAGTTTTGGCGATACTCGCATCGATGCTTTTTCGTGTCTCATCGATGGAAGACCATTCATGCTTTTAGGAGCAGAGAAAGATGACAGAGCCCGCTCCCGTTTCGACGCCGCGCATGAACTAGGTCATCTGATCATGCATCAGTCGGCCACCGCTAGGCACCTTAGCGATTTAGATGATCATAGTAAGTTCGAGGATGAGGCCAATCGATTCGCGTCAGCCTTTCTTCTTCCGGCCGAAACTTTTGGGAGCGAAATTGTTGATGTTAGCTTGAGTTCGCTGCTCCTTTTAAAAGAACGCTGGGGCGTATCGGTGCAGGCTATGGTGATGCGGTGTCATTCGTTGGGTCTTACCGATGATAAACGTAAGCTGGAGCTTTTCCGTCAAATGAGTGGTAAAGGATGGCGCCGTTCCAAAGGTGAGCCATTAGATGATTTTATCCCTGAAATTAAAATTTCGGTAGGTCGTCTAAGCTTGGAGCTACTGGAGCAACGGGGAGTGATTCATAGTTGGGAAATACAGAATGAGTTGCCGTTGCCGCTCGATGTTTACAGCACCGCTTTTGGGGTTGAGCGTGATAAATTTGAGTCGATTGCCGGAGACAATGTTTTGGAGTTTAAAATAGACTTAGCAGACCCAGACACACCCAACTCCAATGAATTTCCCAGTGGCCAAGCCTCTTCGTAGTCAGACGGAGGCGTAAACCTTGGCGCCGCGGCAGATCGTCACGGCCTTGGGGCCTGTGAAGTTGCAGTAGAATCCGCGTATGCCGTGATCCATGAATTGCATCGCGGACTTGATCGCTTCGGTGGAGGCGGCGGGCTCGCGCAGGGCGAACTTGCTGGAGGGCATGCAGGGTGCGGCCACGACGACGTTGCTGAGGGGCGCGGGGCCGTCGGCGGTTTCGATGATGAGCCCGGCGGCGACGTCGGCCTGGGTTATGCGCGGCGCGGGACCGTCGATGATGATGTTTTCGGCGGCGCACCCGAACGTGAAGGACTCGCCGAAGCGGGCGCGCAGGGCGTCGTAGTGACGGGAGAAACCGAAGCAGAGCGTGTTTTCACAGCGGCTGCGCGTGAACGGGTGGGCGGCGTGATGCACATCCAAGAGGCAGCTGTCGTCCGCCGCCGGGGCGCACGCTCCGCCTGTAGTGAGAAACATTTCATCGACAACGAGCAGCGCTGCCGGGTCGAAGTAGCGGGTGGGGCCGGAGCCGATGGTCAGGCCGCCGCGTTGAATCTGGAGGCGCGCGATTTCACCGAGGTATTTCATCTTAAAAACCGCAGTTGAACCACAAAGGCACGGAGGCACAGAGAGCGGAAGACGGAGAAATCCCTGAAAAGACAGCTCCACCCGCCAGACGACCTCTCTGTCGGCTCTTTATTTTTGAGAAGCGGGTTTCCCGGTGCTCTCTGTGCCTCTGTGGTTCCACTCCGAATGTGGAATTCAAGTTAATGCGAGTTCCGGCGGCGCAGGCGTCAGTTCGTGTCGTAGTCCAGATACGGCCCGAGCCATTTCTCGCAGTCGGCGATGGGCAGATCTTTGCGCGCGGAGTAATCCTCGATCTGATCCTTCGAGAGCTTGCCGACGGCGAAATATTTCGATTCCGGGTGGTTGAAATAGTGGCCGGAGACGGAACTCGGCGGATACATGGCATTGCTCTCGGTGAGGGTGATGCCGGTGAGTTCGGTCGCGTGGAGGAGATCGAAGAGCGGCGGCTTCTCGGTGTGATCCGGGCAAGCGGGGTAGCCGGGCGCGGGACGGATCCCGAGGTATTTTTCGCGGATGATATCCTTCATCTCGAGATTCTCCGTTTTGCCGAAGCCGCAATAGTCGCGCTCCTTTTTGTGCATCAGCTCGGCGAGGGCCTCGGCGAGGCGGTCGCCCAGGGCCTTGGCCATGATCGAGCCGTAGTCGTCTTGCTGGACCTCGAAGCTCTTCGCGAATTCCTCGACGCCGTGACCCGTAGTGACGGCGAAGCCACCGAGATAGTCGGGGCGGCCGGAAGACTTCGGCGCGATGTAGTCGGCGAGGCAGTGGTTGAACTGACCGGGCGTTTTTTCGTTTTGCTGGCGCAGGAAGTGGAACGTCTTGATCACCGTCGCGCGCGTTTCGTCGGCGTAGAGTTCCACGCTGTCGCCGACGGAATTCGCCGGCCAGAAGCCGATGACGGCGCGGGCGGTGTAGCGTTTTTCGGCGATGATCTTTTTGAGCATCGCCCGAGCGTCGGCGTAGAGTTTGGTGGCTTCGGCGCCGACGACCTCATCCTTTAGGATGTCGGGGAAACGCCCGTGAAGTTCCCAAGAGGAGAAAAACGGGCCCCAGTCGATGTAGTCGGCGATTTCTTCGAGCGTCAGGTGCAGCGTGACCTGGCCCTGATTGGCAGCGGACCGGCCGGTGAGCGTGGCGGCGCGATCGGTGGTGAACGCGCGGGTGCCGAGGAATTCTGGCTTGGGGATTTCGACCGTCGCCCAATCGGTGGGCTGGTGGCGGTGGCGCGCTTCGGCGAGCGAGAGCATTTTGCGCGCGCCCTTGCGGTCGGCGAACTCGACCCGCTGCTTCTCCTGCTTCGCGCGGGTATCGGCGACGAAGGCGGGCTTTTTATCGGGGTTGAGGAGTTGCGACACGACGCCGATGACGCGCGAGGCATCGAGCACGTGGATGACGGGTTCGGAGTAGTGCGGCGCGATTTTGACCGCGTTGTGCGCGGCGGAGGTGGTGGCGCCGCCGATGAGCAAAGGGATCTTGAAGCCCTGACGCTCCATTTCTTTCGCGTTGTGGACCATCTCGTCGAGCGAGGGGGTGATGAGGCCGGAAAGGCCGATCACGTCGGCGCCGCGCTCCTTGGCGGCCGCGAGGATTTTTTCGCACGAGACCATGACGCCGAGATCGATCACGTCGTAATTGTTACAGGCGAGGACGACGCCGACGATGTTCTTGCCGATGTCGTGGACGTCGCCCTTGACGGTCGCCATGACGATGCGGCCCTGCGCCTTGGCGACGCCACCGGCAGCGACGAGTTCGGCCTTTTCCTTTTCCATGTAAGGTTGAAGATAGGCGACCGCCTTCTTCATGACGCGGGCGCTTTTGACGACTTGGGGAAGAAACATTTTGCCGGCGCCGAAGAGATCGCCGACGACGCGCATGCCGTCCATCAGCGGGCCCACGATGATCGTGAGCGGCTTGCCGTATTTTTGGCGGGCTTCCTCGGTGTCCACGTCGATCCAGGCATCGATGCCCTTCACGAGCGCGTGCGAGAGGCGCGCCTCGACGGTGCCGGACCGCCACGCCTCGAGCACGGCGTTGTTAGCCTTCTGATCGACGCCGGAGTTGGCGGTTTTAAGCTTATCGCCGAAGTCCACGAGTCGCTCGGTGGAGTCGATGCGGCGGTTGAGGATAACATCTTCGACGAGGACGAGCAGTTCCTTGTCCACCTCTTCGTAGACCTCGAGCATCGACGGGTTGACGATGCCCATGTCCATGCCGGCCTTGATGGCGTGATAGAGAAACGCCGCGTGCATGGCCTCGCGCACGGGATTGTTGCCGCGGAAGCTGAAGGAGACGTTGGAGACACCGCCGCTGACCTTGGCGTGCGGGAGGTTCTGTTTGATCCAGCGCGTGGCCTCGATGAAATCGACGGCGTAATTGTTGTGCTCCTCGATGCCGGTGCCGACGGTGAGAATGTTGGGATCAAAAATGATGTCCTCGGGCGGGAAGCCGACCTGATCGACGAGGAGGCGGTAGGCGCGTTCGCAGATGCGGATCTTTTCGGCGTAGGAGGCGGCCTGGCCGTTTTCATCGAAGGCCATGACCACCACGGCGGCGCCGTAACGGAGAATCGTGCGCGCCTGCTCAAGGAATTTTTCTTCGCCCTCTTTGAGCGAAATGGAGTTTACGATGCCTTTGCCCTGAAGACATTTCAGGCCGGCTTCGATGACCTCCCACTTCGAGGAGTCGACCATGATGGGGACTTTCGCGATCTCGGGCTCGGAGCCGATGAGCTGAAGGAAACGCGTCATCGCAGCGACGCCGTCGATCAGGCCGTCGTCCATGCAGATGTCGATGACGTTGGCGCCGTTGTCCACCTGCTGGCGGGCGACGGAGACGGCTTCCTCGTAGTTGCCGGCTTTGACGGGCTTCGCGAACTTCGGGGGGCCGGCGACATTGGTGCGCTCGCCGACCATGAGGTAGGTGCCAGCCACGGGGGTGAAGGGCAGGGATCCGGCGAGCGCCATCTCGGGCTTGAGGATGTTGACCTTGCGGGCGGGTTTGGGCGCGAGGGCCTGCGCGATGGCGGCGATGTGTTCGGGGGTGTTGCCGCAGCAGCCGCCGGCGATGTTGCACAAATGGCTGTCGGCGAATTCTGCCATGAAGCGCGCCATGTCCTTCGGCTCGAGATCGAAGCCGGTGGGCGTGAGCGGATTTGGCAGGCCAGCGTTCGGGTAAGCGGAGACAAAGGTATCGGCCTTGCCCGAGAGCTCGGCGAGAAACGGCCGCATGAGATCGGGACCGATGGAGCAATTGAGACCCACGGAGAGCGGGTTGTGATTCCGCACGGAATTCCAGAACGCGCCGATGGTCTGTGCGGAAATCATCGTCTCGCCGCCGCGACCGACGGCCGCGGAGATCATGAGCGGGAGTTTGATTTTGTCCTCGGCGAACACTTCCTCGACGGCGACGAGCGCGGCCTTGGCGTTGAGTGAGTCAAAGATCGTCTCGACGAGCAGGAGGTCCACGCCGCCGGCGATGAGCGAGCGCACCTGGCGGCGGTAGTCGGCTTTGCACTGGTCGAAGGTAACTACGCGAAAACCCGCGTCGTCGGCGTCGGGGGAATTCGAGAGCGAGACAGTCAGGGGCCCGAGAGCTCCGGCCACATAGCGACGCCGGCCGGTAGCCGCGTGCGCGCGATCGGCGCAGATGCGGCACTGACGCGCGGAGTGAAAATTGATGTCGTGCGCGAGTTCTTGGAGGAACTTGTTCTCGATAACCTCTTGGTAGAACGCGGGGGTTTTCCGGCCGCCCTTTTCGCGCGGGTCCTCGATGAAGAATTCGCTCTGCCCAATGGCGGTGGCGGAAAAGGTGTTGGTCTCGATGATGTCCGAGCCCGCATCAAGGAAGCGCCGGTGGATGTCGCTGATCTGGTCGGGGCAGGTCAGCGAATAGATGTCGCCGTTGTTCTGGAGATCCTTGGGCGCGTCCTTGAAGCGCGCGCCGCGGGCTTGCTCTTCGGTGATGTTATAGCTGCGGATGGTCGTGCCCATCGCGCCGTCAATGATGACCATGCGCTCCGCCAGGGTGCGACGCAGGGCGATCTCGGCTTCGGTCATGATGAGAACGGGCTTCGACATAGAATGGAACCTAGGACGGGAGGATGAGTTGGCAAGGCTACACATCTACACATCGTCATGTGTTGATATGTTTAAGCTTGATTAACCAAGTGGGCCGAGGACGGTGGGCGCGCCTGACGTTCTTTTGAAATTTCCGGGAAACAGGGAAGGCCGTGAAAACCGGCCACAGTTGCGCTGCGGTATCGCATCACAAACCCACACCGGGCCGTCCGTCAGGCGGCTCTGGGCAAAGTCAATCGGGGCGCTCGTCCCGGTGAAGGCGAGGGGGGAGGAACAGTCCCGTCGGGCGGGCCGAAAGGCTTGCGCGGCGACGCGACGACACATGCGGAGTCCGAATATCTGGTCCCAGAAAGCTCACGCGTCCGCCGCGATTGCGCGCGGTGGTTCGCGAAATCTTCATCGCAAAATGAAGCGTGAGAGTGGTCACGGCCGCGCCGTTTTTTATAAAAACGGCGGGGTGCGCCTGCTCTTGCCTGACTAGGAAAGCAGACACCCATGACATATTCCAACCGGCCGGCGCGATTCACGCGTCGGAGCAGATTCGTATTCACTGCGCTCGCAGCACTCGCGACGGCGCTCGCCATCACGCCGGCTGAAGTCTGCGCGCAAATCACGCCGGCACAACTTGAGCCATTCGTCACGACGGGCACGCGCACGCCGGCGGCCCCGAGCACGCTGGGCACCGTCGTGGACCGAATCACGGCAGCCGACTTGGCGCGGCGTCAGCAGACCTCTTTGAAGGACGCACTCGGCGGCAATAGCGGCACGCCGCTTTTCGCGTCGGGGGCGGGCGGCGCGCTCGCGTCGCTCTTCATGCGCGGCGCGAACTCCAACCAGACGCTATTTCTCGTCGATGGCATCCGCCTCAACGACCCCAACACCGACTACCAGGTGTTTCTCGGCGGCGCGTGCGTCTCGGCGTGCGACAGCCTCGAAATCGCGCATGGCCCGCAGAGCACGCTCTACGGCGGCGAGGCGATTGGCGGCGTAATCTCGCTGCGCGCGCAGCGCGGCACGGGCGCGCCGAGCGCGAGTATTTCCGCGGAAGCCGGCAGCTTCGGCACGGTGCAAGGTTCCCTTGCGGCGCAGGGCGCGAGCGGGGCCAACAGCTATAACTTCGCCGCCGTCGGCGGACACACGGAGAATGATCGTGCGAACAACGATTTTGATTCTTCGACGACCACGCTGCGGCTCGACCGCACGATCAACGAGCGCGTGAGCATCGGTGGCACGGCGCGTTGGTTTCACGGCGTGTATGGCGACCCCGGCGACCGTTACACGAACGATCCCGACAACACCACGCGGGAGGAGAACGTGCTCGTGACGGCGTTCGCCGACGTGAAGTTGGCCGATGCCTGGACCGCGCACGCGGTGTTGGGCGTGCAGGATCGCCGCTTCGTCGCGGAGAGCCCGCGCGTGGGCCGCGCGACCGCGGTCACCGTCGTAAAAAATCGACGCGCCGTCCTCGACGCGCAGACGACCTATACGGGCATCGAGCGCAACAAGATGACGGCGGGCTTCACCGCTGAGGCGAATCACACGCGCAACACCGGCTTCGGCGACATCAACAAAAAGCAGGGCCTGCTCGCGGTCTTTGCGCAGGACGAGTATTCGCCCATCGACACGGTTTTTCTCACGGGCGGCCTGCGCAGCGACGATTTTGACACGTTCGGCCGCGCCACCACCGGCCGCGCGACGGCGGCGTGGCTCGTGGTGCCGAAAACGCTCAAGCTTCGCACGAGCTACGGCACGGCGTTTCGCTCGCCGAGCTTTTTGGATCTGTATGGCAAGAGCGCGTTCTACACCGGCAATCCGAATCTCCGCGCCGAGCGCGCACGGGGCTGGGATGCGGGCGTGGACTATTATCTGCCGAACCAGCGCGGCACGTTGAGCGCGACGTGGTTCAACACCGACTACACGGACCTGATCGCGAGCACGGCGAATTTCCGCAGCGTGGAAAACATCCAGAAAGCCCGCACGCGCGGCGCTGAGCTCTCCGCGAAGACGACCTTGCCCGGCGCCACCGAAGTGCGCGCGAGCTTCACTTATCTCGAAGCCCTCAACCAGACGACGAACGTGCGCCTGCTGCGCCGGCCGCGTCAGAGCGGCAGCATCGATGCGTGGCACGATTTCGGTAGCGGCATCAGCGCCGGTGCGGGCACGACGTTTGCGGCGCATCGCCGCGATGTGAATGCGCGGACCTTTGCGCAGGTCGATCAAGAGGACTACACCGTCACGCGCATCTACGCCGCGTGGCAGGTGACCAAACGCCTCGCGATCAAGGCCCGCCTCGAGAATCTGCTCGATGAGAACTACGAGCAGGTGAACGGCTATCCCTCGCTCGGGTTCGGTGCCTTCGGTGGCGTCGAGTGGAAGTTCTGAGCGGCTTCTGCGTTTTAATACGCTGAGCGTTTTAATCATCAAGGCCGGCCGGATTTTTCCGGCCGGCCTTTTTCTCAACTGCGCGACAAGGGCTCTCATTCCCGGTGGCGGGTTCTTTTGTCATAGTGACGCTCGCTTCGGGCCTGGTCGCGCCGGAGATACCCCCGCCTTCACCCCATGCCTTTGCCCAAAGATTTCACGTGGGGTGCCGCGTCGGCCGCTTATCAGATCGAAGGCGCTTGGGATGAGGAGGGTCGGGGGCCGTCGATCTGGGATGTGTTTGCCCAGCAGCCGGGGAAAATTTTCGAGAATCACAACGGCAACACCGCGTGCGACCACTATCATCGTTGGCGCGAAGATGTGGCGCTCATGCGCGAGCTCGGGCTGAAAGCCTACCGGCTGTCGATCGCGTGGCCCCGCATCCAACCCGACGGCACGGGCGCGCCCAACACCAAGGGCCTCGCCTTCTACGACCAGCTCATCGACGCGCTGCTGGCGGCGGGGATCACGCCGTGGGTCACGCTCTACCACTGGGATCTGCCGCAGGCGTTGCAGGAGCGCGGCGGGTTTCTCAACCGCGACCTCGTGGAGTGGTTCGGCGATTACGCGGCGATCATGGCGGGGCAACTCGGCGACCGCGTGAAACACTGGATCACGTTCAACGAACCGCCGGTGATCATGGGCCTCGGCCATCACGAGGGGAAATTCGCGCCGGGCCTGAAGCTGCCCTTCGCCGACTGTCTGCTCGGTGCGCACCATCTGCTCATGGCGCACGGGCGCGGCGTGCAGGCGCTGCGGGCGGGTTGCGCGGGCCCGGTCGAGATCGCCATCGCGCACACCTCGCGCGAGCGCATTCCCGCGACCGCCGCACCGCGCGACATCGAGGCGGCGCGCCGCGATTACTTTGCCTGCACGGAGCGCACGCTGGCCAACCTCGCGTGGTGGGCGGACCCGGTCGTGCTCGGGCATTATCCGGCGGATGGCCTGATCGTCTTCGAGGCTGATCTCCCGTGTATCGAGGCGGCGGACATGCAGCTCATCGCGCAGAAGACGGACTTCAGCGCTTACAACTGCTACTCCGGCTGGCCGGTGCGTGCCGATGCGCAGGGCAACCCGGAAAAGGTCCCCGGCGCTTGGGGCATCGGCGATCCGCGCGGCAGTTTGTCGTGGCTCGCGGTCGCGCCCGACGCGGCTTATTGGGCGGCGCGTTTTCAGACCGAGCGTTACGGCCTGCCGCTCGTGTTTACGGAGAACGGCTACTGCCAGACCGATTTCGTCCAGCTCGACGGCCGCGTGCGCGATCCGCAGCGCATTGATTTCATGGCGCGCTACCTCCGCGCCATCCGTCGCGCCGTGGACGAGGGCGTGCCGGTGAACGGTTATTTTTATTGGTCGATCATGGACAACTTCGAGTGGACCGAAGGCTACAAAGACCGCTTCGGCCTCGTGCATGTCGATTTCCAGACGCAGCAGCGCACGCCGAAAGATTCCTTCCATTGGTATCGTGAACTCATCCGCTCCGGCGGTGCCGGACTCCACTAGTTTAATCTCTTCATCAACCGCCTTCGCTCCGGCAAAAAAATCGGGCGCTTGTTACCCCGCAAGTGCCCGCAGTCAGCAAAGTCCGCTTCGCCCCTTTTGCCCCATGCAATCGCTCACCCTCGCCACGACCCCGTGGGAATTTCGTGACGCCACGGCGCGCGCTTCCTGGCGCGCGGCGGTTGTGCCGGGTTGCGTGCACACCGATCTGCGGCGCCTCGGACTGATCCCCGATCCGTTTCACGGGACCAATGAGACCGCGCTACAATGGATCGAGGCGCGCGACTGGGAATACCGCACGGCTTTCAACGTCACCGCCGGCCTGCTCGCGGAGAAGGTGGTCGAACTCGTCGCCGACGGCCTCGATACCGTCGCCACCGTGCAGCTCAACGGCGTGGAGATCGCGCGCACCGAGAACATGTTTACTGGCTACCGCTGGGACGTGAAATCGCACCTGCGCATCGGCCGCAACGAGCTCACGATCTGCTTCGGCAGCGCGTTGGATTACATCCGCACGCATCGCCGCGGTCACCGGCCCGTGGAGTTCAACGACCCGGTCGGCCGCTCCCAAGTCATCCGCAAACAGGCCTCGCAGTTTGGCTGGGACTGGGGTCCGCGCTTCGTCACCGCCGGCATCTGGCGCGATCTTCGGCTTGAAGCGTGGACGGGCAACCGGCTCGAAAGTGTGCGCGTCACCCAACACCACGCGGCCGATGGCGGCGTCACCCTTGCGCTCGCACCGGAACTCGCCCGGCCGGAGCCCAAGGCCGGCCTCCACTGGCGCCTCACGCTCGGCTCGCTCCTGATCGCCGAGGGCGTCGGGCCGCAGATCAGCATCGAGCATCCGCAACTCTGGTGGCCGCACGGCCAAGGCGCGCAGCCGCTCTACACGCTCCAGATCGAAGTGCTCCGCGCCGACGGCAGCCGCCTCGGGCGCTGGGTGCGCCGCCTCGGTCTGCGCACCATTAAACTCGACCGGCACGCCGATGCCGCCGGCGAGACGTTTCAATTTGTCGTCAATGGCCGCGCGATCTTCGCGAAGGGCGCCAACTGGATTCCGGCGCACAGCTTCGTCGCTGGGCTCACCCGCGAGCAATATGCGCGCGACCTGCGCAGTGCGACCGCCGCGCACATGAACATGATCCGCGTGTGGGGCGGCGGCATCTACGAGAGTGAGGAATTCTACGACGTGTGCGACCAGCTCGGGCTGCTCGTGTGGCAGGATTTCATGTTCGCGTGCTCGCTGTATCCCGGCGACGCCGCGTTCCGGCGCAGCGTGCGCACCGAGGCCGGGCAGCAGGTGCGCCGGCTGCGGCACCGCGCCTGTCTCGCGCTCTGGTGCGGCAACAACGAGATCGAGCAGCTCAATGTCGAGCTGCTGCGCGAGCCGAAGCGCCGGCGCGACTACGACGCGCTCTTTCACCGGCTGTTGCCCGCCGCCGTCGCGCAGCACGACGGCGTGACGGATTACTGGCCCTCGTCGCAATACCGCGGCGACGGCGATCACGGGCACGACCACGCCGCCGGCGAAAAACGCGGCGACACCCATTTCTGGGATGTCTGGCACCGGCGGAATCCGGTAAAAGATTACGAGCGCTGGCGCTTCCGCTTTGTCTCCGAGTTCGGCATGCAGAGTTACAGTTCGCCCGAGACTCAGGCCACGTTTTGCGCGACCGGAGCGGACAACGTCTTCGGCCCCGCGATGGAGAACCATCAGAAAAATCGCGGCGGCAACCAGGTCATTCTGGACTACGTGTCGCGGCGCTACCGTTTCCCGAAATCGCAGGCCGACCTCATCTACCTTTCGCAGCTTAACCAGGCGTATTGCATGCAGACCGGCGTGGAGCACTACCGCCGGTTGATGCCGCACTGCATGGGCGCGCTCTACTGGCAGCTCAACGACTGCTGGCCCGTCGCTTCGTGGAGCTCCATCGAGTTCACCGGCCGTTGGCGCGCGTTGCACCACGCCGCGCGGCGCTTTTTCGCCCCCGCACTCGTGGCCGCGCACGTGCCCGGAGGCGAGACGGCCATCATCGGTAATTACCGCCGGAGCACGGTGCGCGCGGTTCACCTCTACACGGTTTATGACGCGCCCGAGCGCGGCGCAGGGGAGCTGCGGTGGGATCTGTTTCACCTCGATGGTCGCGTGCTGTTGAGCGGGCGGGAACGGGTCGCACTGCGTCCGGGCGAAAGCGTGCGCCAGAAAACCCTCAACCTCGCCCAGCCGCTGGCGAAACACGGCTGCGATCATCTCTACCTGCGCATCGCGCTCGACCTCGACGGCCGCTGCGTGAGTGAGGATACGGTGTTTCTGACCGCGCCGCGGTTCCTCGATTTACCGAAGCCGAAGACGACGGCGACGTTTCACGTGGAGTCACCGCGACGGGCGACGGCGACCTTCCTATCGACGGGATTTCAGCATCGCCTCGCCTTCGATCTGCCTGGCATTACCTACCTCGCGAGCGACAATTATTTCGAACTCTATCCGGATGAGGCCAAGACGATCACTTTGGAACTCGCCCAACCACAGACTCTGAAAAAATTGCAGCGAGCGGTCTCGTATCGTTCGCTGGTCGATAGCTACTGACGGCGCGAACCCCTTTTCCGCCCCGGCCGCCCGGCTCCTGCTTACCCCAACCCCGAACCTGATGAGCGAAACCCAAAAACTCCGGCTCTCCGAAAAAATCTCCTACGGTTTCGGCGACCTCGCCTCCGTGCTCTATTGGCAGACGTTCATGGTGTATCTGACGTATTTCTACACCGACGTGTTCGGCATCGCCGCAGTCGCCGCCGGCACGATGATCGGCCTCAGCCGGAGCGTGGATGCGTTTTTCGATCCGGTCATGGGCATGCTCGCCGACCGCACGCAGACCCGCTGGGGGAAATTCCGGCCCTACCTGCTCTGGTTCTGCGTGCCCTTCGCCGTGATGGGCGTGCTCACCTTCACCGTGCCCGATTTCGCGGCTTCGGGAAAACTCATCTGGGCGTGGGTTACCTATAACGCGCTCATGCTGCTCTACACCGCGATCAACATCCCCTACACGGCGATGCTCGGCGTCATCACGCCCAACGCCAACGAGCGCACCACGCTTTCCTCCATCAAGTTCGTGTTCGCCTTTAGCGCCGGCATGATCGTTTCGGCTACGCTCCTCCCGATGTCGAAAATCCTCGGCGCCGGCAACGACGCGCGTGGCTGGCAACTCTCGTTCGTGGTGATCGGCGTGGCGGCGGGGATTTTTTTCCTCATCACATTTTTCAACACGCGCGAGCGCGTCCTGCCACCGCCGGCGCAGAAGACCTCGGTCCTTCAGGATCTGCGCGATCTGGTGACGAACGGCCCGTGGCTCATCCTCCTCGCGACCACGATCACCTTCATCCTCTTCGTGGCGGTGCGGAGCAGCGTGACCGTGCATTATTTCAAATATTATGTCGGCACGCAGACGCTAACCTTGCCCGCGTGGCTGCCCAAGTTCGGCGGCACGCAGGAGTGGCACCTCGAGGGGCTCGTCTCGGTGTTCAACACCAGCGGCCAGCTCGCCTCGCTCATCGGCGTGATCCTCGTGCCGTTCGTAGCGCGGATGGTCGGGCGGAAGGTGGCCTTCGTCGCGCTGTTCGTCGTGGCGATCGCGACGACCGCATCGTTTTATTTTCTGCAACCCGACCAGTTGCTGCTCATCTTCGGGATCAATCTGCTGGGCTCGCTCACCGGCGGTCCCCTCAGTGCACTGCTCTGGGCGATGTATGCCGACACGGCCGATTACGCCGAGTGGAAAAAGGGCCGGCGCGCCACGGGCTTGGTTTTTTCCGTATCCATTTTTTCACAGAAACAGGGCTGGGCAATCGGCGCGTGGGTGGCGCTCGGCCTGATGCACAGCGTGGGCTTCGTCCCCAACGTGGAGCAGACGCCTGGCTCGCTGCACGGCCTGGTTTTGCTGATGAGCGTGATCCCGGCGGCCATCGGCGTCGTCTCAATCGTCCTCGTGCTTTTTTATCCGCTCGATGAGGCCAGGGTCACTGTTATCGAGGCCGACTTGAAGGCGCGACGGGAGCAGGCCGCGCCGGCGGCGACCCTCGCTTGAGCGCGGGGCGCGCCGCGCTTGATTCCCGTAGCCGGGGCAAGCAGCGTCATGGCATGAGGCCCGAGGTGTTGCTGATTTTTCTGACCCGCTTTGAAGAGAGCATGGTCATGCTGAAGGGCATCGCGCACTACGAGCGCACGCACCAATTGTGGACGGCGTTTCACGACGATCAGGCGCGCGTCGAGACCGATCAATTCTGGCTGCGCAGCAAGCGATGGGACGGTGTCATCAGCCGGCACACCACGCCCGCGCTCGTCGCGGCCTGCGCCGAGCGAAAAATCCCGTTGGTCGATCTGAATGACACCAAGCCATTCCCCGGCGTGCCGAAGATCCGCCCCGACAACATCGCGCTCGGCCACCTCGGCGCGGAGCATTTCATCGAACGCGGCTACCAGCATTTCGGTTACAGCGGATTCGCCAACGACGGCTGGTCCTGTGAGCGCCGCGATGGCTACCTCGAGGCGCTGCGGCTGGCGGGGAAAAAGTGCGAGCTGTTCGACGTCAATTATCCCGGCGATCTCACGCCGAGTTGGGATGTCGAGCAGATCGCCTCGCTCTGCGACTGGCTCAAGCGCCTGCCCAAGCCGGTGGCCGTCATGGCGTGCAATGATATGCGGGCGCAGCAGCTCATCACCGCTGCGCACACCTGCAATATTCTCGTGCCCGAGGATGTCGCCATCCTCGGCGTGAACAACGATCCCATCCGCTGCGAACTCGCGCACCCCGCGCTCTCGAGCGTCGCGCCCAATGCTTTCCAGTCGGGTTACCAAGCCGCCGAGGTGCTCGCCGGTCTCATCGAGGGCCGTCCGCCCGCGAATTTCGACCAGCGCATCGAGCCGCTGGGTGTCGTTACGCGGCTCTCCACCGATGCGCTCGCCATCCATGATCGCAACGTGGCGGCGGCGTTGAACTACATCCGCGAGCACGCGTGCACGGGCATCAAGGTGGAGGAGGTCAGCAAACACGCCTTTGCCTCGCGCAGCCAGTTGGAGAAAAAATTCCGCCATTTTCTGGGCCGCTCGCCGCAGGCGGAAATCCGTCGCGTGCAGGTGGCAAAAATTCGCCAGCTGCTCACCGAGACCGATTTCCCGTTGAAGAAAATCGCCGAGCTCACCGGCTTCGAGCACGTGGAATATCTGTGTGTGCTGTTCAAGCGGCTCACGGGCGATTCTCCGGGCATATACCGGAAAAACACGCGGATTAAAGATGCTCAATCAGCATGGAGCAGCGGTGGTCAGCACTAGGCCTTTTCCCTTAGGCGCAGCGTAAATGCGGCGGCAATATAACTCAATTGCTGTGCAAGTGAACTCATTCACGGACGCGTGCAGATAGGATAGTCTCAACCTGTCTACCCCCGAATCCACGCAGGATTCAAACCGGTCCGCCGAGCGGCCCGTTTAGCACTTAACCCCCAGCCCGTATAACTATGAATCGATTGCTCACGCGAGTGGGAGCCTATGCGCTCACCTCCGCACTCTGTCTTGTCACCGTGGGGCGCCTTTCGGCGCAAACCACCCCAGCGGCCACCGACATGAAGTCGGCCGATGACGAAAAGCCCATCGCGCTCTCGCCCTTCCTCGTCGATGCGACGGAGGACGCCGGCTACACGGCGAAGAACACGCTCGCAGGCACCCGGCTGCGCACCGAGCTGAAAGACGTGGGCTCCGCCATCTCGGTGGTGACCGCGAAATTTCTCCAAGACACCAATTCCAAGAACTCCGCCGATCTGCTCGTTTATACGACCAGCACCGAGGTCGCCGGCCAGGGCGGCAACTTCGTCGGGGGCGGCGACGGCAGCATCATCGCCGACGGCGCCTACACGAAGCCCGTGGCCAACACCCGCGTGCGCGGCCTCGCGGAAGCGGACAATCTCCGCGATTTCTTCCTCACGGATATTCCGTGGGATTCCTACAACGTCGGCCGCGTCGATCTCCAGCGCGGGCCCAACTCGATCCTCTTCGGCATCGGCTCGCCCGCCGGTATCATCAACAGCAGCGTCAACACTGCGGCCTTCAAGAGTAGCAACAAAGTCGAGTTGCAGGTTTCCGACCTCGGCTCCACGCGCGCCAGCGGCGACTTCAACCAGGTGGTGCTCAAGAACGAACTGGCCGTGCGCCTCGCCGCCGTGCGCGACGACACCAAATACAAACAGAAGCCCGCCTTCCGCGATGACCACCGCGTGTTCGGCGCGCTGCGTTACGAGCCGAAGTTTTTCTCGAAGAACGGCGCTCACACCTCGTTTCGCGCCAACGCCGAGACCGGCACGATCAACGGCATCAACCCCCGCGCGACGCCGCCCATCGACGCGATCACGCCGTGGTTCACCGCGATGAACAAGGCCACGTATAACTGGCAGAACATCGGCGAGGTCACGGACCGCACCAACGCCCGCTACAGCCCCTACGTGGGCGCCGCCGGCGGCCGCATCTACGACGGCAACATCGTGACGTTCTCCGATCCCGGCAGCTCTACGCAGGGTATCGCCTTCGCCGCCAGCCCCTACAGCTATCCGACCGGCCAGCCCACCACGAGCAACGATCCCTCCAACGGCTCCTACCGCGGCATCACGACCTATAACAACATCGCGCAAAACCAGCGCCTGCCCGGTTACGCGATCAGCCCCTACAAGGCGAAGTCGCTCACCGACGCCTCGGTTTTCGATTTCTACAACAAGCTCATCGAGGGTAAAAATCGCAGCAACACCAGTGAGTTTGACACCTACAATCTGAATCTGAACCAGACGTTCATGGACAACAAACTCGGCTTCGAGTTGGCCTACGACCACCAGGATACGAAGTGGGGTTGGCGCAACTTCCTAGCCTGGGATGCGGCCGCCATCACGGTCGATATCATGAAGACGCTGATCGACGGCTCGCCCAATCCCAACGTCGGCCGCGCCATGGTCATCGGCGGCGGCGGCTCCGCCGGCAGTGGCAGCACGCATCGCATCCGCGAATCCGTTCGCGGCACCGCTTTCGGCGAACTCGATTTCAAAGATGTGCTCGCAAAAGACAGCCTCATCACGCGCTTCCTCGGCCGCCATGTGGCGACGTGGAGCGGTTCGCAGCAGTCCGCCGAGACGACCAACCTCAGCTGGAACAACTGGTTCGTCGGCACCGGCTACGCGCAAGCCGCCGCCGCCTCCGTCGGCCAGGCGTCGCGCGACGCCGCCACGTTGACCTACCTCTCGGGCCCGTTGACCAACGTCAATTCCGCCTCGGGGCTCAACCTCGCGCCGATCACCGCCCGCCAGGAAGCCACCAGCACGACGATCAAGAACTGGAACACCGTTTCGCAGACCTACGTGAACTACGCGCTGCCGATCGTGAATCCGAACAGCAATGCGTTCAACGAAGCCACGCGGCCCTACACGCAGGCCAGAAAGGCGAAGGACGAGATCACGTCGCAGACCTTCGTCTGGCAGGGCTATCTCTTCGACGGCAACCTCGTCCCCATGGTCGGGTGGCGCAAAGACGTCGCTGAGAATTTCGACGCCGGTTCGCCTAACAAGGTCAACGGCCTCGTCACCAACTACGCCGATCCCGAGTGGCGCCTGCCTTCCGGCCAGTCCGAAACCAGCACCGGTAAAAGCAAGGAGCGCCTCTACAGCAACGTCACCGGCCAGACCCACACCTACAGCCTCGTCGGCCATCTGCCCAAGTCGCTCGCCTCGAAACTCCCGCTGGGGATGAATGCCAGCCTCTTTTACAGCAAGTCGGCCAACTTCCAGCCCGACGCGTCGCGCAAAGATATTCTCGGTAATCGCGTCGCCTCGCCCACCGGCGAGACCAAGGACTACGGCTTCACGCTCTCTGCGCTTGAAGGCCGCATCGCCCTCAAAGTTAACCGCTATCGCACCGCCGTCTCCACGGCCACGCTCTCGGGCGAGTTGAGCAATTCCTACCTCATCGGCGCCGGTGAAGCCTGGGGCAACGTCCACGCCAAGCGCATCGGCCGCGACATCGCCGGTCTAGGCTACGACTCGTGGGAAAATTTCGGCACCACCTCCGCCTCCTCGCCCTACGGCGCCGGCAAGGTCCTCCGCTGGGAGCCCGCCCGCCAATACCAAATCGATCCGGCCGACGCTTCCAAGGGCTACACCCAAGCCGGCATCGACGATCAATACACGACCATGCGCAAGTCGGTCGAAGCCTGGAATAGCAACCCCATCCCGAAATCCATGCAGGACGCCTGGGGCATGACCGATTACGCCACCGGTGGCGGCAGTTGGAGCATGAACAGCGTCGCCGTCACCGGTGACACGCTCTCCCAAGGCACCGAATTCGAACTCGCGATTAATCCGGTCAAAGGCCTCAACATCGCCATGAACGCGTCGAAGACCGACGCTAAACGCCTCAACATCGGCAAGGCCTACTCCGAGTGGATCGACCAACGCTACAAGGACTACCAGGGCCCCCTCGGCGACATGCGCATGTGGGGCGGCGGCAACTGGGCGCTCGACCTCGGCTCCGGTGGCACCGTGCGCGACAAGTTCAATAACGAGACCTACCCCGCCTACAAACTCGCGCTCGCCCTCAATAACAGCAACGTGCCCGAGCTGCGCCCCTGGCGCTTCAACACCGTGGCTAACTATGATTTCAGCCAGGGTCTGCTTAAAGGCGCGAGCCTCGGCGGCAGCTACCGTTGGCAGGACAAGAACGTCACCGGCTTCCGCCTCAACGCGGCGAAGGACGGCTACGATGTGGGCAATCCCTACTACGGCCCCCGCGAGCACACCTTCGACATGTGGATCGGCTACAGCCACGCGATCACGAAGCGTATTAATTGGCGCGTTCAGCTGAATGTGCGCGACCTCTTTGCCACGAAGAAACTGATCCCCGTGACGGTCCAGCCCGACGGCTCGCCCGCCGCCTACAAGATCCCCGAGCCCCGCGTGATCAGCCTCACGAACACGTTCGAGTTCTAGTCGCGCGATAGTGCCCAGCCCGCCGAGACTTTATTCGGCTGGGTAGTTTCCAAGTCCGGCGGTCTCCGATCGCCGGACTTTTTTGTGGCGTTAACCACGATTCGTGAGACGCGGTGATGTGCCGCAGTAGTGCGGACCTCAGTCCGCCTTGCTCCGAACCAAACTGGGCGGACTGAAGGCCGCCCTACCTCAGAACGCGTCGATTCAACATGACTTTCCCTTGCCGCATCCCGCCGCGTGGCCCGACACTTTTGCCATGAGATTCCCTCTGGCCGCCCCGCCGCTTGGTCTCGCGTTGATCGCCGCCACGTGCGCGTTTCTCACCGCCGGCTGCACACGCGAGGCGGCGCTCCCGCCGCCGGTGGTCGTGCAAAAAAATACGGCGACCGCAGACGTCGCACGTTTCACCGCGCAGGAAGTGGCTGGCCCCGTCGAGGGCAAGCCTTGGACCACGCACGTCACCATCCTCGACCTCGATAAAGACGGTCGCGCCGACATCCTGTTTTGTGACGCGAAACTCAACGCCGTCGTCTGGCTGCGTCAGACCGCGCCGGGAGTTTTCGCCGCGCCGCAGGTGCTGATGGCCGGCTTGCCCGGCGTCGCGCACGTCGAGGCGGTGGACTTCGACGGCGATGGCGACCTCGATCTCCTCGTGGCCTGCATGGGCGAGATTTTTCCCAACAACGACAAGATTGGCGCCGTGGTGATTTTGGAAAACGACGGCCACGGGGTCTTCACCAAGCACATCGTCGCCGAACACATCGCCCGCGTTACCGATGTGCGGGCGGGTGATTTCGACGGTGATGGGAAACTCGATCTCGCGGTGGCGCAGTTTGGCTATGACCAGGGCGAGATTCGGTGGATGCGAAACCTCGGAAACTGGCAGTTCGAGAGTCACATTCTCCTCAGTCTTTCCGGCGCGATCAACGTGTGCGTGGCCGACATGAACGGCGACGGCACGCCCGACATCGTGGCCGTCGTCTCGCAGCAGTGGGAGGAGATCTACCTCTTTGAGAATACCGGCGGCGGCAATTTCACGTCGAAGAAACTGTTTGGCTCCACCAACGAGGATTTCGGCAGCAGCGGCATCAGCCTGTGCGACCTGAACCGCGATGGCCGGCCCGATATCCTCTACAGCAACGGCGACGGCTTCGGTTACGCCGACCCGGGCAAGCGGCCGTGGCACGGCTTGCAGTGGCTCGAAAACCTCGGAGGCGGCTTTTTCAAATACCACCGCATCGGCGATCTTGCCGGCGCCTACAGTCCTGTCGGTGCCGACCTCAACGGCGACGGGGCGATGGACATCGTGGCGGTGAGCGGATTCGGCGACTGGAAAAATCCGGCTGCGCCGGCGCTGGTGGTTTTCGAGAACGACGGGGCTATGAACTTTACGCAGAAGATTTTGGCCCACGCACCGACGCAGCTCATCACCTGCGCGGTCGGCGAACTCGACGGCTCGGGCCGGCCGGCGATCGTCACGGGCGGGGTCTATGCGTTTCCGCCTTACGAGAAAATGAGCCGCGTGACGCTCTGGCGGCAGAAGGCGAAGCCATGAGCGCAGCCCGCCCGCGTCGCCGTTGGTTGTGGCTGGGGGGCGGGCTCGTCGTCGCCGCGTTGGTGGCCGGTTTCGGCTGGCGCGCGATAAGTCGGAGCGAGATCGCGCGAGCGAGCGTGCCGGTGCGGCCGGTCTTGAGCGCATGGTCGGGCGATTTCGAAGTCCGGATTGCGGCGGGAGAGGAGCGGGCGCGTGGCGGGTGGAGCGCTGCTGGAGGGCTGGCGGAGCTGAGCCGGCTGTATCATGCCAACGGTTTTTATAACGAAGCATTGCAGTGTCTCGCCGGCCTCGAGCGGCTAGAACGCGGCGAGGCGCGGTGGCCGCATTTGCAGGCGGTCATCCTCGCGGAGTTTGGGCGCTTGGAAGATGCGCGGCCCGCGTTTGAACGCGCGGTGGCGCGGGCGCCGGATTACGCGCCGGCGCGGCTGCGGCTCGGCGATGTGCGGTTGAAAACGAATCAAACCGCGGCGGCGGTCGAGGCTTACACAGCGGTGCTCGCGCGCGCGCCGGATCAGCCGTTCGCACTGCTGGGTTTGATGAAAGCGGCGCTGGTCGTTGGCGATTGGGCCAAGGCACGCGAGCACCTGGAACGGGCGGTGGCGGTGCATCCGGATTTTATCGGCGGGCTTTCGCTGCTCGTGACGGTGCGCGAGCACTTTGGGGATAAACCGGGCGCGGATGCGTTGCGGGCGATGATCGGGAAAAAGGAGTTCACCGAGCTGCCCGATCCCTGGCGGGATCAACTGGCCGACGATTGCTACGATCCTTACCTGCTGAGTGTCGCGGCCTCGAAGGCGAATTTTGCCGGCGACACGGTCTCCGCGCGGCGCTGGCTCGCGCGGGCAATCACGCTCGCGCCGCAGGCGGCGGCGTATCGCCGGCAGTTGGGAAAAATTCTCCTCGAACTGCGCGACTACGCGGCGGCGCGAGCGCAGTTGGAAAAGGCGGTGGAGCTGGAGCCGGGTGATTCGGATGCGTGGGCGCTGCTGGTGTTTCTGTTCTCGGCGATGGGCGATACGGTGCGCGGAGATCAGGCGTTGGCGGCGGGATTGGCGCGTTGCCCGGAGTCGGCGGCGTTGCACCAGACCTATGGTCAACGTCTGGGCCGGGCCGGCCGGCACCGCGAGGCGATCGCGGAGTTAAAAACCTCGCAGCGGCTGCGGCCCAACGAAGCCACGGGTTACATCGACCTCGCGATGATCTATTTTCGCGAGGAGCGGCTCGACGAGGCGGTGGTGGAACTCAAGGGCGCGCTGGCGGTTCAGCCGGGGCATCCGCTGGCGCTGGGCGCACTCGCGCGGCATGCCATTGGCGCCGGCGACGAGGCGGCGGCGCGGCACTGGATTCGCCAACTGCGTGAGCAACCCCGGGTGCCGGCGGAGGATTTGCGGACCATCGCGGCGGAGTATGGGCGGCAGTTCGGCCGGGCGCCTTGGTAGAGGGTGAAAAAGAAAACGCTCCCCATCAGGAAATAAATCGGCCATCCCGGCGCATGATCTTTTCTCCCGAGCAATGGATAGTGGTCGCGTTGGCGTGTATCGGCATGTGCGCCGCGAGTTCGGCGGCGCCGGTGGGCCCGGCCAAAAAATTAATCGACCATTACAAGATGGAGAAGATTCCGTTCGAAGGGGCATGGTTTCATGTCACTTACGGCAGCACGGAAAAGATTGCGGGCGAGGCGCTGCCGCCGCGTTACGGTTCGCCGCGTTCGCTGGGCGGCGCGATCTACGCGCTGGTGACGCGCGAGGATTTTTCGGCAATGCACAAACTCAAGACGGATGAGCTCTGGCATTTTCACATTGGCGATCCCATCGAGCTGCTCCTGCTGCATCCGGACGGGCGCGATGAAGTGGTGGTGCTCGGCGTCGATGTGCTCGCCGGGCAGCACCCACAGTTCACGGTGCCTGCCGGCGTGTGGATGGGCGCGCGGCCGATCAAGGCCACGCCCGAGGCGTATGGATTCTTCGGCACGACGATGGCGCCGGGTTTTGATTACGCGGATTTCGAGCCGGGCTACCGCGATGAGTTGCAGAAGGCGTATCCGGCGCGGAAGGCGCTGATCGCCAAACTGACGCGCGCGGAGTTGGCGACGCGGCCCGCGGCGGCGGCGAGTGCTGCGGTGATGCCGGCGGTGCTGGTTGGTCCGAGCGTGTTCACGCCGGAAGCGGTCGCGCCCATCACGATGGCGCCGGGTGTGACGCTGCGGGAATTGATCGGCCGGGTGGGAATCGGAAAGACAGAGCGGACGAGCGTGGCGAGGTTCACACTCGAGCCGGGCAAAGGCACCGGGATGAGCTACTGCAAGATCGGCGAAGAATATTTCCTCATCATCTCGGGTCGCGGGGTGGTCGTGGTCGAGGGCGAGACGTCGCAGGTGCAGGCGGGCTCGGTGGTGGTTTTGCGGCCGGGGGCGAAGCATTCGCTCACGGCGGCGGCGGACTCGGCGCTGGAATTTTACGCGATCACGACGCCAGCTTTTTCGCCCGGGGATTATGTGCCGGTGAAATAGCGGCTGCGCGCGGATTGTCCGCGAGCGGTTGAAATTTAGACGAGGGCGCGCGTGAGTTGGACGCGGTTTTTCACGCCGAGCTTGCGGTAGATTTCCGTGAGCTGGCACTCGACGGTGCGTGGGGATTTTCCGAGGCGTGCTGCAATCGTGCGGTTGTTGCCGCCTTCGGTGGCGAGCAGCGCGACGCGACGTTCGTGCGCGGTGAGGCGCTGGAGTAACGCGAGGGTCGCGGTCTTGGACGAGAGCGGCACGGCATCGATGCTACGCTCGACGAGAAAGGAGACGCGATAAACCGGGCGCGCCCACGTCGAGGCGTGTGGCCGGTCGCTCTCGATCTGTGCGGCCAGTTGGGAATTGCTGGGGTGGGGGACGCGCAGTCGCCGATCCCGTGGAGTGGCGGCGCGGGCGTGGCTAAGTTTTTGGCAGGCGGCGGCGAGGGCGGCGGGAAGGGCGAAGTTGCGGCGGGGGTTGAGCCGGCGGGCGGATTTTTGGCCGTAGTTCCATTCGGCGCACGCGGCGTAGCCTTCGTTACTCGCGTAGATGAGTTTAAGTTGGGCGTCCAAAAAGAGGACGGGCACGGGAATCTCGGCGAGGAAGCGCGCGATGCTGAGGTGCTGGCTGCGCTCCTCGGCGAGGCGGCGCAGACGCTGCAAGCCGGCCTCGATCACCGGATGGAGGCTGAAGAGCAGCGCGGTTTCGTCGCGGGTAAACGGGCCCTGGGTGCGACTGCGGCGAACGCTCAGAATGGCGTCGGGACGCGAGCCGTCCCAGAAAGCGAGGTGCACAAAATCGTTCCACGCCTCGAGCTTGCGGCTTTGTTGGGCGAGCTGGCGTTCGTGGGCGGTCGGATCTTCGGCGAGGACTTGGGCGAAGGTGTAGCCCTCAATACCCGGATGCCGCGCGAGAAAATCCTGGACGATATTGAGGTTCGCCACGGAGCGCCGTTCCGACCGCGCGCCGGGCATGTGATGGCGGGCGTTGAGGCGGTGCGGGTTGACGATGCCGTAGAGCAGGCTGCACGAGTGGTGCGGCACGAGCGCGCTAAGGAGGTGCAGGGTGGAGCGCCAGAAAGCGTCCAGATCGACGGCGCTGTGCAGTAGCGCGATGAGCGGGCCGAGGCGGTCGTCCACCTTCAGGGCGGGAAGGGAGGCGCGCGGGCGTGGCATGGCGGCAGGCTCGCGCACGCGTGGGCCGAGGGCGAGTCGAGAGCGCGCGTGCAGGAAGCACAATCGGGGGAACCGCCGATGCGCGTGAGTCAGGGTATGCGGTAGGATAGGAACGTTGCACCCGAAGCCCGCTTCGGAAAACTCACCGACCAGCTTTCCATGCCCAGCCTCCACCATCAGATTCTCACTTTCAAAAAACGCGTGCCGCTGACCATCAGCCGGGGCACGTCCACGCACACCACGGTGCTGTGGGTGCGGTGGAGCGAAGAGGGCGCGGAGGGGTGGGGCGAGGCGGTGCCGTTTACCATCGACGAGCGTCCGCAGACGCTCGATGTGCTCACGGCGGCGCTGGGGGCGCATCGCGGTTGGTTGGAAAAAGCCACGGCGTGGGAGCGCGTGGCGATTGATCTGCGGCTGCGCGCGGAAGGCGCGCCCTCGGGGCTCATCGCGGCGGTGAATTTGGCGCTTTATGACTGGCTCGGGAAACGGCTCGGGCAGCCGGTGTGGCGGTTGTTGGGTTTGCCCGCGACCGACGGACCATTGACGTCGGTGACGATTGGCATCGCGGAACCGGCGGCGGCGGCGAATCGCGTGAAGCAGTGGCTGGAGTCAGGCGACGTGCGTGCGTTCAAGGTGAAGCTGGGATCGAAGGCCGGCGCGGAGGCGGATCGCGCGATGTTTACGGCCGTGCAGGCGGCGATTCCAAAGGGGATGCGCGTGAGCGTGGATGCGAATGGCGGTTGGTCGTTGGCCACGGCGATTGAGATGGCGGCGTGGCTGGCGGAGCGCGGAGTGGATCATTTGGAGCAGCCGTTGCCGCGCGGGCAGGAGGCGGATCTCGCGGCGCTGCGGGCGACGATGACGATTCCGCTGATCGTCGATGAGAGCTGTCGGACCGCCGAAGAGCTAGTGCGCATCGCCGGCAGCATCGACGGCATCAACATCAAGCTCATGAAGTGCGGCGGCCTTGATGGCGCGCTGCGGCTCGTGCACACCGCGCGGGCGCATGGCCTAAAGATTTTGGTCGGTTGCTACGGTAACAGCGCACTCGCGAATACCGCCGGCGCGCAGCTGGGCGGGCTCGTGGATTACCTCGATCTCGACAGTCACCTTAACCTCGAGGACGACGCCTTCCGTGGCGCCGAATTGATCGCCGGTCGCCTGCGGCTTTCCGCCCAACCCGGGTTTGGAGTTTCCCATCATGAGTGATCCTACGCCTGAAATCATCAGCCAGTCCCAGCGGCTGGCCATTCTGCAACACGGAGGTTTCTCCACGCGGCACGGCAAGACCGGCCTTTCGCTGCTGCGCTACCGCGGCGCCGAGGTCGTGGCGGTGATTGATCGCGAGACCGCGGGCCGTTCGCTGCGCGAAGTGAGCAAGATGCCGGATGTGCCGGATATCCTGGTCGTCGCCAGCGCGGAAGAGGCGCTCGCGAGCCGGCCGACGGCGCTGGCGATCGGTATTTCACCGAGTGGCGGCATTGTGCGTGAGGAGTGGTGGCCGGATTTGCGCACGGCGATCAAGGGTGGGGTCTCGCTGTGGAACGGTTGCCACACGCCATTGATTTCAGACCCCGAGATAGCAGCGGCGGTGAAGCCTGGCGTCTATGTTTGGGATATGCGGCGCGAGCCCGCGGGATTAAAACCCGGCTCGGCGTCCGCGCGTAACTTGGCGTGCAAGCGCGTGCTCTTCGTCGGCACCGATATGAACATCGGTAAGATGACGGCCGCGCTCGAATTTGATCGCGATGCGCGCGGGCGTGGAGTGCGGTCGGCCTTTATCGGGACCGGCCAGACCGGCATGATGATCTGCGGTTCCGGCATGTGCCTCGATGCGGTGCGCGTCGATTACGCGTGCGGCGCGGTGGAGGCCGAGCTGATGCTGCACGGGCCGACTAACGACGTGCTCTGGATCGAGGGTCAGGGCTCGATGTTGAACCCGGCTTCCACGGCCACGCTGCCGCTGCTGCGCGGCACGCAACCGACGCACCTCGTGCTCGTGCACAAGGCCGGCATGAAGACCCTCCACGCATTTCCCCACATCACGATTCCGCCGCTCAGGGATGTCGTTGATTTCTACGAAATGGTGACGAGGGCGGCCGGCGCGTTGCCGCCCGCGCGGGTGATGGGCATCGCGCTCAACACCTGGGGTCTCGACGACGCGACCGCGCGCGCCGAGATCGCGGCGACCGCGGCGGCGACGGGTTTGCCGACGACGGACGCGGTGCGCTACGGGACCCACGCGATTCTCGATGCGATCCTGACAGAGTAGCTGCGCGCGGGGAAGAACGAGTCATTGACGAAAGGGGACCGCAGCCACCTGAGGGGGATGTCGCGGGCTTTGGCCGCTTCTCCCCGGGCCGCATGATTATCCCGACTGAACTTCGTGGTATCCATCCCCCGGCGGGCCGCGTGCCGGGCGGGGACACCAGCAACCGGCCGGACATAGACCGCGAGATTTCCGGGAGGGCCGCTTACACCCTGGCCAGACCGTCGCGGACGACGCTCGTTGCTCCAAGAGAGCATGGCGATGCCGCCGAAGAAACCGGCGGCGCGCAACGGGCGGGTGGCCTCGATGCCGCTGAGCTCGAGCATGGCCATGGCCACGACATCGGGACGGAGCTTTAGGGCCGGAGTCACCGCGGCCCCACCGTCGGCGGCCTCCCGACCACCTGAAGCTTGGCACGCTCCAAGAGAATGCGGAGTCCGTCGCGGATAATCTTATGGTCGTGGACGACGATAAGTTGCAAGGGATGCGTGCGCAGGGAGCAACGCCGCTGGGACCGGTCGCAGTATAAAAGAGGTTCCTCGCTGTTTTCAGTGGGTAGAGGGTAGTTCGAGGTGCCCGGCGGTGAACTCAGCCTTGTCGATTAAGCGGTCGGCCCCGGCCGCCAGCGCGAGGAAGCGGTATTCTCCTGCATCCTGCAGGGTGACGATGATGACTTTGGGCGCACGGGGTGGGGCCTTGAATTGCCGGGTGGTCTCCAGTCCGTCCGATCCGCGCAGGTTGAGCCCAAGCAGCACAGATCGACGCGAGCGGAGTTTAAAGGAGCGAGGGGTTCCGCGCCCGACTTGGCCGCGCCTACGATGCACAGCCGGGGCCGGGCGCGCAGATGGGTGGCCGCCAACGGGAGGAAATCGGGATTGTCGTCCACCAGGGGGAGGCGCACCGGAGGTGTCACGGCCGACAGAATCGCACGACGCGTTGACTAGCGCGCAGCCTGCAAAACTTTAGAGTGATGTGAGATCCAGGCGCAGGCCAATTTCCGTTTGATAGAGGCCTCCCATGAATCCAGCATTTCCAAATGGCGTCCCTGCAGGTGAGGCGGCCATTCAGTAGCCAACACAGAGTTCCGCCGTTGTTTGATTACGGTGAGACACAGCTCATTTCGCACGATGGAATCTTCTACGAAAGTAGAATCGGGAACTCCGCCGAGTCTGGCGCCAGTTGAGCGACCCGCGCGTGCACCTCCGCTAGGGAGCCAGCCGAGCGCTTTCTGGCCGTCCGCCCGGTGGGTGACATGAATGGCGAGGTTATTTGGGACACGGCGGTCGATGGCGGTAGAGGTGGTCATGGGGCTTCTGCGGGAAAAAGCGTGGCGATGAGCGGAAACAGCGCGGTGGTGAACTCAGCCTTGCCGATGAAGCCGTCGGCGCCTGCCGCCAAGGCGCGGCGGCGGTATTCGGGTGCGTCCTGCAGGGTGACGATGATGACCTTGGGCGCACGAGGCCCGGCCTTGAACTGCCGGGTGGTCTCCAGCCCGTCCAACCCGCACACATTGAGGTCGAGCAACACGAGATCGACGGGAGCGGAGTTTAAAAGCGTGAAGGCCTCCTCGCCCGATCTTACTGCGCCCACGATAGACAGCTGGGGCCGGGTGCGCAGATGCGCGGACGCCGACACGAGGAAGTCGTGATTGTCGTCCACCAGGAGGAGGCGCACCGGCGGTGTCATGGCCGGCAGTATCGCAGGACGCGCAGACTCGCGCCATTGGGCCGTTCCTGAGACGGGCTCAGGAAACTCCTGAAGCCCGATCGAGGGCGCTGACCTCAGCCGCTCATGGCCGCGCGTCCGCCAACGGGCGCGTCATGGTCAACGCCCCGGCTCCTGCCAATCACTCGATAATTCCCATGTGGAGCGCATATTTGACGAGCCCAGCGACTTCATGGATGCCCAGCCGTTCCATCAACTGGGCGCGATGGGTCTCGACTGTCTTCACGCTCACCCCGAGTTCGTGGGCGATTTCCTTGGTGTTCTTGCCCTCGGCGATAAGTCGCAGCGTCTCACGCTGGCGCGGGGTCAGCGGGTCGGCGGCGGTCGAGCCGCCCGTGGTGCGGGCGAGATAGGCGTCGAGCACGCGGCGGGAGATCGCCGGGCTGAGATAGGTTTCACCGCGGGTGAGAGCGGCGAGGGCCAGTCCCAGTTCGGTGGCCACGGCATCCTTGAGTAGATAACCGACCGCGCCGGACTGGAGGGCCTGAATCACGTATTCCTCGTTGGCGTGCATGGACAGGATCAGCACTTTCACTTCTGGATGATCACGCACGACCTGCGCAACAAGGGCCAGTCCGCCGAGGCCGTGCATCGCAATGTCGGTCAGCAGCACATGGGGCCGGGCTTGCGGGAGCAGCGCAAGGGCTTCGCGACCGTCGTTCGCCTCACCCACAATCGTCACGTCCGGCAGTTTTTCCAAGAGAGCCCGGATACCGGCGCGCACCAGCGTGTGGTCATCGACCAGCAGGATACGGGTGGTATTCATGCGGTGGGATCGTTGTCGTTGGCCCGCGCCGGGGAAAGCGGAAAGATGGCCTGCACCGTGGTGCCGCGACCGGCGGCCGAATCCCATTCCATGCGCCCGCCTGCCAGCGTGGCCCGCTCCTCCATGCCAAGCACGCCGAGGCTGCCTCCGCGCAAAGCCCTGTTGCGGGCCGCGACCAAGTCGAAACCCGTGCCATCGTCGCGCACGGTGAGTTGCAGTTCATCGCCCACGAGGCGCAGTTCCACGGCGATGAGAGTAGCTCGGGCATGACGCTGAGCGTTGGTGACCGCTTCCTGGGCGATGCGGAAACACGCGGTCTCAACGGCCGGGGCCGGCCTGTCCGGCAGTGGCTCGGCGGCGAGGGTGACCCGGCAGCCGGCAAGCTTGGCCTGCTAGTCCACGAGCCAGCGCAGCGCTGGCACCAGACCGAGGTCATCGAGCAGGGGCGGACGCAGGGCGAGGGAAAGTGAGCGGGTCTGCTGCAGTGCCCGGTCCACGAGGGCGACGCTCGGGGCGAGCGGCCCGTCAGCGGCCGGCTGGATGGTTTGCAGGTTGATCTTCACAGCGGTTAGAATCTGGCCAAGTTCGTCATGGAGGTCCCGGGCGATCTGACGGCGTTCGGTCTCTTGGACCTCAAGCAACCGGCGCGACAGCACGCGTTGCTGCTGGTGGGCCGCCAGCAGCGCGGTTTCGGCGTGCTTGAGGGTTGTGATATCGAGCACAAAGGACACCCCTTCGTTCGCGTTGTCGTCTAAGGATGCTCCGCCGGCCAGGATGGGCACGCGGGTGCCGTCTTTGCGGATATATTCTTTCTCAATCGGCGTGCAGACTCCCGTGGCAGCGATTTCCGCCAGAGCGCGCTGGTCCTGTTGGACGTATTCCGGTGGAGTCATAGCTGCCCAACTGATGAGCCCGGCGGCAAGATCGTCCCGAGTGTAGCCCACGATACGCAGGAAGGCGTCGTTGGCTTCGGTGATCTCGCCCTGTTGGTTCCAAAATATCACGCCCTGCACGTTTGAATCAATCAGCCGGCGAAGCCGCCTGTGGGCCTGCTTGCGCTCGGTGATGTCGGTGTGGACGCCAACCCACTCGCGAACCTCTCCCGTCTCGTTGACTGGCACCGCGCGAACGGAACACACCCGCCACGCACCATCGTGGCGACGCACCCGATGTTCCAACTCGAACATTCGCTTTTCCGATACCGCTTTTTTCCACGCATCGAGAGTCGGCTGCGCGTCATCGGGATGCACGGCCTGCGCCCAGCCGTGGCCTTGGAGCTCACCTCGCGTCTGCCCGGTAAACCCTCTCCAGCCGGGTTGCTCTCCCTCCATTTCGCCGCCCGCATTGGCCGTCCATATGAGGCTGGATACCGCGCTCACGGCTGCGCGGAAACGCGGCTCACTCCCGCGTAAGGCGGCTTCGGCGTTCGCGCGTTCGAGGCGCGGAAAAATCCGGTTGCAGAGTTCACGGATGAGTTCGACCTCGTCGGCGCGCCACTCGCGCGGCTTGGAATCCGTCACGGCGAGCAAATATTTCCATACTCCGCCCGCGATAAACGGCACCGACACGAACGAGCGCATATTGATCGCATCGTAGGACGTCGGGTTGGCGATCCGCGAATCGTGATGCGTGTCGCCGAGCACAACCATTTTTCCCGCCAGATTCGCCTGGTGAAATTCATCCGTGGCGAAGTCGCTATGGCGGTAAACGCCGCCGACTAGATTGGGCGCGTCGCTGCGAAACCACCCGTGGCGCACATGGCTCTCGGCCCGCGCCACATCCACTTCGTTGAAAGCGCAGCTCGAAATCTGCAGAAACGGGCCGATCTTCTGGCCGACCGTCTGCATGGTTTCGTCGGCCGCCGAAAGCCGGGCCAAGTCGTGCTAATCTCGGCGAGGAAGGCGAGGTTCGCTTCGCGACGTTTTCTGCCGGTGATATTTTGCGAGATGCCCAAATAGCGCGTGCTTGCCGTGCCGTTAGCCACGTTTTGCACCGACGCCCCCTGCGACGTAACCCATACCAAGTCGCGGGTCAGCGGGTGGACGAGTCGCAATTCCATTTCAAGATTATCGCTCCTTGCAATGGCTGCCTGCATCACGTTCTGCGTCGCCACCAAATCATCCGGATGGACCAGCGCAAAAGCGTCGGCCAGCGATTCGGGCAACAATTCGCGCGGAAATCCCAGCACCGCGTGTGCGTTGGCGCTCCACACCAGGGTTCCGGCCGTTACGTCCACTTCCCAACTGAACATGTCGGCAGCTTCGGTCGCCCGCCGCATCCCCTGCTCCGTGCGTTTGCGCGCCGTGATGTCTTCAAATACCGTCGTCACTCCGCCATCGGCCGTAGGAAAGTGCCGCACCGCAAACCAGACCCCCCACGGCGGATAAAAGCGTTCGGCTTCGGTGAATACGCGTTCCGTTAACGCCCGGATCATCGTCTGCGAACTGGGTAGGTCCCGGGAATCCGGAAAAGCGTCATCTATTGCATGTTTGCCGATCAGCGAATCTGCCGAAACTCCCGCGGTTGCATACATCTGACGAGCGACTTCGTTAAATTCCACGAACCGACCCTTGGCATTGATCGATTGAACGCCCGCAGATATCGGCTCAAAAAGCTGGCGGAAGGGCGGACCCGCAACGTTCGCCTGCGAAGCTACTGTAGAGCGACGTAATCTGGACCGGACGGACTTCGAATTGGGCGAATGCAACGCGTGGCGGTTATCGCAGTGAGAACCAAATGACAAACATCGATATATGTGTGCCGTAGTGGTGCCGGGAAGGCGCCGACAGGAACAGAGGTAACATGTTGCGCTGGGCTGCCATTTCGGATCGTAAGGCTACGGGCGTTTGGCCTTTTATTAATTCAATTTAGCCAAGATCCAAGCGCCGCGGGATTTCACGGACGGAGTAACTGTCGTTTGCCGATGCTACCACCGCGGTGCAAAGAATTGCTTCCGAATTGATGCTCGGGCGAGTGTGAGTCCCCTAGGGCGTGTTAACACAATTGCCAAAGTGGGGTAGAAGTGTAGGCAGGAGGAATGGAACTGACCGAGGCGCATCTGCAACGAATCCAGGACAGTTTGCCCGTTGAGCGGGGCAATGTGAGCATGGAGGTGCTGAACTTC